>DATHPX010000100.1:0-16665 GCA_035483335.1 Caulobacteraceae bacterium | reverse complement strand
GGCCGTGCGCGAGATCGCCAAGATCGTCACCGAGAGCACGGTGTGCGGGCTGGCCCGCGCCGGCGTCGCCGACATCGAGCGCTGCGCCGAGGCGATCCGCCCGGCCAAGCGCGGCCGGATCCATACCTTCATTTCCACCTCGCCCCAGCACCGGGACCACATCCTGCGGATGACTCCCGAGGAGGTGGTGGAGGCGGTGCACGCCTCGGTCACCCACGCGCGCAACCTCTGCGGCGACGTCGAATGGTCCGCCCAGGACGCCACGCGTACGGAGCGCGACGTGCTGCGCCGCTGCGTCGAGACGGCGATCCGCGCCGGCGCCACGACAATCAACATCCCCGACACCGTCGGCTACACCTATCCTTCGGAATACGCGGCGGTGTTCCGCGACCTGATCGAGAACGTCCCCGGCGCGGACACGGTGATCTTCTCCACTCACTGTCACAACGACCTTGGCCTTGCCGTGGCCAACAGCCTGGCCGGCGTCGAGGCGGGCGCTCGCCAGGTCGAGCTGGCGATCAACGGCATCGGCGAGCGCGCCGGCAATGCTGCGCTGGAGGAAGTCGTCATGGCGCTGAAGGTGCGCCAGGACGCCCTGCCGTTCCCGACCCGGGTGCGCACCGAGCACATCACCCGCGCCAGCCGCTACGTTTCGGCGATCACCGGCTTTCCGGTTCAGTTCAACAAGGCGATCGTCGGCAAGAACGCCTTCGCGCACGAGGCGGGCATCCACCAGGATGGGATGCTCAAGAACGCCGAGACCTATGAGATCATGCGGCCGCAGGATGTGGGGCAGGGCGGCTCCAATCTGGTCATGGGCAAGCACTCAGGCCGTCACGCCTTCCGCGAGAAGCTCAAGGATCTTGGCTATGAACTGGGCCAGAACGCCCTGAACGAGGCCTTCGGCCGGTTCAAGGATCTGGCGGACAAGAAGAAGAGCGTCTTCGACGACGACATCATCGCTCTTGTCGACGACGCCCTGGCGAGGGGCGCAGAGCGCGTGCAGGTCAAGAGCCTGCGCGTGATCGCCGGCACCGAAGGCCCGCAGGAAGCGCATCTCACCCTCGTGGTGGACGGGGCCGAGTCGAGCGCAATGGCGACAGGGGACGGGCCCGTGGACGCGGTGTTCAACGCGATCCATCAGATCGTGCCGCATGACGCCGTGCTGCGCCTCTTCCAGGTCCACGCTGTCACCGAGGGCACCGACGCCCAGGCGCAGGTCTCCGTGCGTCTGGAAGAGGACGGTCGGATTGCAACGGGCCAGGCTGCGGATACGGACACATTGACGGCCAGCGCGACCGCTTATGTGAACGCCTTGAACAATCTCTTCGCCCGCAAGGAAAAGAGCGCCCCCGAGCCTCTCACCGCCAGCGGTTTTTGAGAAAAAGCCGCAGGCTGATGGGCCCCCGCGACGAACGAAGGTCTTGAATTCGCCGCGGGGTCACGGCACAGGGGTGATCTCACCTCCAAGCGCCGCCCCGGCGGACCGCCTATTCGTGCGCCAGATTCGAAGCGCGTGTTCCCTGGGTCGCAAGTCCGAGGGAGGGGTCCACGACCATGCGGCCCGCAGATTCCGAGTCCTGAATGTTCTCGTCCCTGTTCGGTATCATCTCTAGCGACATCGCCATCGACCTGGGGACAGCAAACACCCTGGTCTACATGCGCGGCAAAGGGATTGTGCTCAACGAGCCCTCCGTGGTTGCCCTGCGGACTGCGGGAGGACGCAAGACGGTCTACGCCGTCGGCGTCGAGGCCAAGATGATGCTGGGCCGCACGCCGGGGCACATGGAGGCGATTCGCCCCATGCGCGACGGCGTGATCGCCGACTTCGAAGTCGCCGAGGAGATGATCAAGTACTTCATCCGGAAGGTCCACAACCGGTCCGGATTCGTCACGCCCAAGGTGATCGTGTGCGTCCCGTCCGGGGCGACGGCGGTGGAGCGTCGGGCGATCAACGACTCGTGCCTCAACGCCTCCGCGCGCAAGGTCGGCCTGATGTACGAGCCCATGGCTGCGGCGATCGGCGCCGGCCTGCCGATCCACGAACCTACCGGTTCAATGGTCGTGGACATCGGCGGGGGGACGACCGAGGTCGCCGTGCTCTCGCTCTCCGGGATCGTCTATTCCCGCAGCGTTCGCGTCGGCGGCGACAAGATGGACGAGGCGGTGATCAGCTACATGCGCCGCCACCACAATCTCCTTATCGGCGAGACGACTGCCGAGCGGATCAAGAAGGAGATCGGCACCGCCCGTTCGCCCGAGGACGGGGTCGGGCTGTGCATCGACGTGAAGGGTCGCGACCTCATGCAGGGGGTGCCGCGGGAAGTGCGGATCAGTGAGCGCCAGGCGGCGGAAGCTGTCGCCGAGCCGGTTGCAAGCATCATCGAGGCGGTCAAGGTGGCGCTGGAAGCTACGCCGCCGGAACTCGCCGCCGACATCGCAGACAAGGGCATCATGCTGACCGGCGGGGGCGCGCTTCTTCGCGGTCTCGATTTGGAGATCCGGGATCAGACGGGCCTTCCGGTCACGGTCGCCGACGACCCGCTCGCCTGTGTGGCGCTTGGCTGCGGAAAGGTGCTCGAGCACCCGAAGTGGATGAAGGGGCTTCTCGAATCGAGTCTCTTCTAGACTAAATCCCTCTCGCCGGCCTCTTCGAGGCCATACCGTTCTTGTAGTCCCGGTGCGCATATTCCAGTGGTGGCGTGGTCGGGAGGGGTCTTAGCGAGTGTCCCTAAGAGACGGTCCGCTGAACGAACTGAGGCCGCCACTGGCCTGGCTCGCCGTGGCCGCCCTGGTGCTGGCCGGCGTCGTCTCGCTCGCCCTCTTCGTGAACGATCATCGTGGCAGTCCGCTCGACGAAGTCCGCGGCCGATTTGACGGGGTCGCCGGCGCCGTGGGCGGAGTGGTCTCGGCGCCTGTGCACTGGGTCGCCGACGGCGCGGCGGCGGTGGGAGCCTATGTTGACGCGGGCGGCCAGAACGGCCGGCTGCGCGCTCAACTCGCCCAGGCCCGGCGGCTCGAAGCCCAGGTCGAAGCCCTTCGCGAGGAAAACGGACGACTGCGGGCGCTCCTCCAGGTCAAGACCGATCCGCCGCTGCCGATGGTGGGGGCGCGCACAGTCCTGGACGCCCGCGGTCCGTTCGCCGACACCCGCCTGGCTGACGTTGGATCGGACGCGGGCGTGCTCGAAGGCAACCCGGCGCTCAACGAGCACGGACTCGTTGGCCGCGTCGTCTCCGTGTCGCCTCACGTCAGCCGCATCATGCTCCTCACCGACATCGAGAGTCGGATTCCCGTGCTGATCGCGCGCACCAATGGGCGAGCCATCCTCACCGGGGACGGCGGACCGGCCCCCAGGCTCGACTATCTGCGGACCCACGATCCGGTCCGGCCTGGCGACCGCATCCTCACGTCCGGCGACGGCGGGGTGATCCCGCGAGGTCTGCCGGTGGGCGTGGCGGTCCAGGCGCAGGATGGCTGGCGCGTTGCCTTGGACACCGACGCCGGATCCATCGATCTGGTGCGTCTCCTGCTGTTCAGGGACTTTTCACAGGTGGTTGGCCCAAACGCCCTCCAGCCGGGCGCCCTTCCGTCCACGAGCACCGACGCGCCGACTCCGCCGGCGCCTCCCGCGGCGAACGCAGCGCCGTCGGCCGCGCATCCGGCGCCGAAGGGGCAGTGACATGCCCGCGGGGGTCGTACAGCCGCTAAATCCCCTGATCTGGCTCGGCGCGCCGGCGCTCGTCTGCGCTGCTGGCTCGCTGCTGCTGACCCTTCCGGTGGAGATCGCGGGCGTAGGCCTTCCGCAACCGGTCCTTGCTATGATCCCAGCCTTCGCCTGGGCCGTGATCCGGCCCTCGTTGCTGGCGCCGTTCGTCCTCATCCTGCTGGGCCTCTTCCAGGACATGCTCTGGGGCGACAGGCTCGGTCTTTGGCCGAGCGCCCTTCTCGCGGCCTACGCCATTGGCGTCGCGGCGCGGCCGCTTCTGGCCGGCCAGGGCTTTTGGACCCACTGGGGGTGGTATCTCGCGGCGCTGGGGGCCGGGTTTGGCGTGGCCGTGGCGCTCACCTTCTTCACCGCGGGTCAGGCGCCCGATCCGGGGGGCCTCGCGATCCAGGTGATCGCGACCGCGGTCGTGTTCTGGCCGGCCTGGCGCCTCATCGAGACCTACGAAGACTCGGACGTGCGATTCAAATGAGCCGCTCGCCTCTCCTCCTCGACGACGTCAACGAACGCCAGGCCTTGTTTGGCCGGCGCACGGTGTTGTTCGGTGGGCTGGCGGGCGCGGGCCTGCTGGCGCTTGGCGGGCGCCTCGTGCAGCTGCAGTTGCTGCAGGCGGACAAGTACGCCCTGCTCTCGGAGCACAACGAGTTCGAATTCCAGCTCACCCCGCCGCCGCGGGGCCTGATCACCGATCGCCACGGCGTCGTGCTGGCCTCCAACCGCCCGGACTTCCGGCTCCTCCTGGCAAGGGACGAGAGCGTGGACGTGGACAGAGTGCTGGCGAGCCTTTCCGAGCTCATCCCGATCGACGACGGTCGCCTGCGCCGCCTGAGGGCCGAAATCGCGGCCGCCCCGCGTCGGGCCCCAGTCGCGGTGGCCGAGGACATGAGCTGGGAGGAGTTCTCGCGCGTCAACGTGCGGGCTCCGGAGCTTCCGGGCGTGACCGCGGACATGGGCGAAGTGAGGGTCTATCCGTTCTCCGCCGCCTTCGCCCACGTCGTTGGATACGTCGCCAAGGTCAGCGCCAAGGACATCACCAAGACCGGGCCGAACTCCGAACCGATCCTTCTCAATCCCGGCTTTAGGATCGGCAAGCAGGGGATCGAGAAGAGCTACGACCTCCAGCTCCGCGGCAGGCCGGGGGCCCGCAAGGTGGAGGTGGACGTCAAGGGCCGGGTGGTCCGACAGGATCCGCAAGGCGACATCCCCGCCATTCCGGGCTCGCCAATTCGCCTGACCCTGGACTCCGACATCCAGAACCGGGCGCTCGAAGTGTTCGGCGCCGACAGCGGCGCGGCGGTGATGATGGACTGCCGCAGCGGCGACGTCCTCTGCCTCTATTCGGCGCCAAGCTTCGATGCGAACTCATTCGTCCGCGGCGTGAGTGGTCCGGACTACAAGGCGCTGGCGGAATACGAGCGCAAACCGCTGTTCAACAAGGCCTTAACCGCCACCTATCCTCCCGGTTCGACCTTCAAGACCATGGTCGCTCTGGCGGCGCTGGAGCGCGGTATTGATCCCTCACGCAGCTACACGTGCCACAAGCACTGGTTCTGGGGCGGGCGCTCCTGGGGTTGCGACAAGGCGCACGGGACACTCGACCTCAAGGGCGCGATCGCTCAGTCGTGCGATATCTACTTCTACCAGCTGGCGCTAAGCATCGGCCCCGATCCGATCGCACGCGTCGCGCGGTTCTTCGGCCTCGGACAGAAGCACGACCTCGGGATTCCCGGGCAGAAGGTGGGTCTGGTCCCCGACACCGCCTACAAGCGCCGCGCCTTTCCCCGCGATCCGGTCTGGCATCCTGGCGAGACGCCCAGCATGGGCATCGGGCAAGGCTATGTCAGCGTGAACGCCCTGCAGCTCTGCATCCAGGCGGCGCGGCTGGCCAACGGAAGGGTCGCCCTAGAGCCCCGGCTGGTCGACTCTGTGGGGGATGTGGTGCAGCAGGCCGTGACCCAACCGCCGGAGCTGCCCTTTGCCCAGGATCACCTGGCCTTCATCCGCGAGGCCATGGCGGCGGTGGTCATCTCCGGCACGGCCGCCCACGTCGCGGACATGGGGTTGGGGCCGGTGAAGATGGCGGGCAAGACCGGCACGGCTCAGGCGCACAACTACGCCGCCGGCTCGCACGGCTCGCATGGCGCACAAGGATCATGGGAGAGTCGCGACCACGCCTGGTTCATCGCTTTCGCGCCCTATGACGATCCGCGCTACGCGATGAGCGTGCTCGTGGAGCACGGAGGCTTCGGCGCGGACGCCGCTGCGCCCAAGGCCGCCCAGATCATGAAGGTGGCGTTGCTGAAGGATCCGCAGGTCCGCGCGAGGATCGTCCAACCCATTCCGACCTCCGTCGCCGTCGGCGCCCCGGAGCCGAGGCTGAGAGGCGTATGACCGCCACTTTCATCAACCGGCAGGGCGAGCGGGACCGCTTCGTCGTCAAGCTCCAGCACATCGACTGGACCATGTGCGCCCTTCTTGCGGCGATCGCCGGGGTGGGAACGATCGTGCTCTATTCCATCGCCGGCGGCTCGTGGTCGCCCTGGGCGGCCAAGCACCTGCTGTTGTTCGGCTTCTGCTTCGTGGCCATGGTCCTTCTGGCCACGGTGGATCTGCGCGTCTGGTTCACTGCGGCCTACCCGATCTATGGGCTGGGATTGCTGATGCTGCTGGCGGTCGCCGTCGCCGGCCACAGCACCATGGGCGCCAGGCGCTGGCTGGACCTGGGCCCGATCCGCCTGCAACCCTCGGAGATCGTCAAGGTCGGCCTGGTGCTGGCGCTCGCCCGCTTCTACCAGGGCCTGGAGGCGGGGAAGGCGCGGCTGTCCTGGCGGCTATTGATCCCGGCCGCCCTGATCGGCGCGCCCGCCGCCCTGGTGGCGCACCAGCCAGACCTCGGCACAGCGATCCTGATCGCCGCCACCGGCGGGCTGATGATGGTCCTTGGGGGCCTCAGCCTTCCCCTGGCAGGCGCCGTCCTGGCGGCGGTCGCGGCGGCCGCGCCAGTGGCCTTCGCCTTCGTGCTCAAGCCGTACCAGCGAGCGCGCCTGCTTACGTTCCTGCACCCGGAAGCGGATCGCTCCGGTTCGGGCTACCACATCATCCAGTCCAAGATCGCGCTCGGTTCAGGAGGCGTGCTGGGGAAGGGATTTGGCCTGGGGACCCAGAGCCAGCTCAACTTCCTGCCCGAGAAATCCACCGACTTCATCTTCTCCTCCATGGCCGAGGAGTTCGGGTTTCTCGGGTGCGTCAGCGTCTTGGCGCTCTACGCCGGAGTGATCTACCTGGGCCTGCGGATCGCCTCCAACGCCTACAGCCACTTCGCGCGGATGGCGGCGGCTGGGACCATCATCACCTTCTCGCTGTGCGTCCTGATCAATGGGGCGATGGTGATGGGACTGGCCCCGGTGGTCGGAGTGCCCATGCCGCTCCTCTCCTTCGGCGGCACGGTCATGATCACCATGATGGCCGGCTTCGCCCTCGTCCTGTCGGCGAAGGTCCACCGCTTCTCCGAGGTCGGGAGCGGCCGCGGCTCGATCGTCTGATCGGTGGCGTCCAAGGTTGTGAATTTATTCTATTATCGTCATGGCCGGCCTTGTGCCGGCCATGACGGAATTTAGGGGGGCGAGCTCACAAAAACCTTACAGGCTTCCGCACTGGGATCCCTACAGCGTAAGGGCCTGGTCGGTCGCCCTGACGAGGGCGTCGACGATTCCCGGCTCGGTGGACGCATGGCCTGCGTCCCAGATGATCTCGAAGCGCGCCTCGGGCCACGCCTTCTTCAGCGACCAGGCGCTCTCCATTGGCGTCACCACGTCGAAGCGGCCCTGCACGACCCATCCCGGGATCGAGCGGACCGTCTTGATGTTCTTGAGGATCCAGCCGTCCTCCGGGAAGAACCCGCGGTTGACGAAGTAGTGGCACTCGATCCGTGCGAAGGCGATCGCGAAGTCGACCTCGTTGAACTTCGCCGGCCGCGCCTGGGGGCCGCGAAGCGAGAGGGTGTCACCCTCCCACTGGCTCCAGGCCGCCGCCGCCTGCGCCTGGACGCGGCGATCGGGCCCGGTGAGGCGGGTGTGGTAGGCCTTCAGGAGATCCCCGCGTTCCGCCGCGGGAATAGGGGCGATGAAGCGCTCCCACGCGTCGGGGAACAGCATCGAGGCGCCGTCCTGGTAGAACCAGTCCAGCTCGCGCTGGGTCAGGAGGAAGACCCCGCGAAGGATGAGGGAGGAAACTCGCTCGGGGTGGCGGATCGCGTAGGCGAGGGCGAGCGTCGAGCCCCACGAGCCGCCGAAGACAGCCCACTTCTCGATCTTGAGATGGCGCCTCAGTTCCTCGATGTCGTCCACCAGGTCCCAGGTCGTATTTTCCTCGAGCGAGGCGTTGGGGCGGCTACGCCCGCAACCGCGCTGGTCGAACAGCACGACGCGCCAGCGCGAGGGGTCGAAGAAGCGGCGCATGGTCGGGTTGATCGCGCCGCCGGGGCCCCCGTGGAGGACGAGGGCCGGCCGCCCGGCGCGGGAGCCGCATTCCTCGTAGTAGACCTCGTGCAGTCCCCCCATCGGCAGCCAGCCTGAGGCGAAGGGCTCGGTCTCGACATAGAGACCGCGCCGTCCGGCCGCCGACATCGGGGCGCTGAGAGTGGGAGTGGTGCGGTCCATCAATGTCTCTTGACGGGAAAGCGTCGCTCGAGCCAGTCCAGGATAGCGGCGTTGACCTCGGCCGGCTTCTCCTGCTGGGTCCAGTGGCCACTGCCCTGGATTAGCACCCTCTCCAGGTCGGGCGCCCACGACTCCATCCCATCGGCCGCCGAGGGCGGCAAGACGGCGTCCTTTTCGGCCATGATCATCAGGGAAGGCGTGTTCACACGATCGGGAATGGACGCGGAGCGCTCCCAGTTGCGTGTGAAGTTCCGGTACCAGTTGATTCCACCGGTAAATCCGGTGCGTTCGAAGGTCTCGACGAAGGCCGCCATCTCCTCATCGGTGAGGAAGGTCTCGCGGGGGTCGAAGGCAGGGTTATAGGCCTCGAGCATCTTCACCAGCGCGAAGGTCGGTTCGCCCTTGTCGCCGCCCTCGGCCAGGACGGAGCCGCGCAGGCCCCCACCCGCCGGCGGCGTCCCGGGCGGCGGCTTGCGCATGAAGAAGCCCATCGTCTTGCGGACATCCGCGGAAAGCACGGCGTCGGCCCGGCCGGGGGTCTGGAAGTCGACGATGTACATCTCCTCGCCGAACCGTCGTCGCATGATCGAGATCGGGTCGGCCGGCGGCCGGGGCATGAAGGGCGTGTTGACGCCGATGACGCCCGCCACCCGATCTGGATGCCGCGGGAACATCTGCCAGACGATGACGCCGCCCCAGTCGTGACCGCAGAAGATCGCCTTCTCCACCTCCAGGTGATCGAGCAGCCGGCAGAGGTCATCCGTCAGATGCTCGATGTCGTAGGCCTCCACGGCCGCGGGGCCACCGGTGAGGCCGTAGCCGCGCTGGTCCGGCGCGACGGCCCAGCGCCTGGCCTCTCCGAGGGCGCGGAGCTGATGGCGCCAGGAGAAGGCGATCTCCGGAAAGCCGTGGCAGAGGATCACCGGGATCCCCTCTCGCGGGCCGCTCTCATAGTAGGCCATGCGAATGTCCCGGAGCCCGGCATAGGCGACAGGAGGCATCTGGCTCTCAAGGGCGGTCATTCGGGTCCCCGAGAATTTGGGCGGTTTCGTACCTCTGATGCGGAAGCCGCGGTCCGGCAAGGCGAAGAGGGCGCCGGGAACGACAATGTTAGAGGCTCGAAGCGCCGGGCTCAGGCTCGGCGGCCGCGTGAGCCTCCCGCCTGCAGGGCGAAGACGGCCCAGCCGGCGATGAATCCGAGGCCGCCGATCGGCGTGATCGCTCCCATGACCCGCGGCGCGCCAAGGGCGAGCGCGTAGAGCGAGCCGCTGAAGAGCACCGTTCCGCCGAGGAAAAGCGCGGGCGCAAGACCCGAGCCGCGCCCGCCCTGGCGGCCGAGAGCAACGGCGGCAAGAGCGGCCAGGGCGTGCGTCGCCTCATAGGTCGCGCCAGTACGCAACAGATCCCTCGCCGCGGGATCCCTGACGGAGTGGGCGGCGAAGGCGCCTGCGACCACGCTTACCGCCCCGCTGATGGCGGCGAGGCGCACCCACACCGATCCGTTCGCAGCCATCATTGACCCTCCGTAAGTGGTTGCCAGGGGCGTAAGCCCTACCTTAAGTCGCCCGGAAAACGGGAGAAACGGCGATGGCGCTCACCAAGGGTGACGATTTTCCAATCCACCAGACGAGCGAACCGATCGCGTACTCCGGGACGGACCGAAATTTCTATGACCGGTATTTCTTCAACGGCTACGCGCCCGACGAGGGAGGCGACTTTTTCGCCGTCGCCTTCGGCGTCTATCCCCACCTCAACATCGCCGACGCCAGCTTCTGCGTGATCCGTGAGGGCGTGCAGACGTCCCTGCACGCCAGCCGCTGGCTCAACATGGAGCGCATGGATCTTTCGGTCGGGCCGATCCGCATCGAGGTCATCGAGCCGCTGCAGCGCCTGAAGGTCGTGGTTGACGCCCCCGACAAGGGGCTGAAGGCTGAGATCGTCTTCGAGGGGCGCGCATTTCCCGTGGAGGAGCCGAGGTTCATCCGACGTATCGGGCCGCGGGCGATGATGGACTACACCCGCCTGACCCAGAACGGGCGCTATCGGGGCTGGATCGAACTGGACGGGCAAAGGCGGAGCGTCGACGGCTTCGTCGGCACCCGCGACCGTTCGTGGGGCGTTCGCCCCATAGGCGCCCGCGATCCGCAGGAGCAGGTCCCGCCAGCCGCGCCGCAGTTCTTCTGGATCTGGGGGCCGAGCAGTTTCGAGGCGGGGAGCTTCTTCTTCCACACCAATGACGACGGCCAGGGCCTGCCGTGGAACCGCCGCGCCGTCTGGGCCCCGGACGGCGTCGACGCCAGCGGCATGGACGAGTACGACGACACGTCGATCGACATCGAGTGGAAGCCCGGAACCCGTCACGCTCGGCGGGCCGTGGTCAGACTGAAGTCCCCGAACGGTGAGGACCGCATCACCTACGAGCCGCAGTACGAGTTCTTCATGCTCGGCCTGGGCTATGGTCACCCGAAGTGGGCCCATGGGCTCAATCACGGGGCCCTGGCGGTCGAGCGCGAGGACCTGAAGCTGAGCGAGGTCGATGCGAAACTCCCGCACCACCTGCACGTGCAGGCGCTCTCGAAGGTGACCTACGAAAGCTCCCAAGGCCGGACCGCCGTGGGCCGGGCCGTGCTCGAGCAGTTGGCCCTCGGCCCCCACAAGCCTACCGGCCTGACCGGTATCCTGGACTTCCCGTCTTGATGGCGCCCGCATGACCCTCGCAGAGCGGCTTGCCGCCTACCTTTCGCGGACGGAGGGACGGCCGGTTACCGTCGAGAACCTCGCGCGCATCTCCGGAGGCGCGAGCCGGGAGACCTACAGGTACGACGCCGTGTCCGAGGAGGGGCGCCGGCCGTGCATCCTGCGTCGCGATCCGCCCGACAGCCTGATCGACACTGACCGGCGTCTGGAGTTCCTGGCGATCCGATCGTTCCTGGGCCGCCAGGTGGCGGCGCCCGAGGCTCTCGTCCTCGAGATCGAGGGCGGCGAGCTCGAGCGGCCCTTCTTCATCATGGGGAGAGTGGAGGGAGGCTCGCCCGCCTCTCCCTTCGCGGTTGATCCCTACGGCACGCACGCGGCCGAAATTGGCGAGCAGTTCTTCTCGATCATGGGCCGCATCGCCGCCGAGCCGGTGGACGGGCTGCCAATCCTCGAGGCCGCGGACCGGCCGGCGCCAGACGCCTGTTGGCGGCGCGAGCTGGACTACTGGGCGGGCGTGATCGACGCCGACGAGCTGCACCCGCAACCCATCGTCCGCGCGGCCATCCGGCGCCTTCGCACCTCGCCTCCGCCGCCGGCGACGAAGGTCGCGGTGGTCCATGGTGATTTTCGGAGCGGCAACTTCCTGCACGACGGCTCCGGGCGGATCCTCGCCCTCCTCGATTGGGAGATGGCGCACCTGGGCGACCCGCTCGAGGACCTCGCCTGGGCGATGGACCCGCTCTGGTCGCGGCAGGGGGATCCGCGCATCTCCGGCATGGTCCCCGTGGACGAGGCCCTGGCGATCTGGCGGCGGGCGAGCGGCCTGGAGGTTGATCCAAAGGCCCTGGCCTGGTGGCGGCTGTTCGCTTCGGTGAAGGGCCAGGCGATCTGGACCTCCTCGGCGAAAGCCTGGCTCGATGGCGGGATGAAAGAGCCGATCCTGCTCTTCTCGGGCTGGTTCACCGCCCGGGCGCAGGACGAAATCCTCGCCCGGCATCTTTCGGAGCTCGGCCCCGCATGACACCCAGCCTTCCGACGATCCTGATGGGGCAGGTGATCTCCCTGAGCGCGCCGGCGCCGCCAGAGGCCTCCGGCGACTACGCAGTGAGCCGCGGCGGCATGGTCGCCATGCTGCTCATGCTTTCCGCCCAGGAAGCCGAGCGCGGACCGGCCGCGCGGGCGTGGGAGAACGGGGCCCTGCGCGCGCTCCTCGCCGAGGCGGCCGGCGGCTACGACGAGGCGCTGGGCGGCGCGCTCTCGGCGGCGGCCGGCGTGACGGACGGCGACTGCGGCTGGAGCGCCCTGGACGCGGCCAATGCGGACCTGCGCCGGCGCCTCATTGCATTGCATGAGGCGGCCGAGGCCCGCCACGACGCGGGCCTGCAGCGGCGGATCCTGGACCTCTACGTGGAGATGGCGAAGGCCCGACATGTCGATCTGCCTGGCCCAGCCGCTGGATAACTGAGGAGAGACCGCGATGCGCGCCCTGCAGCTGGTCGACGCCGTAGGCCTGGATCACCTGAAGGTGGTCGAGTTGGCCGATCCAAAGCCGGGACCTGGCGAAGTCCTGGTGCGGATGCGGGCCGTCTCGCTCAACTACCGCGACCTTCTGATGGTCAATGGCGTCTACGGGCCCCAGACGCCCCTGCCGCTGACGCCGTTCTCCGATGGATGCGGGATTGTCGAGGCGGTCGGCGAGGGGGTTACCCGTTTCCGGCCCGGTGACCGCGTCGCGACGATGTTCTTCCAGAAGTGGCTGTCGGGACCGCCGACGCCGGAAGGGTTGCGCTCGGCGCTCGGCCTGCCGGTTCCCGGCGCCGGACGCGAACTGGCGACATTCCACGAGGACGGGCTCTCCAAGGTCCCCGAGTTCCTCACCGACCAGCAGGTCGCCTGCCTGCCGTGTGCGGCCCTGACCGCCTGGCGCGCCCTCTTCGAGGACGCGCGGCTGAAGCCCGGCGACAGCGTGCTGCTGCTGGGCACTGGGGGCGTGTCGATCTTCGGCCTGCAGTTCGCCAAGGCGGCCGGTTACCGGGCGATCATCACCTCCTCGTCCGACGAGAAGCTCGAGCGGGCCCGCACGCTCGGGGCGGATCACACGATCAACTATCGCACGACGCCCGAATGGGGCGCGCCGGCGCGCAAGGCCGCCGGGCCGGGGGGCGTGGATTTCATCATGGGCGTTGGCGGCGCCATGCTGGGCGAGGGCCTCAAGGCGATCGCCCTGATGGGCCACATCGCCATCATCGGGGTCCTCGGCGGCGCGGCCGAGACCCTTCCGTTCGGTGCGATGATCGGCACAGGAGCGAAGCTGCAGGGCGTGATGGTCGGATCGCGCGCCATGTTCGAGGACATGTGCCTGGCCATCGAGACCCATCGCATCGCCCCGGTGGTCGACAAGGTCTTCCCCTTCACCGAAGCCCGCGCCGCCTTCGACGCCATGGCGCATGGGGAACACTTCGGGAAGATCGTGCTGACGTTCTAGCGGTCTCTTTGGACCGCCGGCGTCCCGCCGGCTCTTCTTCTCTGCTTTGCCGCGTCCGAACACTCGGCGGCCGATCGAGGCTGAAGGGAACAAGAAGGAGCCGGCGGGGCGCCGGCGGTCCGAGAGATTACCGCGACCGCCGCAGGTCCCAGTCGAACCAGGTGGTCCAGTCCTTGCCGTCGGTCGACTTCTGGGCGCTCTCGGTGACGACGCCTCCCTGGTTTCTCCACGTGATGCGCGCCAGCCCATGGCCGGCGCCTGTGGCCTGCTCGCCCTCGAGGTCCATCTCGCCCTCCTGCATGCCGCCCTGGAGCGAAAGCATGCCTCCGTCGCCATCAATGCTCTCGCGCCGCCAGAGGGTGGCGTCGTGGTCGTAGAGGATGAGGGCCGCCGACGAGGGGCCTTTCACGGGGGTGGTCTCCTCCAGCAGGCCGCAGCCGTCGGCGAGGCGCGTCACCTTCACGTGGGCGAGGACGTCGGCCCCGCCTGACTCGTAGGCGGTCCAGTCGCCGACCCAGAAATCGAACTGGCGGTAGGGGCCGTCGGCGCAAGGACCACTTTCAGGGGCGGACTGAGAGGCGGGGGCTGCGGTCGGCGCCGGCGCGGAGGCGGACGGGGCAGGGGTCGCGGCCGCGGGCGGCGGCGCGACTGGGACGGGAGGCGCGGTGACGATGGGGGACTGCGCTTGGGCCGCGACGGCGGCGAGGACGAGAAGCTTCAAGGGGATTAGCGGGACTCCAGCCAGGCGATGATCGACTCCGCCGCTGCTTCGGGCGCGACATGGTCCGAGCGGATGTGGATCTCAGGGTACTCCGGCGCCTCGTACGGACTGTCGATGCCGGTGAAGTTCTTCAGTTCCCCCGCCCTGGCCTTTGCGTAAAGCCCTTTCACGTCTCGTTCCTCGGCCACTGCGAGCGGCGCGTCGACGAAAATCTCCACGAACTCGCCGGGCTCCACGCGATCGCGCGCCATCTGCCGGTCGCTGCGGAACGGGCTGATGAAGGAGACCAGGACGATCAGGCCGGCGTCCGCCATCAGGCGCGCGACCTCGCTCACGCGGCGGATGTTCTCCACCCGGTCGGCCTCGGTGAAGCCGAGGTCGCGGTTGAGCCCGTGACGCACGTTGTCGCCGTCCAGCAGATAGGTATGGCGGCCAAGCCCGTGCAGCCGCTTCTCCACCAGGTTGGCGATGGTCGACTTGCCGGCTCCGGAGAGACCCGTGAACCAGAGGACGGCCGGCTTCTGGCCCAGGGTCTGGGCGCGGCGCGCCTTGGTCACGTCCACCGCCTGCCAGTGGATGTTGTGCGACCTGCGCAGGGCGTAGTGGATCATGCCCGCGCCGACGGTGGCGTTGGTGATCCGATCGATCAGGATGAACCCACCAAGGTCGTGATCCTCGGCGTACGGCTCGAACGGGACCGGCTGGGTCAGGCTGACATTGGCCACGGCGATTTCGTTCAGGTCGAGGTGACGGGCGGCCAGGTGTTCCAGGCTGTTGACGTTGATCTTGTACTTCAGCTCGGTGACCGTCGCCGAAACGGTCCGCGCGCCGAGCTTGAGCCAGTAGGCCCGGCCCGGGATGAGCGCGTCGGCCGACATCCACACCAAGGTGGTTTCGAACTGGTCGGCGACCTCCACGGGAGCGGCGGCGGCGGCGATGACGTCGCCGCGGGAGCAGTCGATCTCGTCGGCGAGGGTCAGGGTCACCGACTGGCCGGCGGAGGCTGCCGGCAGGTCGCCGTCGGCGGTGACGATCCGCGCGATGCGGCTCTCACGTCCCGAGGGCAGCACCCGCACCGCATCGCCCGGACGTACGACGCCTGCGTCCACCTGGCCGCTGAAGCCGCGGAAGTCGAGGTCGGGGCGATTCACCCACTGCACGGCCATACGGAAGGGACGGGCGGCGCGGCGATCCTGGTCCACCTCGACCGTATCGAGATGGTCGATCAGGGTCGGGCCTGCATACCAGGGCGTGAGATCACTGCGACGGGCGATGTTGTCGCCGCGCAGGCCCGAAATCGGGATGGCGACCACCTCGCCTATGCCGAGCGCGTCTGCGAAGGCGCCATAGTCGGCGACGATCTGGTCGAAGACACCCTGGTCGAAGCCCACCAGGTCCATCTTGTTCACCGCCAGCACCACCCGCTCGATTCCCAGGGAGTGGACGAGGAAGCTGTGGCGCCGGGTCTGGGTCAGCACGCCCTTGCGCGCGTCGATCAGGATCACGGCGAGGTCGGCGGTGGACGCGCCGGTGACCATGTTGCGGGTGTACTGCTCGTGACCGGGCGTGTCGGCGACGATGTACTTGCGCTTGTCCGTCGCGAAGAAGCGGTAGGCGACGTCGATGGTGATGCCCTGCTCGCGCTCGGCGGCGAGGCCATCCACCAGAAGGGCGAAGTCGATGTCGCCGCCCTGCGTGCCGACCCTGCGGGAATCCGCCTCCAATGCCGCCAGCTGGTCGTCGAAGATCATCTTTGAGTCGTAGAGCAGCCGTCCGATCAGGGTCGACTTGCCGTCGTCCACCGAACCGCAGGTTATGAAGCGCAGCAGCGACTTGTTCTGCTGGGCGTCGAGATAGGCCTCGATGTCGCTCTCGATCAGGTCCGTTCCGTGGGGCATCAGAAGTAGCCTTCGCGCTTCTTTTTCTCCATCGAGGCGGACTGGTCGTGGTCGATCACGCGGCCCTGGCGCTCGGAGGTGGTGGCGAGCAGCATTTCCTGGATGATCTGCGGCAGGGTTTCGGCGTCACTCTCCACCGCACCTGTCAGCGGGTAGCAGCCCTGGGTGCGGAAGCGGATCTTGCGCAGCTGCGGCGTCTCGCCCGGCAGCAGGCGCATGCGCTCGTCGTCGACCATGATCAGCTGGCCGTCGCGCTCCACCACCGGCCGCTCGGCGGCGAAATAGAGCGGCACGATCGGGATCGACTCCAGGTGGATGTATTGCCAGATGTCCAGCTCGGTCCAGTTGGAGATCGGGAACACGCGGAAGCTTTCGCCGGGGCGCTTGCGCGTGTTGTAGAGCTTCCAGAGCTCGGGGCGCTGGTTCTTCGGGTCCCAGACGTGCTGGGCGCTGCGGTGCGAGAAGATGCGCTCCTTGGC
>DATHPX010000099.1:0-6400 GCA_035483335.1 Caulobacteraceae bacterium | reverse complement strand
CGATCCGTGGAACGTGGCGGAGGCGCTCCGGCTCACCGGCGCCCCGCTGGCCGACGTTTCCTCTGGCGTGGAGCGTGGCCCGGGACTAAAGGACCCGGCTCTCATCAGGGCCTTCCTCGAACAGGTCGGCCGCGCCTGAAGACGCCATGACCTCAGCCGCTTCCCTCGGCCTCGACACGCGACCGAACGACTACCGCGCCTGGCCCGACGCGCGAGGCCGGTTCGGCGAGTACGGCGGACTCTATGTTCCCGAGACCTTGATGCCGCTCGTGCTCGAGTTGGGAGAGGCCTATGCGGCGGCGAAGGCCGATGCCGCCTTCCAGGCAGAGGTGGCGCATTCCCTGCGGACCTACGTCGGACGGCCCAGCCCCCTGCATCTCGCCCAGCGACTGAGCGACCACCTCGGCGGCGGCCGCATCTACTTCAAGCGCGAGGACCTCAACCACACCGGCGCGCACAAGATAAACAACTGCATTGGCCAGATTCTGCTGGCCCGGCGGATGGGCAAGACGCGGATCATCGCCGAGACCGGAGCGGGCCAGCATGGCGTGGCGACGGCGACGGTCTGCGCCCTCTTCGGCCTGCCGTGCGTCGTCTACATGGGCGCCGTGGACGTGGAGCGTCAGGCGCCCAACGTCCTGCGAATGGAGCTGCTGGGCGCCGAGGTGCGGCCGGTGACCAGCGGGTCGGCGACCCTGAAGGACGCCATGAACGAGGCCCTGCGGGACTGGGTCGCCAATGTCGAGGACACCTACTACCTGATCGGCTCGGCGGCGGGGCCGCACCCCTATCCGGTGATGGTGCGCGACTTCCAGACCGTGATCGGAACCGAGGCGCGCGCCCAGGTGATCGAAGCCGAGGGGCGGCTGCCGGACGCGATTGTCGCCTGCGTCGGCGGCGGGTCCAACGCCATTGGCCTGTTCCACCCTTTCCTCGAGGACGACGGCGTCAGGATCTACGGCGTCGAGGCTTCGGGCGAGGGAATGAGCGGGCGGCACGCGGCCGCGCTCAATGGTGGGCGGCCCGGGGTGCTGCACGGCAACCGCACCTACCTCCTGCAGGACGCGGACGGCCAGATCACCGAGGCCCATTCGATCTCTGCGGGACTCGACTATCCGGGGATCGGTCCCGAGCACGCCTGGCTGCACGACATCGGTCGCGTCTCCTACCTGACGGCGACGGACGCCGAGGCCCTGGCCGCCTTCCGCCTCTGCTCGCGCCTGGAGGGGATCATTCCGGCGCTCGAGTCGGCCCACGCCCTCGCGCGCCTGCCGGAGATCGTGGAGGCTGTCGGACGGGACGGCGTGGTCGTGCTGAACATGTCCGGGCGCGGCGACAAGGATCTGGCGACAGTCGCGGCCATGGGAGACCAGGCGCGATGAGCGACCGGATCGAGGCGCGCTTCGCGCAGCTGCGCGAGGAGGGGCGGCCCGGATTCGTCGCCTATGTGATGGCGGGCGACCCTGACCTCGACCGGTCCCGGAACATTCTCCTGGGCCTGCCCGCCGCGGGCGCGGACATCATCGAACTGGGCGTCCCCTTCTCAGATCCGATGGCGGATGGTCCTTCGATCCAGCGTGCGGCGCTGCGGGCGTTGAACGCCGGAACCACGCTCGAACGCGTCTTCGACCTTCTGCGCGACTTCCGCCGCGCGGATGCGTCCACGCCCGTCGTCCTGATGGGCTATCTCAACCCCCTGCTCTCGATGGGTTTCGCCAGATTCGCCCGCACCGCCGCCGAGGCCGGGGCGGATGGGGTGATCATGGTCGATTGTCCGCCGGAAGAGGCCGATCCTCTCGCCGACGCGCTGGACGCCGAGGGCCTCGCCCTCATCCGGCTCGCCACGCCGACCACCGACGCGGCGCGTCTTGCCGTGGTCGCCCGCCGCACGCGCGGTTTCGTCTACTACGTCTCCGTCGCCGGGGTCACCGGCGGCAAGGCGGTAGACGCCGCGGCCGTGGCCCCGCAGGTTGCACGGGTCCGCGCCGCCAGCGGCCTGCCCGTTGCCGTGGGCTTTGGCATCCGCACGCCCGAACAGGCCCGCGACGTGGCGAAGGTCGCCGACGCCGCGGTGGTTGGCTCGGCTCTCGTCGACGCCGTCGCCGCCGCCCTCGAGGCGGGCGAGGATCCGGCGGAGTCGGTGCGTCGGACGGCGAGTGGCCTCGCCGAGGCCGTCCACACCTCAAGACGCGAGCCGGCCCATGGCTGACGACGGAAAGCCCCGCACCCCGCACCAGGAGCGCCGCGGCTGGCTGACCCGTCTTGCGCCAGGCGTGCGCAGGCTGGTCACGCGCCGCGAGACACCCGACAACCTCTGGGAGAAATGCCCGGACACCGGCGAGATGATCTACAGGCCCGACCTCGAGGCGGCTCTGTGGGTGACGCCGTCGGGTCGCCACATGCGGATCCGACCGGACCTCCGCTTCAGCTACACCTTCGACGAGGGAAAGAGCCGCCCGATCGCCCTGCCGCGCGCGCCGGACGACCCGCTCGCCTTCACCTACGGCAAACCCTATCGGCCCAGTCTGGCGTCGGCCCGCAAGGCGACGGGCCAACAGGACGCCATGTCTGCCGCCGTGGGTGAGATCGGCGGCGTCGAGACCGTGGTCCTCGTGCAGGATGTCGCCTTCATGGGCGCGTCCCTTGGCGTGGCGGCGGGCGAGGCCTTCCTCTCGACGGTCGACGAGGCGGTGCGTCGACAGGCGCCGTTCGTGATCTTCGTCGCCTCGGGCGGCGCGCGGATGCAGGAAGGCGCGCTCTCCCTGATGCAGATGGCGCGCACCACTCTTGCGATCCAGCGGCTGCACGCCGATCGCCTGCCCTATATCGTCGTGCTGACCGACCCCACCTATGGCGGCGTGACGGCCTCCTACGCCATGCTGGGCGACATCCAGCTGGCCGAGCCGGGCGCAGCGATCGGCTTCACCGGACCGCGGGTGATCGAGCAAACGATTCGCCAGACCCTGCCGCCGGGCTTCCAGACCTCGGAGTTCCAGGCCGACCATGGCATGGTCGACCAGGTTGTCCTCAGGAAGGATATCCCCGGGGTGCTCGCCTCGATCCTCCGCACCCTGATGGCGGGCCGCGCGCGGCTCCGGGCGGCCTGAGCGGATCGCCGTGTCCAACGATTACGACGCGATCCGGGCCTCCGACGGCGTGATCCGACGCCTGCGGGCCCTGCACCCCTCGTTGATCGACCTTTCCACGGGGCGGATCGAGCGATTGCTCACCGCGCTCGGCCGGCCCCAGGACCGCCTGCCTCCCGTGATCCACGTCGCCGGGACCAACGGCAAGGGCTCCACGGTCGCCTTCCTGCGCGCCATCGCCGAGGCCGCGGGCCTGACGGCGCACGTCCTCACCTCCCCTCACCTCGTTCGCTTCGCCGAGCGCATCCGCCTGGCCGGCGAGCTCATTTCCGACGAGGCGCTCGAGGGGCGGATCGAAGAGGTGGAGGCCGCCAACCAGGGCGAGCCGATCAGTTTCTTCGAGATCACCACCGCCCTGGCTTTCCATGCCTTCGCCCAGACGCCGGCGGACGTCTGCATCGTCGAGGTGGGCCTGGGCGGCCGTTTCGACGCCACCAATGTCTTCATGGCCCCGGCCGTCACCGTGATCACGCCGGTGGACTACGACCACCTCGAGTGGCTCGGGCCGGAGCTCTCCAAGATCGCCTGGGAGAAGGCGGGGATCATCCGTCCGGGCCGCCCGGTGGTGGTCTCCCGCCAGCAGGAAGAGGCGCTGGAGGTCATCGAGCGGGAGGCCCTCGCCCTTTCGGCGCCGATGACTCTGATGGGCCGTGACTTCGACGCCTGGGAGGAGCGCGGCCGACTGGCCGTCCAGACCGGCGACGCCTTCTTCGACCTCCCGGCGCCCTCCCTCCGGGGCGCGCACCAGTTCGCCAACGCTGGCCTCGCCGTGGCCGCGATCCGCGCCCTGGGAGACACTCGAATCGGCGAGGCGGCCCTGGGACGCGGCGTGGCGTCGGCGGTCTGGCCGGCGCGGTTCCAGAGGCTCGACCGCGGTCCGCTCGCCAGGACCGCAGGCGCCTCGGACCTCTGGCTGGACGGCGCCCACAATCCCCATGCGGCCATCGCCCTTGCGGACGCCTGCCGCTCTTTGAGCGGCCGCGACGGGCGACCCGTGACGCTGGTGGTGGGCATGCTCGGGCGCAAGGACGCCCGCGGCTTCTTCGAGCGTCTCGGGCCCCTGGCCCCGCGGGTGCTGACCACGGCCTTCAGCTCGCCCAACGCCACGCCCCCGGACGCCCTGGCGGAGGCGGCGCGCGCCGCCGGCCTCTCGGCCGACGTCGTGGATGGCGTCGAAGCTGGGGTCGCGGCGGCCGCCGGTCAGTCGGGGCCGCCGCCCCACATCGTCATGGCCGGCTCGCTGCACTTCGCCGGTGATGTCCTGGCCATGAGTCCGGAGACCTGGCCAATCTGAAAACGCCTTCTCAGGCGGCGGTCTTGACGCCCGTCTCGGCCAGCCAGTCGAGGATCTTGCTCTTGGGCATCGCGCCGACCTTCATCGACGCCATCTTGCCGTCACGGAACAGCATCATCGTCGGGATGCCGCGCACGCCATAGCGCGCGGGCGTGGTCGGCGAATCGTCGATGTTGATCTTGGCCACGGTGAGCTCTCCGGCGAGTTCGCCTGCGATCTGCTCGAGGGCCGGACCGATCTGCTTGCAGGGACCGCACCACTCGGCCCAGAAGTCCACCAGGACGGGGCCCTTGGCCTTCAGGACATCGGTCTCGAAGGTCTGGTCGGTGACGGCGACAGTGCTCATGGACGAATCCTTTCGGGATCCTCGTTCGGTTACGGAGGCCAGGATTTAGGGCTGCGGCGCGCTCCGTCAACGTCGGGCGTGTCTCACGCACTCCGCGCGGCGCCCACTTTTCCTCAAACCGCCTTCAGCATAGGCGTGGGCGCGGAGTTCGAGCGCATGCCTCGCGCCCTCAGCTCACTTTGCAGCTTCGATTCCCCCGAACACATCCGTCGGCGCGGGCATGCCGGCCCAGAAGGCGCGAATCTCGGCGTCGGGATCGTCCTGAAGCGCGATCGCCTCGTCGAACACCAGGGTCGAGCGCCCTGCGGCGTCGAACGGGCGCCAGACCGGAAGGATCGAGCTGTTCGGGTCTCCGGTGCGCGCAAGGGCCATCCAGGCCGAGGAAAGCGCCTCGGCCATCCTGCGACCCAATGCGGCGCCTGCGCCCAGGATCGGATCGCGGAAGTTCCCGAGCGAGGCGGAGACATCGGTCGCGTGCGCGGCGCCCCACAGCCCGTCGCAAGCAGGGCTCGTCCAGTTCCACTGGTACATCCAGGTCGGCGCGCGCGCGTGCGCAGCCCTAAGCTCGGCCTGCCGCAAGGCGAACCGCCGGAAGCCGCAATCGGTCACAATCTGCGCTTGCAGCAGGAACGGCGTCTTGTCCGGCTGCCGGCGCCGATAGAGGGCCAGCATCGGCTCGGCCGCCCCGCCGTATCGCCGGGCCAGCGTCGCCTTGAGCCCGGATTCGTCGATGTCGAAATCGAGGAAGAACAGCCCCGCGTCATCCAGGGTCGTCGAGACGACCACAGGGACGTCCGCAGTATCGGCGATCGAAGCCGGGTCCTCGGGATGGAGCGGGAGATAATCTCCGTCGAGCACGGGCATGAATCCCAGGGCGCCCACCGCCGCCTGAGCCGCGAGCAGGTCGCGCCAGGGGATCTTCCAAAGTCGATCCGCATGAGCACGGCCCAGGCCGAGCGTGTCCAACAGGGCCCGGGCGAGCCGGGCGCCGTCCTCGCGGGTGAGGAAGCGGTTCCACGAGCCGCTCTGGATCGCGGCGCGATGAAACAGGCCCTTCGCCGCTGGCGTGGCGAGCAGGGTGCTCACCTTCCATCCTCCGCCGGACTGGCCGAAGACCATCACGCGATCCGGGTCGCCGCCGAACTCGGCGATGTTGTCCCGCACCCATTCGAGCGCCAGCACCAGATCCATGATCCCGGCGGCGCTCGATCGCGCGCCGCGATCGCCAACCGCCAGCTCAGAGAGATCGAGATAGCCGAAGCTGGAGAGCCGGTGGTTCACGCTGACGAAGACCGCGTCACCCCTCAGGGCGAGCTGGGCGCCGTCATACATCGGCGAGTTGGCCGAGCTGATCGCGAACCCCCCGCCGTGGATCGATACGAGCACGGGGCGCTTGGCGCCATCGCGCAGGCCCGGCGTCCAGACGTTGAGGTTCAGGCAGTCCTCGCCCATGCCGCCTTCGGCGACGGCGAGGTCGTAGTGGATCATCAGCGCATAGGTGTTGCCGATGTCGGTGGGGACCTGGGGCGAAACCTGGCCGTAGCCGAAGCAGTCGCGCACTCCGGCCCAGGGCTCGGGCTCCCTTGGAGGGAGGAACCGGGCGGCCCCGCCTGT
>DATHPX010000098.1:0-2987 GCA_035483335.1 Caulobacteraceae bacterium | reverse complement strand
GTCATCGCCGCTGACGATGTAGCGCTGTCGCTCGGCGATCACGGCCTCGACGCGCCCCTCCTCATAGGCCTCGCGGTTCTCCATCTTCACCACCCGCACGCCGTCGAGCCCCTCCATGATGGCGGTGGAGAGGGCGCCGGTGGCCTCCATGGCGCCGCTGGCCGCCTTGATCGCCCGGCGCATGAAGCGGCGAAGGAGCGTGGCCATCAGGGGGGCGGCGAGCAGGACCACCAGCAGCAGGCGCCAGTCCTTCATCCCCATCACCGCCACGGCCGCGGCCAGGGTGAGGACGTTCTGGACGATGTTGACCACGCCGGTGGTGGCCGCCTCGCGGATCAGGCCGGAATCGTAGAGCACCGAGGCGACGAAGCCGCCCGAATGGCTGGCGCGAAGGCGGGCGAGGTCGGCGCGCACGAGCTTGCCGAACAGGTCGAGCTGGACGTCGCCGACGATGCCGTTGCCGATCCGGTTGACAATCATCGCCTGCGCCGCGCCCGCGGCGCCCCGCGCGAGGGCCACGGCGGCGATGGTCAGGGGCAGGCGCGTGAGGGCGCGCAGGTCGGCGCGGTGGGTCACGGCGTTCACTGCCGGCTGCAGGATGTTGAGCAGGACGTAGGAGAGCCCCGCGAAGACGACGGCGCAGAGGATCGCCCCGGCAACACCCTTCCACCGCGGCAGAAGGTAGATGCGCGCCACGCGCAGGGCGATGGCGCGTGTGCTGGCGGAAACGGCGGGAGGCGAGGGGGCGGTCATCGAGGTCCGGCGAAGGCGGCGCCTTCCTGCGAGCGGCTGTACCTCAAATTTGCGACGCGGCGAAATCGGGGGGGAGATGCGCGGTTTGTACCTATACGGACTGAAAAGTCACTGCGCGCGCGGCGGCGAGCCGGTTCCTGCCAGTCAGGCTTTACAAGAATCAACCGTGACTAGGTTGAGGCGCGCCCGCGTCTAAACTAAGGACGAAGCGTTGCTGAAGTGACTGGCCCCGGCGATCGCCGGGGTCTTTTTTCGGCGCCTCGCTGTGAAGCCCCGGAAAGGGCAGGCGAATCCAGGCGACGCCTGATGTGGTTTCGCGACCGGGCGCCGCGAACGGCAGGCGGCGCTGTGTCCTACGGCCAACTTCCCCAAGCGCGGCATTGTGTGTGCTGCAACGTTTCGCTAATTGGGACGCGTGGGTGTAGCCGGGCTGCCTGCGCCTGCCCAAAGTTCTTTTCAATACGAAGCGAACCCGCCGGGGCAAAACAGGGCGCACGCCTTCCCCAGCGATGGTTGCGGGGGGTGGGTATGTGTGGCGCGAGTACAGAGTCACGTGGCCCGGCGGCGCGAATTGGGCACTCTCCCGGCAGCCTTCGAGAAAGCGCGTCTGATGGCCGGGGCCGCCACTTCCTGTTCGTCTCCGCGCCCTTCGGCCCATTCGCCCGCGAGGTGGCCGAGGGACTCGCCGCCCTGGGCGCGCGCTGCACGCGCGTTGTTCTCAACGCAGGTGATGCTCTGGACTGGGGACGCGGCGACAGCGCGCCCTATCGCGGGCGGCGCGACGGGTGGCCGGGGTGGCTCTCGAAGCTCATAGCGCGCGAATGCGTGACCGATCTGGTCGCCTACGGCGATTCCAGCGCCTACGCCGCCGCCGCAATCGAACTGGCGCGGACCTTGGGCCTGCGCATCCACGTGCTGGAGCAGGGCTATTTCCGCCCCGACTGGATCACCCTCGAGCGCGAGGGGGTGAACGCCAATTCCCGCCTGCCGCGCGATCCGCAGTGGTACCTGGTTCAGGCCGAGATCGCGCCCTCGACAGGCGAGGAGGTCGTGGGGCGCGCCATGCCGTCTGCGGTGTGGTTGATCGTCCGCTATCACGTCGCGGTCTATCTGGGCCGGCCGTTCTTTCCGCGCTTCCGCGCCGGCTATAGCCGCTCGGCGCTCCTGCAGGCGCTGGGACACAGCATCCGGTTCTTCTTCCACGACGCCCTGGTGCATGGTCATGCGGACCGGCGCAAAAAGCTGATGGCGGGCGATCATCCGCTCTACCTGGCCTTGCTGCAGCGGCCTGGGGACAGTCAGCTGTGGCGGCACTCCGATTTCGAAAGCACCGCCGACTTCCTGGAAGCGGTGATCACGAGCTTCGCCGCCCACGCCCCCGCCGACGCGGCCCTGATGGTCCGCCCCCATCCGCTCGACCCGGGGATTGAGCCGCACGAGCGCGTGTTGAATGACATCGCCCAGCGCGAAGGCGTGTCGGGCCGTGTCGCCTTCGTCGACGACGGCAAACTGCACGAGATCCTGCCGCGGATCGCGGGGACCGTATGCGTCAATTCCACCGCCGGCCTTGCGGCGATCGAGTTCGGCCGCCCCACCGTGGTGCTGGGCCGTGCGATCTACGACATGCCCGGCATGACCCACCAGGGCGGGCTGGACACCTTCTGGACCAGCCCCCAGGCGCCGTGCGCAGAACTTTATGGGGCGTTCCGCCGGGTGGTGCTGGCGAAGGCGCAGGTCAACGGGGCGTTCGCGACCCCGCGCGGGCGGGGGTTGGCGGCGACCGGGGTCGTGGAGCGGTTGATGGGGGTGGGTTGCTTACCGTCGCAGGTGGTCGAGGGTGAACAGGTCGACGACTCGAAGGCAGAGGAACGCGTGGCCGTCCGCGCGGCCTGAAGCCAAGCCCGGTAGGCATGGATCCTCGCCGTTTGGCGGCCCCTCACGGGAATTGCGGGAGGCGGAGCGAGGGTGCGATATCTCGCGCGTTGCTCGCAGGGCGTGTCCAGCACTATGCCGGGTCCGACGCCGTCGTCGTGCGACGGAAGGAGCGGAGCGTTGGCGCCCGCAAGCGAATAACATGCTCAACAACTTTTTAGTTTCGACGCCGCGGGGGCGCTGGATACATGGTGCGGGTGAGCAACGACTTGCTTCGGAGGCGAATCCGCAGAGTGATTCGGCGAGTCTTTAGGTCGGTCGGCCCCGCGAACGCCGGCCGACACTGGAGCGATGGCTTCGCG
>DATHPX010000097.1:0-22113 GCA_035483335.1 Caulobacteraceae bacterium | reverse complement strand
CAACATCGACGCCAGGCATGCGTACAACGAAGGGAGCGAGTTCGCCGCCCAGTGGCACGGCTTCCTTGTGCAGAGCGAGTACGACGTCTTCCAGGTCGACCGCACCGACCCTGGAACCACCAATCCGAATTTCCGTGGCTGGTATGTGGAGGCCAGCTGGATCCCCAGCGGAGAGGCGCGCCACTACAACACCTCCACCGCCGCCTTCGACGCGCCGCCGGTTCCCCACCCCGTGGGACATGGCGGGATGGGCGTGGTGGAGCTCACCTTCCGCTATTCGACGATGGACCTGAACTACGACGCCGGCGCGCCCGGCACCGCGCCGGTCGCCTCGACGATCCGAGGCGGGGACATCACGCTGTGGACCGGCGGGATCAACTGGTACCTGAACCCCTATGTCCGAGTGGCCCTGGAGGGACAGCACGTCGATCTCGACAGGCTCTCGCCGAGCGCCACGGTCTATTTGACCCCGATAGGCGCCCAGATCGGCCAACACTGGAACACCGTCGCCCTGCGCACCCAGTTCGGTTTCTAAGCCTTGGGCTTCCCTTGGCCGGTCATGCGCCCCCTAGAGCAATCTCCGTTCAGACGGAAACGTCTGAACGGAGATGATTTGCTCTAGATTCAAAAGTGTAGAGCCTGACTCACCGTTTGCATCTGTTCCGCGCAAACGGATCAGGCTCTAACCAGCGACGCATGACCCGCGCCGAACTCATCGCCTTCCTGGACAAGCACGCGATCGCCCACGCCACCACCGAACATCCCGCCGTGTTCCGGGTCGGCGAGGGCGAGGACATGAAGGCGGCGATCGCCGGCGCTCACTCCAAGAACCTGTTCCTGAAGGACCACCGTGACCAGCTGTGGCTCGTCTCGGCCGAGCAGCACACCGCCATCGACCTCAAGCGCCTGCCTTCGGTCATCGGCTCGGGACGCCTTTCCTTCGGCTCTCCGGATTTGATGCAAGCGGCCCTGGGCGTCGCGCCGGGCTCGGTGACCGCGCTCGGCCTCGCCAACGATCGCCAGGGAAAGATCCGGTTCGTGCTCGATGCGGTCCTGGCCAGAGCCGAGCAGGTGACCTTCCACCCGCTCGAGAACACCGCCACCACGACCCTCTCGCGCGAGGGCTTCAGCGCCTTCCTCGAAGCCCTTGGCGTGAGGCCAATGATCGTCGATTTTTCGCGGATGGAACGGCTCTAGGACGCTGAAGCCGGGACCAAATCAAACCCACCATCGGGTCTCTCGTCCGGAGGAGCCGCTACTGAACGGGTGGCATTGCGCCACCGGCGGGGTGCGACCATGTTGGGCGAAACCAAAACAGCCGAAGTCGCCCAGCCCATGTCCATGATCGGCGAGACCACCGCCAGCCTGCCGCCCGACCTGATCAAGGAGGGCTCGGACGCCACCTTCATGGCCGACGTGGTCGAGGCCTCGAAGGTTCAGCCGGTGATCGTCGATTTCTGGGCGACCTGGTGCGGCCCGTGCAAGACGCTCGGGCCGATGCTCGAAAAGGCGGTGAAGGCCGCCAAAGGCGCGGTCAAGCTGGTCAAGATCGATATCGACCGCAATCCAGCGTTCGCCGGCCAGCTGCGCGTGCAGTCGATCCCGACCGTCTACGCCTTTTCGCAAGGCCGGCCGGTCGATGGCTTCATGGGGGCGGTCCCAGAGAGCCAGATCAAGGCGTTCATCGACAAGCTGGCGGGGCCCCAGGTCTCGGAGGCCGACGAACTGCTCGCCATCGCCCGCGAGGCTCTGGAAGCCGGCGACACCGCCGGCGCCGCCCAGGCCTATGGCGAACTGCTGCAGATCGAGCCAGACAACCTCGCTGCGATCGGCGGGCTGGCCCGATGCTACCTGGCGGGAGGCGACATGGAGCGCGCGAGGGAGGTCGCCGACATGGCTCCCCCTGGTGCGAAGAACGCGGATCTCGAGAGCGTACGAGCGGCCCTCGCCCTGGCCGCGTCGGCCCCGGCCGAATCCTCGGACGCCGAGCGCCGCCTCGCAGTCAACCCGGACGACCACCAGGCGAGACTCGAACTGGCCAAGGCGCTGGCGGGACGCGGGCAGCTGCAACCGGCGGCGGAGCATCTCCTCGAGATCCTTCGCCGGGATCGCGAGTGGAACGAGGGCGCGGCGAAGACCGAGCTCCTAACCATCTTCGAAGCGGCCGGTCCGACCTCGGAGGTGACCCGCCAGGGTCGACGGAAGATGTCGTCTATCCTCTTTTCCTGACGGGGCGCGGGCCAGGCCCCTCGGGGCTCGAGCAAGGAACGATCATGGCTGGCGGCTACAGGAAGGCGAGCGACTTGCCGGAGGTCGTTCCGGTGTTCCCTCTCGATGGAGCGCTGCTACTGCCCGGCGGCGTGCTGCCGCTGCAAATCTTCGAGCCGCGGTACCTGAACATGGTGGACGACGCCATGAGCGGCCACCGCCTCATCGGCATGGTCCAGACGGGAGAGGGCGGCGCGCCCCATACGCCCTGCCTCATGAGCGTGGGATGCGCGGGCCGCATCACGAGCTATTCCGAGACCGGCGACGGCAAGTATCTGATCGCACTCACTGGCGTTTGCCGGTTCGCCATCCTGGCGGAGCTGGAGACCAGCACACCCTATCGTCAGGTGCGCGCGGACTTCCGCCGCTACGAGATGGACCTGGCGGCGGACGAGGCGAGCCTGGAATTCGAGCGCGCTCCCTTCCTGGCCCTTCTGCGGCGGTACCTGGACAACCACAGCCTGGGCGTGGAGTGGGAGGTCGTGAACGCCGCGCCCGCCCCAGCCCTGGTCAACAGCCTCTCGATGGCCCTGCCCTTCTCCACAGTCGAAAAGCAGGCGTTGCTCGAGGCGCCCGACCTCGAGGCGCGCAGGCACGCTCTCACAGCCCTGCTCGAGATCGACGGGGCTGGCGGGATGGACGATGACGTGGCCCCGTCGATCCAATAGGAGCCAAGGCGATGTCCGATAACCCCACCGATGCGCCCGAACTCGATCCCCGGCTGCTGGAGATTCTGGTCTGCCCCATCACGCACGGGCGCCTCATCTGGGACCAGGAGGCCCGCGAGCTGATCAGCAAGGGCGCCGGGCTGGCCTACCCGGTCCGCGACGGCGTTCCGATCATGCTGCCCGAAGAAGCGCGCCAATTGGAAGATCGCGAGCGCCTCTGACGGCGGCGTTTGGCGCCGGCGGCCAAAACGGTCGCACCTGCGCTGGCCGTGCGCTATGCATCGCCGCTCACTAGAGCAAACCCCGTTCGGACTGCCCGTCTGAATGGGGATGATTTGCTCTAGATTCAAAAGCGAAGAGCCTGATTCAGAGTTCGCATCTGTGCGGTGCGAACGCATCAGGCTCTGGAACCCGGCGGTTGAGCCGCCGTAGCACTTAGACCCCGGGGGGCCCATGGGCGACGCCGAGCGCAAGACGTTCACCGACGAAGAGGCGCTGGCCTTCCATCGCTTCCCGCAGCCGGGAAAGATCGCCATTGCGCCGACCAAGCCGATGGCCACCCAGCGCGACCTGTCGCTGGCCTATTCGCCTGGCGTCGCCGCTCCGGTGCTCGCGATCGCACGCGAGGCGGATCTCGCCTACGACTACACCTCCAAGGGCAACCTCGTGGCCGTGATCTCCAACGGCACCGCCATCCTCGGCCTTGGCGACCTTGGAGCGCTGGCGGCGAAGCCGGTGATGGAGGGCAAGAGCGTCCTCTTCAAGCGCTTCGCCGACGTCGACAGCGTCGACATCGAGGTCACGGCCAAGGATCCCGACGAGATCATAACTGTCGTCAAGAACATCGGCGTGACGTTCGGCGGCATCAATCTGGAGGACATCAAAAGCCCGGAATGCTTCCGGGTCGAGACCGAGCTGCAGGAACTGCTCGACATCCCCGTCTTCCATGATGACCAGCATGGCACAGCGATCATTTCCGCGGCCGGCCTGCTCAACGCCTGCGACATCACCGGCCGAAGGTTCGAAGACGTGAAGGTGGTCCTGTGCGGCGCTGGCGCCGCCGGGATCGCCACGGTCGAACTGATCAAGGCCATGGGCGTGCGGCCGGACAACATCATCTCGGTCGACAACACCGGCGTGATCTACCGCGGCCGCGAGAAGGGCATGAACCAGTGGAAGTCAGGCCTGGCGGTCGAGACAGACGCGCGGAACCTCGCCGATGCGGTGAAGGGGGCGGACATCTTCCTGGGCCTGTCGGTAAAGGGCGCGCTGACCCAGGACATGGTCAGGACCATGGCCGAGCGGCCGATCATCTTCGCCATGGCCAATCCGGATCCTGAAATCACACCGGAAGAGGTGTTCGAGGTCAGGCCCGACGCGATCGTCGCCACCGGCCGGTCGGATTATCCGAACCAGGTCAACAACGTGCTGGGCTTCCCGTACATCTTCCGCGGCGCCCTGGATGTGCGCGCCCGCCGCGTGAACCTCGAAATGAAGATCGCGTGCGCCCGGGCCCTGGCCGCCCTGGCGCGGGAAGACGTGCCCGACGAGGTGGCGGCCGCCTATCACGGCCAGCATCTGAAGTTCGGGCCCGAGTACATCATCCCCACGCCGTTCGACCCACGGCTGATCCACTATGTTCCGCCGTTTGTCGCCCAGGCGGCGATGGACAGCGGTGTCGCGCGCAGCCCGATCAAGGACATGGACGCCTATCGCGAGAGCCTCGCGCGGCGGCTCGATCCGACGGCCGGCTTTCTGCAGAAGATCTCCGGCGCCGTTCATTCGGCGCCCCAGCGCCGCATCGTCTTCGCCGAGGGCGAGGAACCGTCGGTAATCCGAGCCGCCTTCGCCTTCCAGAGTCAGGGATTGGGCAAGGCGATCCTCGTCGGGCGCGAGGATCTCGTGAAGGAGAACATGGCGCTCGCGGGCCTTCGACCCGAGGAAGCCGACCTCGAGGTCATCAATGCGCGGCTCTCGCAGCACAACCCGGAGTTCGTCGACTTCGTCTACAGCCGCCTGCAGCGTTCGGGCTTCCTCAAGCGGGATGTCCAGCGGCTGATCCACCAGGACCGCAACACCTTCGCCGCCAGCATGGTGGGCCTGGGCTACGCCGACGCCATGGTGACGGGCGTCACACGCTCCTTCGACCAGGCCCTGGACGAGGTGATGCGGGTGATCGACCCGTCCCCCGACGGACGGGTGATGGGCATGTCCATCGTCCTCGCCAAAGGCCAGACCCTGTTCATCGCCGACACCAACGTCACCGAGATGCCCGAAGCGGACGACCTGGTGGAGATCGCCTGCCAGGCGGCGAGATCGGTCCGCCAGCTGGGCTATGAGCCGCGCGTGGCGTTCATGTCCTATTCGTCGTTCGGCGAGCCCATGGGCGAGCGTTCGCAGAAGGTTCGCGAGGCCGTCGCCGCCCTCGACGCGCGAGACGACATCGACTTTGAATACGAGGGCGAGATGCCCCCGGACCTCGCGCTCGTTCCGGAGGCGAGGGCGGCCTATCCGTTCATGCGTCTGTCGGGACCGGCCAACGTCCTGATCATGCCGGCCATCCACTCCGCGTCGATATCCACCAAGCTGCTGCAGGCCCTGGGCTCGGCGACGGTGGTGGGGCCGGTCCTGGTCGGTCTCGCAAAGCCGGTGCAGATCTGTCCGCTGTCGGCGTCGGTGTCGCGCATTCTGATGATGGCCCAGATGGCGGCTTACGAGGTGGTCGACGAGGAAGGCCGACCAGAAGGGGGATGAGTCTTCCGGCTCGGATCGTCGGCCTCGATTTCGGCACGACGAACACCGTCGTCTCAGACCTCGACGCTGACGGCGAGGCGCGGCTGGCCAGCTTCGCCGCGCCGGGCGGCGACGCGACCGCCTTCCGCTCCGCTCTCAGCTTCCACGGCGATGATCGGGATCCCACGCGCCGGATCGTGGAGGCTGGCCCCTGGGCGATCGAGACCTATGCGGAAGAGCCTCTGGAGACGAGATTCATCCAGTCCTTCAAGAGCTACGCCGCAAGTCCCCTGTTCCAGGAGACGCGCATCCTTGGCCGCCGCTATGAGTTCGAGGATCTGCTCTCTGCATACCTGCTCCGGCTGCGGGCCCATGGCGCCGAAGCCGTCCCAGCCGGCGCGAGCTGCATCGTCGGGCGTCCGGTGAACTTCGCGGGGGCTCGCGCCGACGCCGACCTCGCCCTGCGCCGCTATGGCGCCGCCCTCGCGCGGATGGGATTTTCCGAGGTCCGCTACGTCTTCGAGCCCGTCGCGGCCGCATTCTTCTTCGCCCGCAAACTGAGGCGCGACGCCACGGTCCTGGTGGGCGATTTCGGCGGTGGCACCAGCGATTTCTCCATCGTCCGCTTCGAGCGCCAGGCGGGGCGGCTGAAGTCGACGGCCCTCGCAAATGCGGGGGTGGGCCTGGCGGGCGATGCGTTCGACTATCGGATCATCGACAACCTGGTCTCCCCGGCGCTTGGCAAGGGCTCGAGCTACCGGGCTTTCGACAACGTGCTGCCCATTCCCAACCGCTACTACGCCGCCTTCGCCCGTTGGGAGCAGCTCGCCCTGCTTCGTGCGTCCCGCGACATGCGGGACATCCGGAGCCTCCTGCGGACCGCCCTGGAGCCCGACAAGATCGCGGCCCTGGTCCAGGTGCTGGACCTCAACCAGGGCTACAGACTCTATCAGTCGGTCTCCGCGCTCAAGGAGACGCTGTCGGCGCAGACGCGGGCCCGCTTCCTGTTCGAGGCGGGCGATATGCGGATCGAGCGCGAGGTTGCCCGCGAGGAGTTCGAGGCCTGGATTGCGCCCGAGCTGGCGGCCATATCAGACGCGGTCGACGAGGCGATCGGCCGCTCGCGCCTGGGCGCCGACGATCTGGACCGCGTCTTCCTTACCGGCGGCTCGTCCTTTGTACCGGCGGTGCGCCGGCTTTTCACCGATCGCTTTGGCGCCGAAAGGGTGGAGGGCGGCGGCGAACTGGTCTCGATCGCCGCGGGCCTCGCCTATATCGGCGCCGAACCAGACCTGGACGCCTGGTCGCAACGCGCCCTTGACGCAGCGTGACGCTTTTGGACGTGCGCCTCAGCGGCTAAAGCAAGCGCTCCATCCGCCGCGCCGGTCGCGGCCGCACTCCGCCTCTTCCAGGGAAACGCTCATGAAACTCGACTCCTCCATCGCCGCGGTGGTCACCGGCGGCGCGTCCGGCCTCGGGGAGGCCACCGCGCGGGCGCTGGCCGCGCACGGTGTGAAGGTCGCCATCTTCGACATGAACGAGGCCAAGGGCGAAGCCGTGGCCAAGGAGCTCGGCGGCGTCTTCTGCAAGTGCAATGTCACTTCGGAAGAAGAGGTCGACGCGGCTTTCGCCAAGGCCCGCGGCGCTCACGGCCAGGAGCGGATCCTGGTCAACTGCGCGGGAACCGGCAACGCCGCGCGCACGGCGAGCCGCGATCGCAACACCGGGGAGATCAAGCACTTCCCGCTGCAGGCCTTCAACCTGATCATCCAGATCAACCTGGTCGGCACCTTCCGCTGCATCGCCAAGAGCGCGGCCGGGATGCTTTCGCTCGAGCCGCTGCCGGACGGCGACCGCGGCGCGATCGTCAACACCGCCTCGGTGGCGGCCGAGGATGGCCAGATCGGCCAGGCGGCCTATTCGGCCTCCAAGGGCGGCGTGGTGGGCATGACCCTGCCGATCGCCCGTGATCTCGCCCAGGAGAACATCCGGGTGAACACCATCCTGCCTGGCATCTTCGACACGCCCCTGATGCAGGGCGCGCCGCAGCAGGTGAAGGACGCCCTGGCGGCCTCTGTCCCCTATCCCAAACGCCTGGGCCAGGCCGAGGAGTACGCCCAGCTTGCCCTGACGATGATCACCAACGGCTATTTCAACGGCGAGGACGTGCGCCTCGACGGCGCGATCAGGATGGCGCCGCGCTAAACGAAACAGGAGGCGCGGTCATGGAGCCTGATGCGTTCACACGGAACAGATGCGAACGCTGAATCAGACTCCACATTTTTGAATCCAGAGCAAATTGCCCCCGTTCAGACGGTTCCGTCTGAACGGGGTTTGCTCTGGCCGCGCCTCCGATTCTTCACTTCTTCTGTTCGGGCAGCTTGATGTGCGGCTGCAGGTTGGCGATCACCTGATGGGCGTCGAAGGCCCGCGCGGTTGGCGGCTTCTGGCCGTGGCCCATGACAATGTCGATCAGGGCGTTGAAGCGTTGCACGGTCTGGATATCGAACGACGGATCCCAATAGGGGCCGCCCCAGAACCCCCGCCAGCCATAGCCGGGGCCCCAGACGTTCCAGTAGGGATCGAAGGCGCCGTAACCCCAGGGCCCGAAGGAATTCACATAGGTCTGGGTCTCGGTGTCGGTGTGGTGCTGCACCGACTCGAACCAGTCGAATCCGCTATCGACCGTCACCTGGGCCGCTCGATAGAGCAGATAGTTCTCGACCGTGCTGCGCGACGTCAGGCTGTTGCCTTGGAAGGTGACCCGGTAGTGATCGGCGTCGAGCCTCGTGTCGGTAAAGCCCCCGTAGACCTTCGATCCCGGTTGCAGCGGCTGGTAGGGCGTGGCCGTCTCGCAAGCAACGAGGCCGGTGGCGAGCACTATGGCCGTGACGACGGCGGCGGTCTTGAGCTTCATGATCTTCGGTCCTGCAGCTCTCGGGCGAAGAGCGATATCTCACTCTCGGCGGCGCACGCCGACAAGTCGCGCCACTAGCTAACCGCTTTTGGTTGCGGTTGTTTTGCGATCGCTCAAACGCCGAATCGGAACGCGAGCAGCACCAGCTTCACGAGAGCTCCCGTGAGAAGAGCAATGGTCGCGAGCGCCTGGATCATGAAGCCGACACTCCGTGCGCCGGCCGCCCGCGAGTAGCCGGTCATGTAGAGGACCCGGCCCACGATCCACACGACCCCGAGGCCGGTGGCGATGGGCTCGTTGAGATAGAGTCCAAACAACCACAGGCCGGCCAGGAAAGGCGGAAATCCCTCCAGCGTGTTGGCCTGAACGCGGAATACCCGTTCGAAATCCGCGTGGCCGGTCGTGGCGGGGGCCTCGACGCCGTACTTGGTTCGCGCACGTCCGACGGCGCCTGCCATGGTCAAGTAGACGATCATTGCGCCGATCGTGACGAGCGCCACTCCGATGTGACTGGTCATGAGCATAACCCCCCTGCGCCGATCATCGCCGGCTATTGATTCGAAGGTGCAGCAAACTTCGCCGAAGGGGAAGCGCCCGCGCGCAGCTGACGCGCATCCGACTTCCGCCGATAGAGCCTGATGCGTTCTCACGGAACAGATGCAAACATTGAGTCAGGCTCTACACTTTTGAATCTAGAGCAAATCATCTCCGTCCAGGCGATTCCGTCTGAACAGGGTTTGCTCTAGTGTGCGGCGATGCGCCTTCAGCCCCGACCCGCGCGCGCGACGCCGTCGCCATTGATCGCCGGGCCGGCGCGGACCCTGGACGCGGACACCCAGGCGGAAGCCTTCGATTTTGCGATCCTCGCGTGCGAGCGCGATCAGTGGCGGGTCGTCGCCGGCGAACAGGTCCTGGCGGCGCTCTCAGTGCGACTGGGCGTCTCCGCCGAACCCGCCGCGGTGATCCAATCCCTCGGCCAGCGCAGCGGGAGCGTCGCCGACGCGATCGCCGCCTTGGAGCGATCGGGACGGCCGTGCGAGATCTCGCTCGAGCTTGGCGACAGGCTCGTTCGCCTGCAGGGCCGCACGACGGGCGCGATCGCCTGGCTACGGCTCGAGAACGCGTCCTCTCCCGTCCCTCCCCGCGTCGCAGCCCCTTCAGCGGGCCTTGCCCGCGCACGCGAGCGGCTCGAGCAGGCCTACGACCTCACGCTCGACCACCTCTCCGACGCCGTGGCCGTGTTCGGGCCTGACCAGAGGCTGGGGCGCTTCAACGATGCCTTTGCGAGGCTGTGGGACATCGAGCCCGCATGGCTTGCCGCCCGGCCGCGCCACGCCGACTGGCTCGAGCGCCTGCGCCAATCGCGCCGGCTTGCCGACGATGACGGCTTCGCCGCGTTCAAGGCCCGCGAGCTCGCCCGCTATCGCTCTGCGGAAGTGGGTGAGGCTCTGTGGCGCGCCCCCGGGGGTCGAACGGTGCGCGTCGTGAGCCAGCCCCATCCAGAAGGGGGGCTGATCCTTGTCGCGACCGACGTCACCAGCGAGCTCGACCTGAAGAGCCGGTTCAACCAGCTGGTGAAGGTCCAGCAGGCGACGCTCGACAAGCTTACCGACGCCGTCGCCGTCTTCGGCGCCGATGCGCGCCTGCGGCTGCATAACGAGGCCTTCCAGACCTTCTGGGGGCTCCCCGCCCATGTCATGGGCGAAGGGGCGCCGTTCGAGGAGCTGTCCGACTACGGCGTCGCGCGCGTGCACGACCTGCAGTTCTGGCGCTCGCTCAAGGCCCGCATCACCGATCCCGACCCGGCTCTGCGCGCGGCGACCTCGGGCGAGATCCGCATGGCTGACGGGCGATGGACCGCCTGGCAGTCCAGGCCCCTGCCGGACGGCGCCACCCTCATCGGCTTCACCGACGTCACGGACGCGCGGCGGCTCGAAGACGCCCTGGCCGAGCGCGAGGCGGCCCTGGGAGCGGCAGAGCGGCTCAAGAGCGATTTCGTCGCCGCCGTCTCGCGCGAACTGCGCATCCCCCTCACCACGGTGATCGGTTACGCCGAGCTGCTGGAAGGGGCGGCGACCGCGCTGCCGCCGCGCGAGCGCGGCTGGATCGGCGCGGTGCGCACGGCCGCCGCCGCCCTGGCCGGTTCGATCGAGGATATTCTCGCCATCGCTGAACTCGACGCGGGCGAACGGCGGCTGTCGCTCGAGCCCCTGGATCTGCGCGAGCTGATCTCACAGGCGCAGAGGCGTTGGTCCGAGCGGGCCGCCGCCGCCAGAGTCGAGCTCCGCCTCGAGACCACAGAAGATGCGGTGACGATCGAAGGCGACGCCGCGGCCCTCGCCGCCGTCCTCGACCACCTGATCGACAACGCCCTGGCGGGAACGCCCGGCGGCGGCCGCGTGACCATCGGGGCCGACCGCGCCCATGGACAGGTCAGCCTGAGCGTGGCGGACACCGGTCGGGGCATCCCCTTCGATGTCCAGGCGCGGTTGTTCGAACGCTTCTCGGGCATCGAGGGGGCGGGCGCAGGCCTGGGCCTCGCCCTGGTCAAGGCCCTGGTCGAGCTGCATGGCGGCTGGGTGAGCCTCGAAAGCGAACCAGGTCGCGGCGCCCGCTTTACCTGTCATCTTCCCGAGGATCAGGCGCATGACGACGAACCCTGATACGGACCTTGTGTGCCGCAGAGGAAAGCCGCGCTAAGCTCGACCCATCGCCGTGTGGGAGGACGCCCGAGGATGAGTGAGCTCGTAAAGGTCGAGGACCGCGGCCACGTCCGCACCATCCGTCTCAACCGGCCGGAAAAGAAGAACGCCCTGAGCACGGAACTCGCGTGGGGCGTCATCGAAGCCGTCGACCAGGCGGCGCTCGAGGACGACGTGTGGGTCATCGCGATCACCGGAACCGGCGACGCCTTCTGCGCCGGACTGGACCTCTCGGGCGGCGGCCAGCCCTACACCCCCCACTCCCGCCAGACGGCCCAATTGGATGACGTCGGATGGGTCGGCAACTTCCTGCTGGCGATCCGAAAGCGGTGCGACAAGCCGGTGGTGGGCGGGATCAACGGCGTCGCGGTCGGGGCCGGCCTGGGCCTGGCCATGGCGACGGACGTGCGTATCGTCGCGCGCAGCGCCCGACTGATGGCCGGTTACACGCGGATCGGCGGCTCCCCCGACGCTGGCCTCACCATCACCCTTCCCCAAGCCATGGGCTACGAGCGGGCGATGCGGTTCATGATGGAGAACCGCACGGCGAACGGCGAGGAGGCGGTAGCGCTGGGCATGGCTGGCGAGGTCGTGGACGACGCCGAGTTGGCCGAACGTCTCGCCGCCTACTGCCAACAGCTCTGCGAATGGTCGCCGATCACCCTGCGCCTGCTCAAGCGTGGCATGGTCAAGGCGCTGCAAACCAGCGATCTGGAGACCCAGCTCCGCTACGAGGTGGCGAACATCCGCATCGCCTTCGGCAGCGAGGACGGCAAGGAGGCCCGGCGGGCTTTCCTGGAGAAGCGTAAGCCGGTGTTCAGCGGGCGCTGAGACCGAAGACTCCAGCCCTCCTTCAGGCAATCGCGAGGCTCAATTTCCCTCCCGCGTCGGGTAGGGGGCCATCGCTTCGAAGACGCCGTCGCGGCGGATGAGCGCGTGCATCAGCGCGGCCGCAAGATGCGCCAGGACCAGCGCGAAGAACGCGAAGGCGAGGTAGTGGTGCGCGTCCCAGAGGACCGTGTGCAGAAACTCGCTCTGCGGAAGAATTGGGGGAAGACGCAGGCTGCCGAAGACGACGACCGGGTATGGGCCCGCCGACAGCATGGCCCAGCCGAGCAGCGGAAGGACGATCATCAGTCCATAGAGCAGGTAGTGCGATGACACGGCCGCGAGCTTCAACGGCTCGGGCAGGGTCGCCGGCAGAGCTGGGGCGCCATAGCGCCATCGCGCCGCGAGGCGGATAGCGACGAGGATCAGCAGAAGTATCCCCAGGCTCTTATGAAATTCGACGAGCCCGAGATATCTCGGGGTTACCGATGAGACCATGCCAACGCCGACGAAAAACATCGTCAGGATACACAGCGCCATAAACCAGTGAAGAACACGCTGCAGCAGGGCAAACTGTTGAACATTAGCCATCACTTGGCCTCCGGAGCGGTGCGTGGCCAGCTTTTCTCTTCCGCCGTGCGCCGGTCGAAAGATACGCGGTAGGCGGAGGACCGTGCTGCAGGGAAGGGATCATCCGACGTCGTGACGCCGGCGGGGAGGACGGTCGGATCGAAGTTGATGTCCCGGCACGGGCCATCCCGATCCGGCTGGACCTGTTGCACGACGAGAGTTCCGACGTCCACGGATCGACGGTCCTGCGGCCAGGCCTTGCTTGGATCCGCAGTGGGGTCGCCGGGTGCGGCCACGGTCACCACCATCGTCCAGCGAAGCGGGCCGCCCTGGACGCGCTGGGCGATCTCCTGCTCGAGGAAATCGGGCGCGCGCTTTGCGAGATCATCCGGCGGAACCGGAACGGGGGTCGCCGTCGGCACAAGTGACCACCGCACGACGCTTCTCTGCCCAGTCCCGTGGGTGAAGACGAAGCTGTTGAGGCTGTTGAACCGGTCTTCAGCGAAGCTGCCCGTCTGCGGCGCGCTCGTGGCCCAGGCGCCGAATGCGGCGAACTCTGGGTGCGCCGCCGCGAAGGTCTTCATCGCGTCCGGCGCCTTCGAGTGCGACGCCAGCTGCAATTCGTAGAAGGCCTGCGGCGTGGCCACCGGGAAGAAGGGCGCGGTGATCATGGCGCTGCGCCAGACCTCTTCGCCAGGCGCGGTGATCTGCAGACCCATGCCGCGGACCGGGACCGTTCCGTCGGGCGCATTCGGATCCGCAGTCGCGACGTTGAAACGCCCGACGACCGGGTATTGGCCGCGCACGAACATCGGCGCCGTAGAGAGCGGCATCCCGGCGCCGTTCGCCTCGAACACGCCGGTAAAGCAGACGCCCTTGACGTGATTGCGCCGTCGCCCGAGCGCCGGACCGCCGGGCGGCGCAAGCGACGCCACCAGCTTTTCCGGCGTCAGGCGTTCGGGCGAGACCCAGCCGGCAGTGTAGATGAAGGCTCCGGCGCCGATTGCGACCACCACGGCGATGAGCGCAAAATACCCGAGCGCGCCGCGCCCGGACTGTCCCTGCAGCGGATTCATGGAAACCTCGCTGTGACGGAAGTCCCATTAGAAGCACAGTTTCGCCAAAAGTCAGCATGGCGCGTCGGGTTGCGTACTGAACGATCCTTGTCGCTCCCCTTCAGGCGAGGGGGCATGGGCTCACCCGATCAGACTTGCGCCCTGCCGCCGTCGACGAAGAGCTCGATGCCGGTGACGAAACTGGAATCGTCGCAGGCCAGGAACAGTGCAGCCTTGGCGATCTCCTCGGCGGAGCCCATGCGTCCCATCGGGATAGTGGACGCGATCCTCGCAACGGCTTCGGGAGGCTGATGGTCCACCAGCGGTGTCTCGGTTGGGCCCGGGCTGAGGACATTTGAACGGATGCCGCGGTCCTTCAATTCTACGGTCCACGCGCGAACGAAATTTCGGATGGCGGCCTTGGTGGCGCCGTAGACCCAGAAGGCCGGCGTTCCTTTGACGCTGCCGACAGATCCGGTGAGGATGATGGCGCCCCCATCGTTCAAAAGTGGCAGAGCTTTCTGAACAGTGAACAGCGCTCCCTTCACATTGATGTTGAACAGCTTGTCGAAGTGCTCCTCGGTGACGCTCCCCAAGGCGGCAAACTCACCGAGGCCGGCATTGGCGAAGACAACGTCGATGCGTCGCCCTTCCGTCTCGACGGTTTCGTAAAGCCGATCGAGGTCGGCCAACTTGGCAACGTCTCCCTGGACGCCCGTTATGTTGCGACCAATGTCCTTCACGGCCTCGTCCAACTCTTTCTGGCGACGGCCCGTGATGAAGACGTAGGCGCCTTCTTCGACGAAGAGCTTCGCTGCAGCGAAACCTATTCCAGTGGAGCCGCCGGTGATGACGGCCACTTTTCCTTGCAGTTTGCCCAACGTGGTTACTCCGATTTGTAATCAAGACTAGGCCAACAGTTTCGTGACGGCGTCGATAAGGTCGCCCCTCAGATCAGCCGGCTGCATGATCAGGCCCGTGGCGAGCGCGCCGTTGATGAGCATCGCGATCTGAGACGCGACGCGGTCGGGACTTTGGGCGCCGAGCTTGGCGACGATGGCGGCGAGCCGCGCCTGCAATTCCTCCTTGTTGCTTCGGGCGGCGATCCGGCCGGGATGCTGGTCGTCGGGAAACTCCGTCGCCAGGTTCAGGAACGCACAGCCGCGATAGGCCGAATTGCCGATCCGCTCTGCGAGTCCAGATAGCAACGCGTCCAGCAAAGCACGCGGATCGTCGGCGTGCTGTTCTTCAATGTCGTCCCACCACGCCCAGAACGAACGACCCTTCTCGGCGGCGAAGGCGGCGATCAAGGCGTCCTTAGAGTCGAACAGGCGGTAGAGGCTCGTCTTCGACACGCCGGAACGCTCGACGATCGTGTCGACGCCGATGGCGCGGACGCCCTCACGGTAAAACAGGTCGCTCGCCGTCGCGAGGATGCGCTCGCGCGCGCCCACTTCGCCCTTTGGCGGTGCGCCCCGTCGCGGTCGGGGGGTCGTCGTCATGGCCACCAACTCCTCTCAATTCCTGGTTGACAAAGTGACAGACCTGTCCGTAACTTTCAAGTGGGTTACAGGTCAGTCACTTTATGGAGAATGGCGATGCGAGCGATCCAGGCAGAGGCATTCTCCGGCTATGGGGGTCTGCGACTGACCGAATTGCCCAAGCCGCAACCGGCAAGGGACGGGGTGCTGGTCCGCCTTGCGGCGAGCGGCGTCACGCCGCTCGATCACACGATCCTGTCGGGCGGACACCCCAGGGCCAGGGCGCCGCTGGTGCTCGGCAACGAGGGCGCCGGCGTCGTCGAGGACGCCGGCGGGTCCGAGTTCGCGGCGGGAAGCCGCGTGATGTTCACCGGACCCTATGGCGTCGCCGAGAATGGCGCGTGGCAGGAATGGCTGCTGGTGAAACCCGAGCATCTGGCGCTCATCCCCGACGCAATCGACGATGTCGTCGCGGCCAGCCTTCCGGTGGCCTACCTCACGGCTCAGGTCACGCTGACGTTGGCCGACTTCGAGCCGGGCATGACGGTGCTGGCGCCGGGGATCGGCGGATCCGTCGGCAACGCGACCTATCAACTCGCGCGGGCGCTGGGCGCCGGCAAGGTGATCTCGACGGCTGGCAGTGCGGCGAAGGCCGCCAGGGCGCGCGAGTTCGGTTTCGACAACGCGATCGACCTCAGCTCCGAAGGGCTCGCCCAGGGCGTGCGCCGGATAACGGACGGCAAAGGCGTCGATATTGTCATCGAGAGCCTCGGCGGCGCGGTGACCAGCGAGGCGCTGAGCGCCCTCGGTCTCGACGGCATCCTGATCACCTTGGGCTACTCCGCCGGGCGCAAGACCACGATCGACGTAACGGACCTCATCTGGAAGCGCGCGCGGATGACCGGTTTCTCTCTTTTTTCTCAGTCCCCAAAGATGATCTCAACTTCCTGGCGGACGATCGTCGAACTGATCCAGGAAGGTTCAGTCAAGCCGATCGTCGATCACGTCTATCCGTTCGCCGAAGCGGGCGAAGCGTTACGTCATCTGATCGAGGATCGCCCGTTCGGCAAGGTCGTCTTGGCGGCGTGATCGATATAGCCCACACCCAGGCAGCGTACTGGGCCCGTCAAAGCAATCAGGAGAATGATGTCATGCTGAGTTGGCAAGTGGGTGCGGTGAAAATAGCCTGCGTCGTCGAGTTGACGATCCCCTTCCCCGAAGGCGGCTTCCTCGCGGAAGCGACACCGGAAGCGCTGAGGGCCAGCCCATGGCTATTCCCGCACTTTGCCAAAGAGGATGGCACGCTCATCGCGTCCGTCCAGGCCCTGCTCGTGGAGGCGCCGGGGCTTAGGCTGGTGGTCGACACCTGCATCGGCAACGACAAACCGCGCAGTTTCGTGGGCGAAAACCCGCTCGCGACGCCGTTCCTGCAACATATGGAGGAGGCGGGCTGGGACCGCGACAGCGTCGACGTCGTCGTCTGCACCCACCTGCACGTGGACCACGTCGGCTGGAACACGATGCTGGTGGACGGACACTGGGTCCCGACCTTCCCCAACGCCCGCTATCTGATCGGCAAGCGCGAATTCGAGCATTGGATCAGCGAGGGCGACGAAGAACAGCAGGCGATCATGGGCGACAGCGTGCGGCCAATCTTCGACGCCGGCCTGGTCGAACTGGTGGAGATGGATCACCGCCTCTCGCCCGAGGTGCGCTTGAGGCCAACCCCCGGACACACGCCAGGCCACGTCAGCGTGGTGATCGAATCGGAGGGTCAGAGCGCGGTGATCACCGGCGACATCACCCACCATCCCGCCCAGATGGCGCACCCCAAGTGGGCGACGAGCTTCGACAGCGACGTCCAGGCTGCGGCGACCACGCGGGCGAACCTGTTCGCCGAATGGGCCGACCAGCCGATCCTTGTCATCGGCACCCACTATGCCGCGCCGACCGCAGGACACATCAAGCGCGATGGGACGGCGTTCCGGTTCGAGGTCTAGCTGCGGGATTTCACCAGAAGGGCTTTCGGCGTCGCTGCACAGGACCTTCCGACGTCGGGATCATCTGTGGCCGGTCGGTCTGACGGCGACGCCAGGCGTGCGGAGCGGACTCTTCTTCTTCCGGCTCCGCTTGACAGCCCGGGTTACCGGGTCTCCGCTTGGCGGCGTGACCGTCGTCGCCATGAGGTGGTTGGAATGTCGACACTGAGGGTGGAGCAGATCGGCGAGGAGCTGGTCATCCGGATCACATCCGAGGCCAGGAACGAGCTCGGTCTGAAATCAGGCGACGAGGTCTGTTTGGCGCGCAGCATCCACGGCGAGATTTCCCTCGCTCCGGCGGACATGGACCACCAGATCCGGCTTGAGCGCAGCCGCGCCTTCCTCCGCCGGTTCCAGGGCCGAGCCTGACGCGGGATCACAGTCGTCGCGAGAGCGACGACCAAGCCGGGCGCTAGTTACTCTTGTCGAAAGGCGGACGCCCGTGTTCAGCGGGCGCTGGCGAGGACCACGGTCGCAGCCGACGCAGGCTTGGCCCATTGAGCCGACGCGGCCAGGACCGGGGCGGCGTTTGCGCGCGGCACGTAGCCGATCATGGCGCAGGCGACAGTCGTGAAGACGGCGAGGCCGCCGATTGCTGAAGATTTCATGACTTGACCAACCCCTCCGAGGTGAGGCGGACCCTGGCGACTTGAAAACGCAGTATTGCTGCGGCCTGCGGATGGTCAAGTTTCTTCTATTTGCAATTATTGATAATTTCCTGAGATTTGGATGGCTCGCGGCGGTCAGGCGAGGCGGCGCAGGGTCTGGGCGAGTTCGTCCACGGCCTCGGGGGTGGTCGCCCAGGAGCACATGAAGCGCACGGACCCGTCGATGAAGCGGTAGACGAACCATCCCGACTCTCGAAGCCGGGTCAGGGTCGCTTCGTCCATCTCCACGAAGACGCCGTTGGCCTCCACCGGGTGACGCAGGTCGAAGGGCATGGCGGTGGCGAGCCGCTGGGCCATGGCGTTGGCGTGTGCGGCCCGGGCGAGCCACGCCCCGCTCTCGAGCATGCCGATCCAAGGCGCCGCAAGGAACCTCGCCTTCGAGACGAGCTGGCCGCCGTGCTTCAGACGGGCTCCAAAGCGACGCCCGAGCGACTTGTCGAGCAGGACCAGCGCTTCGGTCGGCGTTGAGCCGGCCTTGGTCCCGCCGAGCACGAGGATGTCGACGCCTAGCCTGGTGATCGATTTCAGGTCGAAGCCGGAGGCCGCTGCATTGGCCATGCGCGCGCCGTCCAGATGGATCCGGGCGCCCGTCGCGCGGGCGGTGGCGGCCAGGTCCTCGAGCTCCGCCTGGGCGTAGACCGCGCCAAACTCGGTCGCCTGGGTCAAGGAGAGGGCCACGGGATGCTGCCAGTGCGGCTGGTCCGGACGCGCGAGGACCTCCTCCAGGGGCTGCCGGTCGATGCGGCCCGAGGCTCCCGAAAGGGTGATGATTCCCAGGCCCGACCCAAAGAAGCCTGGGGCGCCGGTCTCGTCCGTAGCGACATGGGAAGCTTCATGGGCCACCACGGCTTCGTGCGGGGCGGCCAGGGTCCCCAAAGCCAGCGCGTTCGCCGCGGTCCCGCTGGCTGTGAACCAGATTTCGGCATCGACGCCGAGCATCTCGCGGATCAGGTCGGCCGCCCGGCGGCTGACGCCATCGGAGCCGTATCCAGCTTCGAACCCGCCGTTGAACCGCGAGAGCGCGTCCAGGGCTTCAGGCATGGCTCCGGCGACATTGTCGGAGGCGAAGTCGTAGCGCGCCATGGGTCCTCGCGGAGGGGGGAAGTCCCGCCCTAGAGCCCAACGGCGCCGGCCGCGCAAGCGTCCAAGGCGAAGTTCAGGCGGCCTCGCGCGCCCACGCCCGCACGTCCTCCACGAAGAGGTCGGGTTGCTCCATCGCGGCGAAGTGGCCTCCGCGCGGCATTTCGGTCCACCGGGTGATGTTGTAGGCCCGCTCCGCATAGGATCTCGGAGGCGCCGAATAGAGGGCCTCGCCCGGGAAGTTTGCGAAGGCGGTCGGGACCTCGCACCGCTCGCCTTCCTGCAGCATCACGCGCCCCTCCTCCAGGAGTGCGCGGTAGTACCAGGCGCCCGTGGTGAAGCTGCCGGTCATCACATAGATCATCACATTCGTGATCAGCTGATCGCGGGTGAACACCTTCTCGAACGGCTGCTCGCGCCGGTCGCACCAGTCGTAGAAGCGCTCGACGATCCAGGCCGCCTGACCAACCGGGTTGCCGGCGCCGAGCCAGGCCAGCGACTGGGGCTTGGACGCCTGCAGGCGGAAGTAGGCGCCCAGCATATCCATCGCAGCGCCCGAGCGCGTCATCCAGGCGGTCTCTGCGTCGGACTTGGGACCGCCCGGAGGCCGAAAGCCAAGCATGTTGAGGTGAACGCCCCGTACGTGGTCCGAGTGCTCGAAGCCGAGGTAGGAGGTGACGAGCGCGCCCCAGTCGCCGCCCTGGGCGAGATAGCGGTCATAACCGAGCACCCGCACCATCAGCTCGTTGAACAGGCGCGCGGTCGCCCGCTGGCCAACGGGGCGCTCAGGCTTGGACGAGAAGCCGAAGCCGGGAAGCGAGGGGATCACGAGATCGAAGGCGTCCGCCGCGGACCCACCGTGACGAGAGGGGAAGGCCAGTTTGTCGATCGCGCCCCAGAACTCGTAGTGGCTCCCGGGCCAGCCATGGCTGAGCAGCAACGGGCGTCGGCCCTGCGCCTCGCCGACCACATGGACGTAGTGCAGGTCGAAGTCCTCGACCCGGGCGAGATACTGCGGATAGCGGTTCAGCTCCGCGACCGCGCCTCGCCAGTCGTATCCGTCCAGCCAATAGGCGCACAGGCCCTGCAGGAAGGCCCCGTCGCAGCCATATGCCCACCCGTCGGCCACTTTGGGCATGGGAGGCCAGGGATAGGCGCGGATCCCCCCGAGCACCCCGGCAACGTCTGGTTCGCTCCACTGGACGGCGAACGGCGTAGTCTTGCTCATGTCGGCCCCTCTCGGATGGGGGGGCATTCACACACCGGTCCTCGGGGAAGACAAGGCGCGTTCGTTCCCTCCGGAAATAGGGCCTCGCGCTACTCGAGACGGTCGGCGGTGTGCAGCGCCGCGTCCTGGCGCTTGACCCTCAACGTGTAGAGCACGCCGATGACCGCGCCCTTCACGCGGGGAAGGGCGAGGAGGGTGAAGACGGCGAGCGGGATGAGAACAGCAGGCACCACCACCACCGCGGGCGCCTTCCAGATGAAATCGAACAGCAGCAGGGGTAGGACCACCACGTGTCCCACGAGCAGGATGGTGAAGTAGGCCGGGCCGTCGTCTGAAGGATATTGGTCGAGGTCATGGCCGCATCGCGGACATTGCGGCGAGACCTTGAGGTAGCGATAGAACAGTGAGCCCTCGCCACATGCGGGGCATCGCTGCCGGACGCCGCGCCACACGGACCGCAGCAGGGGCGAGGCGGGAAGCTGGAATTCCGCAGTCGGCAGCATGGCGGGCATATGGCTCCTCCTGACCTTCGGCGGAATGCCCCGCGACACGGATCGTCGCGCCACTCCGACGGTTATGAAAGCCGCCTAACGGCCCGGCCGGAGGCGGACGAGTTGCGGGGGCGCCCTGACGAAGCATTCCCCTTTCAACCAGCCGCGAGTCGCCACGAGCGCCGCCCCGAGGCAATGGAAGTCGAAGGGCTTGCGCAGCAGCGCATGGGCTCCGACCCCCTGAACGTGGTCCTCGTCCTCGGCCGTGCACATCAGAATCGTCGTCCGGGGGGAGAGGGCCGCGATCTGGCGGGCGACGTCGCGACCGTCGCCCTCTGCGAGGCGTACGTCCAGGACAGCGAACTCGGGCCTGCACTCCTCGAACAGGGCCAGTCCGGCCTTTGCGGTGGCGGCCACGCCGCAGATCTTGAAGCCGTCATCTTCCAGGGAGAGTTCGATCTGAAAGGCCACTATGGCGTCGTCTTCGACGATCAGGACCGAGCCCAGTGCGAGGGCCGGTTCTGCGGCCCCTGGATGCGCGGCCTCGGCGGCCCGGCCTGAGGAGGATTCGCGGCGTCCGGCGACCCAGAGGGGGCGGTCCCCGAAATTCCGGACCTGGTGTTCCTCGACGCCGAGGATGGCTTCTGCCGGTTCAGCCAGCGACGACATTACAATCACTTCTCGTCTTCGCCGCGACGGCGCTTTGGCCGCCGGGCTCCTTTCACCGCAATTTCCTGAGGACGCCCGACACATGCGGGTCAACGAGTCACCAACTCGCGTCCAACTGACTCGTCCGCTTCATCCACGGCTTCGCCGTGAGCGTATGTATGGAGCCTGCGCATGCAGGCAATCCGTACAATTACGAGGACAAGTCAGACAATCGCCGCAGACCCTGTCCTCGGCCCGTCGAGGACCTCCCGGACCCACTGCATCGCCCGACCAAGTTCCTCGCGGGTCGGAGCGGCGCCAAGACCGATGCGAACGGCCTCCGGAGGATGGGAGGTGATCGCAAACGCGTCGCTGGGGACGACCGAGACCTGCCTGCGGGCGAGTTCCTCGTGGAACACGGCCCTGGACCAGCCCTTTGGCAGAGGCAGCCAAAGATGGAAAGCCTCGCAAGCCAGATGGTCAGGGCCAAGCGCATCGGCGGCGATCCGTCGGCGCGCGAGGGTCTCAGCCTGGATCGCCGTCCGGATTTCGGCCGCGGTCCCGTCGCGGATCCAGTGCGTCGCCAGCGCCGCCGTCAGCGGGGAGGCCATTCCGGTGAGCGCGCGCAGGCCGGCGGCAAGGCGCCCAGCGCCTCGCGCGTCCGGCGCGATGACATAGGCGATCCGCAGGGCCGGTGAGACCACCTTGGCGAGCCCGGCGATGTGCCAGGTGCGCTC
>DATHPX010000096.1:0-7660 GCA_035483335.1 Caulobacteraceae bacterium | reverse complement strand
TGGGCCTTCTTTTCGAAGTTCGTGGACGAGGTCTATGCTCTGGCTTGTCAGGAGTGGTTCGACGCGACCGGCAAGTCTCCTCTGGGCATGACCATGGATGACCTGCGCGCCCAGATGCAGGCGATCAAGGGAGCGCCGAGCGCCTGAAGCGAGCCGGCGGGGGCGTTAGGGCTGCACGTCCCCGTCAGGCGAAGGCCTGAAGGGGGAGGGTATGAAGAGGGATACGGCCGCACGGCTTGCGGGAGGCGCAGCCTTTGTGGGTGGGCTGGCGCTCGCGTCCTGGCTTCCCAGGATGGGTTCGCGGCCCCGTCTGAAGATGGACGATCCGGCGGCGTTCGCCCGGGCTTCGACCCTGGGAGACCAGCTGGAACAGGCCATGGCCACAGGCCAGCCCGTACACATCCTCTACGTGCACGGCATCCGCGCCTATGGGACGGGCGCCGCACAGGTGTTCATGCAGGGCCTCGTTCGCGACGGCGGTCTGGAGGGACCGACCGTGGGCGCCGACGGCGCGTTCGAACGGGCGGACCGGTTCTGGACGGATCTGGGGCCGACGCCGACCGAGGCGACGGTGCTGGGCCGGCCGGTCTTTCCCTGCGACCTCGCCTGGCGCCGAAGTCAGCCTTTCGTCGACCGCTATCTCTTCAGGCGGAACGGACAGGTGCTGGCCGTGCTCGACGAGGTGAACTGGTGGCCGCTGCTGTTTCCTTTCAAGTGCCGCTTCCTGGTCGGCCCCGACGCGGCCCTGTCGGGTCCTGACAAGCAGGACCTGACGGCCTGCAGTCAGGATGATGACACCCACTTCCCCTGGCTGACGGCCGACGAGGTAAAGGCCATAGAAGCCAGGAAGCCGATCTCAGGCGGAGGCGCCTGGGCGAACGCGTCCGTGAAGCACGCCCTCTTCGCCTGGGGCCTCTCTGATGCGGTGGTCGCGCTCGGCGATGTCAGGCTCCTCCTGCACAAGGCGTTGGACCAGACCTTCGCCTACTCGGCGGATTACGAGGGCCGCGGAGTGGACGGGCAGCATTTCGCGGTCATCGCCGAGAGCCTTGGCGCATTCGTCGTCCTCGACGCCGCCGCCGTGACAGGGAAGACCCAGGATGTGATCGATAGCGCGTGCGACCTGTGGCTGTTCGCCAACCAGTTTCCTCTGCTGGAGCTGGCGAGGGTCGCCCATTTGAGCGCCCCTCCTGCGACGACGGGGGCTCCAGCTTCTCAGCCGCAGCTGCACGGCCTGCTGCACCGCTGGGCCAATGCGGCCAGGCCAGGTCACGCTGCCTCACGGCCGCGTCAGGTCGTGGCCTTCAGCGACCCCAGCGACGCCCTGACCTGGCTGGTGCCGAAGCTGCCCGCGCCGGGAGAGCCGGAGGATCTGCAGCCGATCGTGGTCAACGTCTTCGACCGCAACGAATTCGACTGGTTTCACTTCGCCGCCGACCCGATCTCCGCCCACACCGGCCACGCCCGCAATGCGGCCGTCCTCCGCCTGATGCTGACGCCGAACCAGGCGGGGTGAGGGGCCCTTCTTACGGCCGCCGGCATCCTGCCGGTCTTTGGACCGCCGGCGTCTCGCCGACCCTTGTTTGTCTTCGTTCCTCGCGGGCGCGCACGAAGAGTAAGAGCCGGCGAGACGCCGGCGGTCCGAAGGCGAGTCTAAAGCTACCCGCCCTCCGCCAGAACGCGCAGCCGCTCCAGCGCCTCGTCCCAGTATCGCACGTACCTGACCAGCCATGGCGCAAGGGCCTGCAACAGCACGACGCCTTCCAGTCGATAGACCTGTTCGCGACCCCGCCGCGTCGCGATCACGAGCCCGGCTGCGCGCAAACCCATCAGGTGCTTGGAGATGCCCGACGCCACGAGGTCGGGAAACTCGGCCGCGAGTTGGCCAACCGTCAGCTCGCCCCGCTCGGCCAGGAGGTCGAGGATGCGCCGCCGCGTCGGATCGGCCAGGATGCGGAAGGCCTCGTCCGTTGGGCTAGGCGTGGACGCCCCCTGTCACCAGTTCGGCCAGCCGTTCGAGGATCCTGTGCTCGCTGGCGCCGCGCTCATAGTCCTTTACGGACTCCGGCCAATCCGCCTTGCCGATGCCCGCGAAGCCGTCGTGGATCAGCGAAACCATCGTCCCCGCGGGCGAAGGCGCCAGGGCGATCACCAATCGGCCCGGATGCACCCAATCCCCGTCCTCCTCGAACCACGACAGGATCAGACACTCCTGCGGCTCCAGCTCCAGCACGACCCCGCTGATCCAGGTGGCGTTGTCAGGCCCGAGAAAGCGGTAGGCGCCCCCGACCCGCAGGTCGATCTCGATGTTGGGGCTGATCCACTGGCGCAGCGCCTCCTGGCTCGCCAGCCACCGCCATACCGCCGCCGGCTTCGCCTTGATCTCGATCGACCTCTCGACCTTTCCCTTCATCGCCGCCTCCTATCGTTTACCTATTAGTAATATATTTCTCTATGGTAAGATGTCCGCCGAATCAAGGCTATCGATCGGACCCCCCTCGCGACGCCTGAAACGTGGAAGTGCTGTAGGTGAGACGGGGGAAAAGGGGTCATGGCCGAAATCCAGCTCAGACAGGCGACCGCCGCCGACGTCGCCGCCATCCGCTCGCTCACCCGAGCCGCCTACGCCAAGTGGGTCCCCCTCATCGGCCGTGAGCCCGGTCCCATGACCGCAGACTATGAGGCGGCGATCCTGACCCATCGCTTCGACCTCCTGGAGCGAGACGGCCGGCTCGCCGCCCTGATCGAGACGGTGGATGAGGGCGACCAGCTCCTCATCGAGAACATCGCCGTCGCGCCTGTCTCCCAGGGCCAGGGCCTCGGCCACGTCCTCCTCGCCCACGCCGAGCGCCTCGCCGCCGACCTTGGCCGTCCCCGCCTGCGCCTCTTCACCAACAGCCGCTTCGCCGAGAACATCCGCCTCTACCGCAGTGTCGGCTACGCCATCGACCGCGAAGAAGACCTCGGCTTCGCCATCCGCGTGCACATGAGCAAGAGAGTAGGGGACTAGCCTCCCGCGGACTGCCGGCATCCGAGCCTGTGAATTCATTCGGCTCACAGCCTTCTAGTCCGCCCGCGTCTGAACGTGCGCTTTGAGCAAAAGACGTTCAATCCGGTCTGTTCGCGCGCGCCAGTTGGAGAAAGGCGCGAACGGCTCCTGACGTCTCTTGCGCCCTGCTGATCAGCACAAGGTCCGCGACATCCGATAGCTCAGGGATTTTCCGATAGGTCAGATGGGGGATTTGCAGGTGCTCACCGGCGGCAGGCACGAGAGCGATGCCCATTCCGGCCGCCGCGGTCGCCAGGACGCTTAAGGTGCTCGATACCCGCAGTATGGACTTCGGATGGCTCCCGGCTTGGCGGAGAAGCCCGAGAGGACCTTCGTCGCTGGTCTCGAGGCCGAAAAGTATTAGCGTCTCATTTTCTATCGCCGACAATGGAACCCAATCATTCTTTGCCAAGGCGTGGTCCGTCGCCATCGCGGCCACGAACGGCGAGGTGATGAGCGGGTCCACCGTCAGTCGGGCGTCGATGTCGAATCCGCTATGCGGGCTATAGCCGACGTCGAGTTCGCCAGAGAGAATCGCCTCCGACTGAGTGTGCGGCGGCGTTTCGTGGAGATCGAGCAGGGCAGAGGGATAGAGGGCATGGAAGGCGCGCAGGTCTGCCATCAGCCGGCCCGTGAGGACAGCATTGCCGACGAAGCCTAGCCGGATAGTCCCAATCTCACCTCGAAGCGACGCTTGAACCACGTCTTTCGCCCGCTGCGCCTGGGCGAGCGTGCGCTGCGCTTCAATGACAAGCAGTCGGCCAGCCTCCGTCAATTCAACGCGCCTGGTTGTTCGCGTAAAGAGGGCGCCCCCCATCTCATCTTCCAGCGCACGGATTTGCATACTCAGGGCTGGCTGGACGATGTGCAGCCGCTCGGCCGCGCGTCCGAAATGACCTTCTTCGGCGACCGCCACGAAATAGCGCAGGTGACGAAGGTTCATTCCCATTCGTCTCATCAGAGAAAATGATTAATCAGTCATATCAATATATTTGAGGTGCAGCCAGCGGCATCCAATATTGGCCGTCGGGTCCCGAAACGGGGCCGAACGATTGAGATGGATATGACCGCGAATCTCGAAGACCGTCAGGCGATCGCCGACCTCATGACCGGGTGGATGCGCCGTGACCTTGCCCAGTGGGATGCACTGCGTGAGCTGTTTCATACTGACGGAACGATCGAGGTGACGTGGTTCGAAGGTTTGTTCAGCGACTTTGTGGACGCCTCGATGGGCATGGGAGCGTCCGACCTGAGAACCAAGCACGTCATCACCGCGCCTGTCATCACGTTCCGCGGGGATCGGGCTATCGCGGAAACCAATGCGATGGTTGTCGCCGACAACGTTCGCCTGGGTGTCGGCGCGTTGGTGCATAACCGGTTCTACGACCAGATCGAAAAGCGCGATGGGGTCTGGAAGATGGTTTATCGCCAGGCCATCTACGATATGGGCGCCGTAACGTTCCCGTTCGGACCCGTCGAGATGGATGGCGAACTGATCCGGCGTTTTCCGCGCGAGTATGCGGCGCTGGCCTACGTGCTGGAGCAGAGCGGCTTTCCGGTCAAACGTCCTTTCGCAACCAAAGGCAGCGATCTCGAGACGTCGATGAAGGCCCGCGGCATAGCGTGGCTAGCGGCGTAAGGATGCTCTGACGCGATCATGGGCGGCGACGATGGAAAAAGAAATACTGTCAGTACCTGTGAACGGCGTCACCTTTCATTGCGAAAAGATCGGCTCTGGGCCGCCCTTGGTGCTTGTGCCTGACGGTCGCAACGATTGCGGGCCCTTTGAAAGGCTCGCCGAGTTGCTCTCGGATTCATTTATGGTTTTGACCTTCGATATGAGGGGCGGCACGCGATCAAGAGACCCTTGTCCAAAGCCATTAACCGGCGAAACGCTTTCCAATGACGTGATTGGGATTATCGATGTTTTTAACGTAGGGCCGGTTTTTCTGTACGGATGCAGCTCTGGCGGCGTTACAGCTTTGACCGTGGGCAAAACGCGGCCCGAACTTGTTCGGCGGACGCTGGTGCATGAAGCCTCGTTATTGCAAGACACTCCCATTCCAAAGACCGGATTTTCGTATTTCGCGAAATGCGAAGAAATGGCCGCAATATACTCCGATGTTGGCTCCGACGAGTTCTTCTGGGGGTATGGTGACTATAAAAAATTCCTGGGACTTGGTCAGGAGTGCCGAGCCAGAATACGCAAGAATTACGCCTACTGGGTTAAATACTATCGTGGCTCGGTCGATGGCGTATCGTTTTCAGAGGCCGATCTGAAGAGCATGCCGCCGACGACCTTTAGCGTCGGATCATGGTCCCCGTCGTGGCTGGTCTACGCCAATCTTGCAACCGCGCAGCGCGGAAACTGTCCGGTTTCCTGGCTAAATGGTGCCCATTTTCCCGAAACAACTTGCCCAGAGGATCTGGCGAACCTCATCCGTCAAACCTTTCAGGCATAGGAGAGTCGCGCCTCACCAGGAACAGATCAACGTGGAGCGGGCGCTGCTGTCCTCAGGACTGACGCTGGTAAAGTCCAACGCGGATCGGCTCGATGCCGCAGTCAGCCTCTACTAGTCTAGTTGCAAGGGGAGAAGGGACTCTTTCAGTCCGTAGCAATTGTCTCAATCAATTCACACGCTCTCCTGCCGCCCCGAGACGCCGCCCGCAGGAACAGAGGCGCCTCAGGCGCTCGCGGTCGCCCTCTCCCCGAGCCGCGCGTCGGCTTCGCGCCACCGGAGCTCGTCCACGCCCACGACGAGCAGCCACAGCGCCATGGCCGCTTCGCCGATCAGCGAGCCTAGCTGCACATAGGGCGAAATCGGGAGGCTTAACCGAAGGAAAAAGTCGACGGCCGCGGCGAGATAGCAAGCTCCGGCGAGCGCATAGAGCCCGCCCAGCCACCGCGGGAAATATCCCGAGCGCGCCGTAAGGGCGCCCTCCAGCAGGAGTGCGACTCCAAAGAAAGTGAGGCCGATCTCAAAGCCCACGTCGTGCAGGCGCAGGAAGAGGCGCGCAAGGGCCGCCGCCTCGCCCCCGGGCAGGCCAGCCAGGTCCGCAGAACCGGGCAGCAGGGTCAGCGGCGCGAACTGCGTCCAGGCGTTGACGGCGTTGATGGCGTTCTGAGTCAGGTCGAACACCAACGCCGTCACCGCCACGAGCGGGCCGGCCGGAGTCAACAGCCGCCACATGATCACCGTGGTCGGGATCGCCAGGAGGTTTGTCGCCATCTCGGCCATGAAGCCCAGCCGATAGGCCCCTTCGTGCGCTCCGATGGCGCCCAGCGTGCTGGCCGCATCGCCCGACACCACCAGCCCCTGCCGCCCCACGAGCTCAGCATAGGCGCCCAGCACGATCACCAGCACATAGAGCAAGCCGGCGAACCGGGCCTCCAGGCGCGGCGAGCGCATCGTCACCCAGAGCGACGCGTGTTGAGCGGGACTCGAATCGGAATCCTCAGCGGGATTGGTTCCAGAGCCTCCCACGCCACCAAGTCCCGCAGCCACCGCGCGGCCCGTTCGAGCGCATCTGACCTCGCATTCGAGCGTCGACGAGGCTGCGTACCGTGAACGCGACCTTCGACGCGCAGCGCAGTTCCGACCGGTGGCGGACTTCGATCGCCCAACCGACCGACCGCCTCGACGACCGTGATCAGCGCTTCCAGCAGCAGTTTGCGCCGCGAGCCTTCCGGGTGCGCGAACGCCTCGCGCGCCGCCGCGGCGAGGATGGCGTGCTTGTCCGGAAAATAGCGATAGACCGAACCGACGCTCACGCCCGCCCGCTCGGCGATGGCGTTGGTGTTGAACCCCGCCAGCCCCCGACGCTCCAGAACCTGAGCCGCCGCCTCGACGATCACCTCCCGTGTGGCGCGCGAACGCGCCTGTCGCGGCCTTCGCCTCTCACGCATCTCCAGTTTTTCCTCCCGGGCGGGATCCCCGCGAAACGCGAGTAGCGCCCCGCAGCCTCCGGCAGCGATCCTTGGCCGTCAACTTCACTTTCCGGCTCACGCTATGCCCCCAGACCACTCCGCCGGACCGCCGGCGTCTCGCCGGCCAAAGACCCACCCGCCGCGGGACCTCCCCGGAGCCCGCGCCTCCGGCGCCGCCATCTTTACCGACCCCGACGTTGTCGCCTGCTACGCCTCGCGCGCTCCATACGCGCCGGCTCTGTTCGATTTCCTCTGCGAGCTGCCATCGCGCCGTGACCGCGCCCTCGACATCGGCTGCGGACCAGGCAATGTCGCTCGCGGCCTGGCGGACCGCTTCGCCCAGGTCGTCGCCCTCGATCCGTCCTCTCCGATGATCGAAGCCGCCCGGCTCGCCGACCGCCGGCCGAACCTCCGCTGGACACTCGCCCGCGCCGAGGACTTCGATCCTGAAGCCCCTTTCGACCTCGTCACCGCCGGCGGCTCCATCCACTGGACCGACCCCGAGAGCCTCTTCCCCAAGCTCGCGCGCTGGACGCCGCTGGTCGCCATCCTCAACAACGACCCGACCTTTCCCCACCCGCCGCCCCCCTGCGGCCACGACGCCTGGATCGCCTTCCTCGACGAATGGTTCGTCCGCACCGGCCGGCGCATTCCCGCGAACTGGCGCTCGCCAAACCCCGACG
>DATHPX010000095.1:0-7617 GCA_035483335.1 Caulobacteraceae bacterium | reverse complement strand
GTCGGCCCGGGGCGGTGGAGGCCAAGGTTTCCAGGATCGGGATAAAGCGCGCGTCCGCCTCGATGGCGAGAACACGGGCGCCCGCCTCGAGCAGGGCGCGGGTGAGACCGCCCGGGCCGGGTCCGACCTCCACCACCGTCGCGCCGTCGAGGTCGCCGGCCAGGCGGGCGATCTTTCGGCAGAGATTGAGGTCGAAGAGGAAGTGCTGGCCGAAGCGCTTGTCGGCGCGCAGTCCCTCGGCTGCGAGGGCCTCGCGCAGGGGTGGCAGGGCGGCGAGGTCGGGTCCTGACCTCACCGGGTCTCGATGGTGGCGGAGTTGCGCAGGTCGCGCAGCTCGCGCTTGGCGATCATCGCCAGCTCCTGGCCGTAGAGACGGTCTTCGATCTGGTCATGGGTGAGCATGTTGGCGCCGCCCATGTGCTTGTCGCACACCGCGATCAGGTGCAGCCCGGCGTCGGTGCGGATCGGTTCGGAGATCTGACCGGCCTGCATCTTGTCCACGGCGTCGCGGAAGGCGGGGGCGAGATCTTTGGATTCCGCCTCGCCGAGATCGCCGGCCACCACGCCAGGGACCTTCTGGGCGAGCCCTTCAAGGTCGTCGCAGCCATGCAGGCGGGGGCGCAGCTCCTCCAACTTGGCGGCCGCCGCGGAGGCCTCCTGAGCGCTCGAGGTCTTGGGCAGGGCGACAGCGGCCTGCTTGAGGTGGACCACCTCGGTTGCGCCGCCGGCGTGGCGGTCTTGAAGCAGGATGATGTAGACGCCGTCCTTCACCGGGATCGGGGCGGAGAGCTGGCCGGGCCGGAGCGCCTCGAGGGCGGTGTCTACCTCGGGGGCCATCTCGCCGGTGGTGATCCAGCCGACCTGGCCGCCGTTGGCGGCGGAAGGCCCGCTGGAGAACTGGCGTGCAACCGCCTGGAAGGGCGCTCCCTTCTGGATTTGAGCGATTAGCTGAGACGCTCCGTCCTGGGCCTGTTGCATGCCGCCGGCGCGGTTGGCGTCGATGAAGATCTCGCTGATCTGGTACTGCGGCTTACCCGCGTCGCCCTCCTGGCGCTTCTGGAAGGCCTTGATCTGGTCTTCGCCTACAGTGAGGCGCTGGCCGAATCGGCCACGGATCCAGCCGCGCCAGCTGATCTCCGCACGAAGCTGGTCGCGGAAGGTCTGTGCGCCGACGCCCTGGGCGGAGAGCTGCGCCAGGAGCTGGCTGCCGCTGGTGTTGTTGGAGCGTGCAATCGAGGCGATCTCGTCGTCGACCTCCGAATCGGAGGCGATGAGGTCGAACTTCTGGGTCTTACCCTCCTCCTTGAGGTCTTGCATCTCGAGATGCTCGTCGATGAGGGAGCGCACGGCCTCGCGCTGCAGCTCGGGGATGTTCTCGTCGGTGGGTTGGATGCCCGAGGTGACGATCAGCAGCCGCATGCGCTGTACGATGTCGTAGCTGGAGATGATGTCGTCGTTGACGGTCACCACCACGCTTTCCGAGAGCAGGGGCTTTTCGGCGGCCTGGCCGTCCGTGGCCGGCACGTCGGTGGGCGTCAGCGCCGCTTCCTGGGCCCAGGCGCAGGCGCCGGATTGGGCGAGGGCGAGCGCGGCGAGCGCCGCGACCGATGGCAATAGACGCATGTCACGGTCTCTTGGGTGAAAACGATTGGACGCCTAACGCGGCCATGATCCTCGATTAGAGGGGGTTTGAGAGGGTTCTAACGTGTCGTGCCAATCGTGGCGAGCGAAAGGCGCAGGACCACCGAGGTGGTGGGGCCTAACGTCCCGTTGAACGTCTCGTTGTGGCGGTAGATCACTTCCACGCGGATGCATTCGTCACGATAGACGAGGCCGAACTGCTGTTCCCGCCAGGCGCCCGAATCGATGATCGAGTAGGAGGTCACGCCCCAGTGGCGGGTGAAGAAGGCCTCTCCGTGCAGGTCAAGGCTGTTGAGAGGCTGTCCATTGGGAGCGACGGGCTCCTTCAGGTAGGCGATGTAACCGTCCACCCGCGGCATCTTGAAGCTGACCCCTGACTCGATGCGGTTCACGTCGAAGTCGCCAGAGTTGAGTCGCAGGTTGGTGAAGAGGCGCACGCCGTCGATCGGCGTGATGTCGGCGCCCAGCACGTAGTCGGAAAGGGCCGGCTCGAGGCCCGAATAGGTGGGGATATTCGGATCGCTCTCGGCGCTGAAACGGCGGCCGAAGATGAAGTTCGCCGTGCGCCCGTCGTCGAGAATCACCGAGCCGCGGCCGCCCACCGTAATTGCCTGGCCGCCTTCGTAGATGTCATAGCCGGGTGAGCGGTTGGGCTCGAAAAGGTTGGTCGGATCCAGCTCGAAGTCGACGCTATCCAGGTCGGGGATGCGCGGATCGTACTTCTGCACGTTCGCGGCAGACGCCTGGACGATGGGCTCCAGGATGTAGGTGATCCCCGACTGCTGCTTGATCAGCGGGTAGGAAAAGGTCGCTCCGATCACGCCGAAGCCGCGCGGGATGGTTGCGGCAGGCCCGTCGGTGGGTGAGGGCGTGCCGGCGACGTTGTAGAGATCGCCTCGGGCGTCGAGGAAGGGCTGGATCCTAAGGCCGTTGGAGAAAGTGAAGCTCGACTGCCAGTCGGCCTCCATTGTCGCGCGCCGGCTGTCGATGCCCGGTTCGAGCGGCTCGTTCGCAACCCCGACAGCGGCCTGGGTCTGGGACTGGCTCACGGCCACTGCGCTGCCGACGACGCGCACGCGCCCGCCCAGGATCGCGTCGGGCGCCTCCCACCGCCACTCGATCAGAGGGGCGACCGTGGGCATGGTGCTCTGGACGTCGGTGGTGCGCAGTCCTTGGATGCTTATGGCCGCAATCGAGAGGTAGGAGTTCTGGTCCTGCCGCACCGCATCCAGCTGTGAGATCAGGCGCCGGTCGTCGGGAACGTAGAGTCCGCGGTCGACGAAGACATCGGGGATCGAATACTTGTCGAAGATCAGCGGATCGGAGGTTCGCTCGGCGGTGAAGCCCCAAGACCAGACGTCATTGATGTTGAACTCGCCACTGCCCAGGACAAAAGCGTGGTTACTATACGGACCGAATCTGTCCCCACCGGAAGTGAAGTTTCTGTCGTAAGTATATCCTGCGCGAAGATCGAGAAGGCCGGAAAAGAAGCGTGCGCGATAGTCGGTAATCAGGAACGGATTTACCCGCGCGTTGATCTGGGGCGTGATGGTGATGTCCTGAGACGGCGAGATCACCTGGTAGTAGGGCTGCTCCCAACTGAAGCCGCGAATCCCGGAGATGGTGACCTGCGGCACCAGGAGTCCGGACTTGCGATCGGCCGTGGGGTCGGGGGCTGGAAGCTTCGGGAAGTACAGCACCCCCACGCCCAGGACCTGGATCACGGCGTGCTGGAAGGTGAGAGTCTTCTTTGCCTTGTTCTGTATCACCCGGCGTGCGCGGATCGACCAGGTCGGCTTCCGGTGGCCCGCCACGCAGGCCTCGCAGGGCGTGTAGACGACGTTCTCTAGGACGGTGACGTCGGGGCTCCGCCGCTCCGTGCGTGCGGCGGCGATCTTTACGTTCTGGCCCAGGCGCGTTGAGAAGCCGGCTGCGAATCCCTCGCCCATGTCCTTGTCGAGCGTGATGCGGTCGGCGAACTGGGTCGTCCCGTTGGACTGGATGATCCGCACGTGGCCTGTCGCGGTCACCAGTCCGGTCTGGGTGTCGTAGTCGAGCGAATCGGCGCGGATGACGCGGCCCTTGTAGCGAGCCTCGACGTCGCCGGTCGCGGTGACGTGATGGGTCTGCTGGTCCTGCAGCAGGCTGTCGGTTTCGAGATAGAAGCCGTCCGCACCCAGGGCGTCGTCGGGCGCAGGCGCCGGCGGAGCCTTTGGCGGCGCCGCCATGGCCGAAAGCGGTTTTCCATGCGCCGCCGCGGCGATGAGGCAAAGAGCCACCCCGGCGAACAGGCCTTTACGCGTCAATGTCGTCCACGATCCCCGTTCGCTGGTCCGCTTCAAACTCGGCCGGCGCCAAGCGCCCCATACGTCGGCGGGGCGGCGGCGCAAAGCCGGGTGCGGGAGTATTTCAGCCGTCCTCCGTGTAGCAGAGCACGGTGAGACCCGCGAGGAGGGCAAGCATCGGCGTCGCCCAGGCCGCCACCATGGGCGGCGCCTCCTCCGAAGCGCCCAGGGCGCCGCAGAACTGGTTCAGGAAGAAGACGGCGAATCCCAGCGCCACCCCGGCGATGGCCAGGCGCGCGAGGTCCCCGAGACGCGACAGGCGCAGCGAGAAGGTCGCCGCGAGCACCGACATCGCCGCCAGCAGCAGGGGCGTGGCGTAGAGCTGCTGTAGGCGCAGGCGGTAGGGGGCCGAGGAATATCCCGCCGTCTCGGCGGCGCGGATTGTCTCCGGCAGGTCCCAGAAGCCCACGGCGCCGGGCGCCACGAACTTCTCCATGGCTGTGCGCCGATCGAGGGTCGAGGGGATGGAGAGCTGCGTGGATCGTACGGACGTCGAGCCCGGGGCGATTTCCTGGACGTGGAGCAGTCGCCAGTAGCCCGGCATCAGGATGGCCTGGTCCGCATCGATTCGGCGGGCGAAGGCGATCTGGCCGTCGGGGCCGGGCCGCTGCACGAACATCGAGACGCCCTGCAGGCGAATCTCCTCTCCCAGGGTCTCGTGGGTCCTGGCGTGGATGACGATCTGCTCGCCCTCCCGCGCCTGGCGCAGCCACAGCTCGGTGCGCGAGCCAGGGTTCTGGCCCATGGCGGCGCGCTCGTCCTCGAAAGTGGCGTTGAGGCGCGCGGCAAGGGGGTTGAGGGCGGCGACGGTGAGCACGCCCACGACGAACGCCGCCGCCGCCGCAGGGGTGACGAATCGCCAGGCTGAGACGCCCGCCGCGCGCATGGCGACCAGCTCACTGCGCCGGTTGAGGGCGACGAAGGCGCCCATGGCGCCGAACAGGAAGACGAACGGGAGGAGGGTGAGCATCACCGATGGCGACTTGAGCATCACCAGTTCGATGATCCTGAAGAAGTCGATGTCGGAGCGGCCGCCGATGGTGCGCGACAGCTCGACGAAGTCGACGAGCATGATCACCGAGGCGACGACCGCAAAGGCTGCGCCCACCCCCGCAAGGGTGCGGACCAGGACGTAGAGTTGGAGGCGCGCCAAGGCCGGCCTTCCGCTCAGGCGGCGAGGCCGAGCCGCCGCTCCAGCGGCGCCTGGACCAGTTTTCCGGGCCGCACCGCCCGCCGCGGGGCGAACAGGATCACGGCGGACACGGCGGTCGCGGCCAGGGGCGTGGCGTACTGCAGGACGTTGAGCGCCGGGTTATGGCCAGCGATCCCCTGGATGGCGAAGCCGAGGGTGCGCGTGACGAGGGCGGCCGCCGCCACTATGCCGATCCGTGGACCATAGCCGATGCGGCTGAACTGGCCGCCGATCACCGCCGCCAGCGCCATGGCCATGAAGGCGAAGTTGTAGAGGGGGGCGGCGATGCGGGCGTGGCCCTCGGCGAGCATGGGTCGCACGTTCGCCGCGTCCCAGCTCTGGCGGATGTCAGGGAAGAAAAGTTCGTGCGGATAGCGGTCGGAAAGCTTGTACCTCACGGTGGGCTCCTGGCCGATGAGGGGGCGCAGGTCGAGCATGTACTCGTCGAAGGACAGGAAGTTGAGGACCCCGAGGGGCGAGACCTCGGCGTTGGCGCCGCGCCACATCTGAAGCATGGGAGCGCCGTCGCGGGTGCTGAGCCGACCCTCTCGCGCGGTGATCGTGGTGTCGCGGCCGTCGGCGGCGACGTGGTCGATGAAGAGGTTATGGAAGAGGCCGTCCTCGTCCATGGTCTGGGCGTAGACGGTGAGCCCAGGGGCCGGATGGGTGAAGCTGCCCGGCTTGATCATGGTTGCGGCGAGGTCCGTGCGCACCTCCAGCAGGGTGTCGCGCAGGGCGCGATAGGCGAGGGGCTGCACCCATTGGCTGATCACCAAGGAGACCAGGGCCACGATGGCGGCCAGCCGCATGGCCGGCGCGATCACCCGCCAGCGGCTGACCCCGGCGGCGAAGCACACAACGATCTCGTTCTCGGTGTGCAGCCGGTTCACAGCCACCAGGGCGGCCACGAGCACGGCGACGGGAAGGATCAGGACGATCAGCTGGGGCATGGCCAGGATGATGATCTTGGCGAAGATCAGCGGGCTCTGGCGGTCCTGAACCAGGATGGAGATGGACGAAAGCGCCTGGCTGAGCACGGCCACGGCGATGAGAGCCGCGGCGGCGAATAGCGTCGGGCCCAGGAGTTGGCGGAAGAGATAGCGCTCGATCAGGCGCATGGAGATGACGTCGGGTCCATGGCTCGAGCGGGCCCCCGGTGTGGGCATGTTCCTCTGTACCCCCCGCCCCGGCGCCGAGACAACCTCGACCGTCCGTCTGCGGCGCTCTCGCCGCTGCCCGCAGAGATGCAAAAAGGGGGAACGCGCCGGAGGCGCGCTCTGGGACCATTCCGTCTCCGCACGACGCACAATGAGCCGACGGCCTTCCGGCTACCGCTCAGTGTCCTTGGTGTTCTTGGTGGTTGAAAACCCGCCTTGCCGCTGCTGGACGGTCGGCCGTCATTCACCACCAAGCGCGCCAAGGACACCGAGCCCAGCTCAGCCGCGTCGTGGGCGCCTGCGCCTACAAGTCGCGTCGAGAGGGAGTCGGTCGCGCCTTCGGCGCAGTCAGCCACAGGGCGGGGAGGCGGGGGCGGTGGGGCCGAACGTGGATTCGAAGGCCGCGCGGAGGGCGGCGTCGGCGCGGTCGAACGTGGCGGGAACTCCGAGGTCGGCGAGGCTGGTGACGCCATGCTCGCGGATGCCACAGGGCACGATGCCCTCGAAGTGAGAGAGGTCTGGGGCGATGTTGAGGCTGATCCCATGCAGGCTGACCCAGCGCCGCAGGCGCACGCCGATGGCGGCGATCTTATCCTCGCGCGCAGGGGTGGCTCGCTCCACCCAGACGCCGACCCGTCCCGGCCGCACCGCGCCGGCGACGCCGAGCCCGTCGAGCGCCCCGATGATCCAGGCTTCCAGAGCCGCGACGAAGGCGCGCACGTCGCGCCGCCGCGCGCGCAGGTCGAGCATCACATAGGCCACGCGCTGGCCGGGGCCATGATAGGTGTACTGACCACCTCGGCCGCTCTCGAACACCGGGAACCGATCGGGCGCGAGAAGGTCCGCGGGCCGGGCCGAGACGCCGGCGGTATAGAGCGGCGGGTGCTCCAGCAGCCAGACCACTTCTTCCGCCTCGCCCGCGGCGATGGCGTCCGCGCGGCGGTCCATTGCCGTCATGGCCTCGGGGTAGGGTACGACCCCGGGCGAGACCGCCCAGCCGGCCGGGCGGCCGTCTGCACGGCCGAAGAGGAGCTCAGGGGAGACAGGGGGGGCGGCGAGAGAGGTCATGGCGGACCTGCGAAGATGTGGGGCGTTCCGCCGTCTCTGCAAAGCGCGCCTTCACAAGGCCTCGACCTTTTGCTAACCCCCCGCGCTCGGCACGGGCGGTCGTGGCGGAATTGGTAGACGCGCAGCGTTGAGGTCGCTGTGGGGCAACCCGTGGAAGTTCGAGTCTTCTCGACCGCACCATCCTGCTTCGCCCTGCGGGCTTCGCAGGACAAGT
>DATHPX010000094.1:0-13954 GCA_035483335.1 Caulobacteraceae bacterium | reverse complement strand
CCCGTTCAGGCGTAGCCGCCTGAACGGGGACTGCGGGGTGATCAGCGGAACTTTGCTTCCAGCGTGACCAGAACTTCGCGGCCAGCCTGGAACTGGACGAAGGAGTTCAGGTTTGTGGAGCCTTCAGCCACTGCGATCAGGTCGCGGTGATCGAAGATGTTCAGCGCCGTCAGCTTCACCTTCAGCTTGCCGAAGTCGTAGGCGACGATCGCATTGGTGGTGTTGTACGCGCCGATCTCATGTTCGACGTTGGCGGCGTCGACATAGCCGACCTGGGCGCCCACTTCCTTGTAGGTGATAGCGGCCTGCCACTGGCGGTAGTCCCAGATCACACCCAGGGCGTCGGTCCACTTCGGCGCGTTCAGTTCGGTCTGGTCCAGGGTCTTGTTCTTGGCCGTATTGATCGAGCCGTTCGCGAACAGGGTGAAGCCGTAGTCCAGAGCATAGGTGAGCTGGCCTTCCACGCCCGAATAGTCCGACGTGCCGATATTGCAGTAGGCGCCGTCGGTATTGGTCCCCGGGCAGGGCTGCTCCAGGCCGTTGGCATGGATGAAGTAGACGTCCGCGTCCGCGGCGATCCTGCCGCGGCTGACCACCGAACCCACCTGATAGTTTGTGGTGGTCGCGGGCTTCAGGTTCTGCAGGCTGAGCGCGTCCGAGTAGGTGAAGGAGAGCGACGGCGTCAGGAAGCCCGTCGCATATTGAGCGTATACCGACCAGAACGGCAGGATCTTGTAATTGGCCGTGAAGAAGTAGAGTGGGCTGGTATAGGTGTTGCTGCCGCTGATATAGCCGCGGGCCTGCGGTCCGTTCAGGCTGTTCTCGACGCCCTCGACCGTACGCCGGAAGTCGACCCACTTGAATCCGGGCGTCAGGGTAAGATTGTCGGTCGGCCGTAGATCGACGTCAAAGAACAACTGATACTGGAACCAGCTCGAATCTTCCGCCGTCTTCACGTTGCCGTTGGGGCCAGGGAAGAGCGGACCGCTGGTGGTCAGACCATACTTCTTGCTGTCATCGATGGCGCCGGTGGTGAGATCGTAGAGGATGTTGTGGCGATCGGTGATCGCCCCTTCCACCAGGGCGCCGGCTTTGAGCGTGCCGGTGAACCAGTCCCACTTGAAGTCATCGTTGACGCGCAGGATGTCGCCATAGACGCGGTAACGGTTGCCCTTGTTGTAACCGCCGATGTCGTCCGGCGAGTTGCACGTGCACTTGGGGGCCGACGTGTTTGGCCCGCCGATCAGGCCGGAGTTGTCGTCCGCAGAGATCGTCTTGTTGCTGTAGAAGTAGGTGTAGATCTGATCTTCCAGAGTCGCACCATGTCCGAGATCGCCTCGAAGATCGATATATTCGAAATCAGTGTTCTTTTTTTCGTGGTTGTACTTGTAATAGAGCTCGCTGTTCGGATCGTTCGACAGACCGAAGTTCTTTCCATAGGCGAGAACCTGCGCGACCGAGGCGCCGCTATTGGCGTCGGACTGGTAGAACTGGGTGTATTCCATCGCAGAGAAGGCGGTGATGCTCCAGTTCGGGTTGATCGGCTGGACGACCTTGAGCAGTCCGTTCCAGGCAATACCTCCCGAATAGCTAAGCTCGCCATCTGAGCCGCGACCGTCGAACACGGCGAGGACCTTTGTGCCGTTGGTCTGCGCGATCTCACCGCTGTTGACCGTGGTGACGACCTCCCAGCTCTTCCACGTGCCGTAGGTCGCCTTCTGGTCGACGCCAAACGTGTCGCTGACCGTTGGAGAGAACAGGTGGATGGCGCCGCCGTAGTTGGCCTGACCGAGGTCGCCAGCCTGGCCCGGGCCGCGGTCGACGACCGCCGCGCCGATGTTCGACGGGGGGAAATAGTCGGCCGGGTGGTGGGTCGGATCGTTCGTGTCGCCGAACGCGATCCCGTCATAGGTGAGGTTGTACTGGCCGTCCTGGAAACCGCGCAGGGTCACCTTGTTGGTGTCGCCGATGCCGCCGCCGTTGGAGGAGATGCCCGCCACGCTGGGGGCGATCAGCACGACGGACGTGTAGTCGCCCATTTCCGGCGTGAAATTGTGAATGAAGTAGCCGCTGATCAGGGATTGCGGCTGCGTCTGGTTGAGGTTGGCCTTCACCGGCGCAACGTCGGCGGCCTTGCTCTGGGCCTGGGTGGTGACGATGAGCTCTTCCACGTTGGTGCCGTAAGAGCCGTTGCCGGCGACAGTGGATTGCGGGTCGGTAGGCGCGGCGTTGGCGCCAGCTTCCGCCGCGCTGGCGGTCGTGCTGATCGCGAGCGCAAAAATAGCCGTAGACGCAGCCATAAGGCTGCGCTTTGAAAATCTCTTCATGAACCCCCTCAGTGTTGCGTTCGCGAGCGAAATGCGCCGCAAAATCGCAATCGGGGCTTTGCCTTTGTTTCATGACGACAAAGCTAAGGTTAAATGACGGTTCGATGAAACAAGCTGCAGCTTTCGCGCCTGTGGCGCCTGGGCCACTCCCTTGCTAGAGCAGGGCATGAGGGCGCGAACCGACGGAGTTTGAGAGCACGTATGGCCAATCTGCGCGAGGAGCTGATCGACCTGATCGCCGAGGAAGCGCTGATCGACAAGGCGAAGCTCGTCCCGGGGGCGACCCTGGCCGACCTCGGCCTCGATTCGGTGGGCGTGGTCAGTGTCGTGTTCGCCGTCGAGGAGAAGTACGGCGTGGAGATCGCCGAGGACGCCTTCAAGGACGTGAACGATTTCGGCTCCTTCCTGGCGGTGCTCGAGGGCGTGGTCGAAACCAAGCGCGCCGCGTGATTCCGTCTCGCCGAATCGTCGTCACGGGCCTGGGCGCGGTCTCCCCGCTCGGCCTGGGGGCGCAAGCCACCTGGGAAGGCGCTCGCGACGGTCGCGGCGCGATCCGCCCCCACCATCTGGACGCCGGGCCCCATGCGCCCGATACGCGCGACACGCCGGCGGCCACGATCGAAGGCGACCTGCTCGGCTATACCGAAGCCGCTCTGGGGCGGAAGATCGGCGCGTCCCTGGATCCCTTCGCGCTGATGGCGCTCGGCCCCGCGCACGAGGCCCTCGCCCAGGCGGGACTTATCGGCGCAGAAGTCCTCGAGGACCGCACCGCCGCTGTGCTCGGCCACGGCTTCGCCGGCATCCACACCCTTGAGGTCGGCTACGAGCGGTTCTTCGGCCAGAAGGGCACGCGGATGCACCCGCTTACCGTTCCAAAGGTGATGGTGAGCGCGCCCGTCAGCGCCGTCGCGATCGAATTCAAGATCCGCGGGCCGGTGTTTGCTGTGTCCAGCGCCTGCGCCTCTTCCGGCCACGCGATCGCGCAGGGCGCGGGCTTCATCCGCTCCGGCGAATGCGACGTGGCCGTGGTGGGCGGCAGCGAGGCCATCGTCACCCCCTGCTGCCTGCGCGCCTGGGAGGGCCTGCAGGCCATGTCGCCGACCACCTGCCGGCCGTTCTCGACGGGGCGCGATGGCATGGCCATCGGCGAAGGGGGCGCGGTGATGGTGCTCGAGGCCCTCGAGCACGCCCAGGCCCGCGGGGCGACGATCCTGGCGGAGCTCTCTGGAGTTGGCCTTTCGTCCGACGCCTATCACTGGACGCAGCCCAGCCTGGAGGGAGCGGTCAAGGCGATGGGCCGGGCCTGCGAACAGGCCGACGTGTTGGGCGGCGAGAGCGTCCTCATCTCCACCCACGGCACCGGAACGCCGCTCAACGACAAGAACGAGGCGGCCGCCATCCGGGCGGTGTTCGGCGAGGGGGCGCAGCGCCACCCGGTGATCGCCACCAAGAGCGCCCACGGTCACCTGATCGGCGCGGCCACCGCGCTCCAGGGCGTGATCGCGCTCATCGCCCTTCGCGAGGGACTGGCGCCGCCGATCCTCAACATGATCGAGCCGGATCCGGAGTGCGCCCTCGACCTCGTGCTCGGCGCAGCGCGGCCGATCGAGGCTCAGGCCATGCTCCTCAACTCCTTCGCCTTTGGCGGCCTCAATACGGCACTGGCGTTCCGCCTCTGGCGTTGAACCTCCGCGGCGCCGATACTCGGCAGCGAGCAGACGGAGGCGAGCGATGGCGCAGGTTGTCGGGATCGGCGGTGTTTTCTTAAAGGTCGCCGACATGGACACGTGGCGGAACTGGTACGCCCAGGTGCTCGGCGTGAGCTTCGACGATTGGGGCGGCGTTTCCTTTCAGCACCCGGACATCGGCTATGGCGTGCTCTCGCCTTTCCCGCCGGATACGGACTATTTCGCTCCGTCCACCCAACCGTTCATGATCAATCTGATCGTGGACGATCTCGACGGCGCCCTGGCGCGCGTGCAGGCCAGTGGCGTGCAGTGGACGGGTCCCGAAGACAACGAGTACGGCCGCTTCGCCTGGCTGATGGATCCCGCAGGGGTGAAGGTCGAACTCTGGCAACCCCCTCCCGCCCAGCCCGCGGCCCAGCCCCAGGCGACGACGAGCTCGTTCCTCAACCCCGCGCCGTCCTCAGGCTCATTCCTGCGCTGATCCGCCGGTGATCCTTTCCGACCTCGGTTGGAGCGGAGAGAGCCGTTTCGACACGGAGGACACGGAGGAAGAGGAGGGCACAGAGAGAAGAGGTGAGCGCTTCGCGCCGCTAATCCCCAAAAGCCAGGGTCGGCCGCGCCGAAGGCGCAATCAATCTTCTCTGTGTCCTCCTCTTCCTCCGTGACCTCTGTGTGAAAGGACGGCCTCTCCACGCCAGCCACGCCAGAGAGAACGTCAGGCGGCGAGGAACTTACGGAGGGCGGCTTCGGCCTCGTTGGGGAGGTCGCGGTGGACGCCGTGGCCGGCGGTATCGAAGACCAGCAGTTCGCCCACGTTTGGCGGCAGGGCGGCGAGGATCTCTTCGGAGCAGGAGACGGGCGTGACGGGATCGAGCCCGCCGGCCGTGATCAGGGTCGGGCAGGCGACCCGCTTCAGGTCCGGCCGCAGGTCCATCGTCCGCTGCTCGCCCTGGATGAAGTGGAACATCACCTCTGGTCGCACGATCGCACGGGCCCGCGCTTCTTCGCCAAGGGCGCCGGAGGGATTGTAGAGCGGCATGCAGACCGCGAGGTACTGCGCCATGATCTGGGGCGAAGGGTCGTTCCAGAACTGCTCGGCGACCCGGCGGGCGTCCGGCCCGCCGAGTTGCTCCATGATCCGGTAGGTCGCCTGGAGGTCCAGCCGCGCGGCCGTGGAAGAGAGAACGAGCTTCGAGGGACCGTCCGGGTGGCGGCTCGCATAAGACATGGCGACCATGCCGCCGAACGAGATCCCGAACACCACCGGTTTTTCGATCCCGAGGATCGCACAGAGGGCGGCGATGTCGTCGCCCCAGCGTGGCAGGTTCCAGGTCTGCCGATCTCCGCCCGACCGCCCATTCCCCCGATGATCGACATAGACCACCTGGTGGGTGTCGGCGAAGCGGTCGAACCAGGGACGCATAATGGAATGGTCGAAGCCGGGACCCCCGTGCAGAACCAGGAGGCTCGGCCGCTCCGTCATCGCCGAGCCGTTGGGCTCCAGCTTCGGCCCGACCACGTCGAAGAAGATGCGGGCGCCGTCGATCTCCACGAACATGGCCGGTGTCCTCTTTAAGAACCCGGAGCTGGCGCCGCCGCAGAAAGAGGCTGGAGCCGCACCGCGGTCTCGCGCATCGCCACCGAAGCGACGAGGCCCACCAGAGTAGCGGCTATGGTGTAGCTGGCGATAGACCTTGGATCGCCGGTCGCCTCGATCAGCCAGCGCACGACGAGCTGGGTCGTCCCGCCGAACACCGCCACGGCGATCGCGTACATCGCGCCCAGGCCCGTCACCCGCACTTCCTTGCGCAGGGACTCGGTGATGGCGACGAAGACCGAGGCGGTCGAGAGCGCGCTGGAGAAGGTGAGCACAGCAGTCCCCCCCAGCAGGCTGGCGGCGTCGTGACGGCGCACGATCATGTCGAACACCGGCCAGGTGACGAGGAGGAAGAAGACGCGGGGCCAGATGAGCATCGCCCTACGCCCGAAACGATCCGACATCACCCCGCCCAGAAGGCCGCCGACGAAGCCGCACACGCCGCTGACCATGGTGGCGGCGAGGGACACCTGCTTGCCCATATGCAGGGTCTGGATGGCGTAGGTGGTCAGATAGAGGAAGACGTAGGTCGGGATCGTCGTGGCCGCGACCAGCCCGAAACCCCTCAGGAGCACTGGCGCGGCGGCCATAAGGGTCGCGCTATCGGGATGGGCGTGGCTGCGGGCCTCGTGGCGATGCAGGGTTTCGGGGAGGCTGCGCCTCAGCAACAGGCCGAACGGCAGGACCACCGTCCCGATGAGGAAGGCGGCGCGCCAGCCCCACGCGGCGAGAGCGAGATCGCCGAACACATGGCTGACGCCGATCCCGACGAGCGCGCCCACGATGTTGGCGAGGTTCTGGCTCCCGCCCTGCCACGCGCCATAGAGCGCCCGCCGCTCCGGCGGAGCGGCCTCGACCAGGTAGGCGGTCGTCGGCCCCAGCTCTCCGCCCAGGGCGAAGCCCTGGCACATGCGCCAGAGGAGCACGAGGCAGGGGGCGGCGACGCCGATCGACGCATAGGTCGGCGTGAGGGCGAGCCCGAGGATCGCCAGGCCCATCAGCGAGAAGCTTAGCATCATCGCCGGGCGACGACCCCGCCGGTCGGCGAGGCGGCCGATGAGCATGGCTCCAAGCGGCCTAAGCAGGAACCCGACCCCGAAGGTGATCAGGGTCTCGATCTGGCTGATGAACGGCGTGGGGTTGGGAAAGAAGGCGTGACCGATCTGGTCGGCGAAGGTCGCGTAGACAGTGAAGTCGTAGAACTCCAGTGCGTTGCCGATGACGGCCGCCGCGACCTGTCGCGGCGAGATGGGCGCAGCAGATTGCGCGGGCGAAACCAGGCTCATGTCGTCCGCCTCACGCCCAGGGCTGCGGGCCGGGGCCGACGAAACGCGGGCGCGCGGCGGGCCTGAGGCTGCGGTAGATGCGGGCGGACGGGGTGAGAATCACCGGCCAGATCAGCGACGTGACGAAGGCGCTGAACAGCGCCGAGATCAGCCTCAGCGGCGTGAGAACGCCCGCAACGTCGCGGGGCATGTCCGTCAGGACGGCCATCTCGCGCCCGAGGACCAGGCGGGCGAGGCCGAAGAAGAGGAGATTGGCGAAGACGAGGACGATGGCGGCAAGTGCGATGGCCAGGATGTAGGTTCTCAGGATTGGCCAGAAACGCCCCTCTGTCAGACGCCAGGAGCCGAACAGGTCCACCTTTCCGGAGTCGAAGGTGAGCGCAGGCGCCAGCGACAGGCGCACCATCACCACGACGAGGCCAGCCAAAGTCGCCGCCATGCCGGCCGTGAGGGCCGTCATCATCGCCGGATTGCCCAGGGCTGAAACGGCCGCAACGACAAGAGTCACCCCCAGCGCGCAACCGAAGTAGCCGCCCATCAGCACGGTGGTGGCGAGGACTTCCAGACCGAGCTGCCGCAGTTCGCGCGCCCCGATCCTGAAATAGCCGAAGCCGCCGTCCTCGGGAGAGAACACCAGCCGGATCATCGCCGGTTGCACAAAGGCGTTGGCCACCAGCGCCACCGCGAGCAAGGCCGCCTCGGAAGGCAGGATCTTCTCGGCCAGGGCCATGAGCCGTGCGGGGTCCTGGCCGAGTATCGAAGGGTCGATCTCCTGGCCGCCCGCCTGGAGGAAGACGACCTGAGAAGCCAGCGAGATGACGAAGGCCAGGGGGGTCCAGACCAGGAGGGCGCGGGGATGCGCGCGAACGGCCGCAAACCCGCCGAGCGCCGCGTCCTGGATTGAGAATCCCGCCATCGCAGCCCGCTTCCCCCGAAGACCCCGACCGTCGGCAGCCCTCCGGCCGGGCGTGATCCCAGAAAAGCGCATTCGGCGCCAGAGACTTCTCCGCGAGAGCGCGGCGTTGGAGAGCGGCGACACCAAACCCTCGCCCCAGAGCACGTCCCGTTCAGGCGGAGCCGCCTGAGCGGGATCAACGTGCTCTAGATTCAAGGAATTGAGCGCGTTCATATCACAAAACCAGTTCCCACTTTTGCGGAACGCGCTCTAGAGCGCAGCCAGGACGGCTTCGCCCATCTCCTGAGTGCCGAGGTCCCCGCCCAGGTCCCGCGTGCGGTCCCCGCGCGACAGCGCCGACTCCACCGCGCGGGTCACGCGTTGCGCGAGGTCGGGCCGGTCGAGCGACCAGCTGAACGCCATGCCCAGAGAGAGGATGGCGCCGAGGGGATTGGCGAGACCAAGTCCGGCGATATCCGGCGCGGTGCCGTGGATCGGCTCGTACAGGCCCGGCGATCCCGGCGCCCCAAGCGCCGCCGAGGGCAGCATCCCGAGTGAGCCGGTGAGCTGAGCCGCCTCGTCCGAAAGGATGTCCCCAAAGAGGTTGTCGGTCAGGATGACGTCGAACTGGCGGGGCGCCTTGACCAGCTGCATGGCCGCATTGTCGGCCAGCATGTGCTCGAGCGTGATCTCGGGAAACTCGCGGGCGTGCAGCGCCGTGACGGTCTCGCGCCACAACAGGCCCGTCTCCATCACGTTGGACTTTTCGCAGGACGTCACCTTCTTGCGGCGGCTCGCGGCGAGTGTGAAGGCGACGCGCGCCACCCGCTCGATCTCGACGGTGTCATAGACCTGGGTGTCCACGCCGCGTCGGCGGCCGTCCGGCAAGGTCTCCACCCCGCGCGGCTGGCCGAAATAGACCCCGCCGGTGAGTTCGCGCACGATCATGAGGTCCAGCCCCTCGACGACCTCGCGTTTGAGGGTGGACGCGTCGGCCAGGGCGGCGAAGCAAAGGGCCGGCCGAAGGTTGGCGAAGACGCCCATGCCGGCGCGAAGGCCAAGCAGGCCCGCCTCCGGCCGCAGATGGCGGGGGACGGAGGCCCACTGCGGCCCCCCCACAGCGCCCATCAGCACGGCCTGGGATGCGCGGGCCAGCTCCAGGGTCTCGTCGGAGAGCGGCGTTCCCAGCTCGTCGTAGCTGGAGCCGCCGAACGGGCGCGTCTCGATCACGAGGTCCGGATTCAGCCGCTCGGCGACGCGGCGGGCCTCGGCCGTCACCTCGGGCCCGATCCCATCGCCGGGCAGGAGCAGGAGGCGGGCCATCAGGGCCGCTCGCTTTCGGAGGCGATCTCGTAGGTCTTCAGCCGGCGTTCCGAGAGGCCGACTTCGCCCGCGGCCGCCCGCCAGGCCTTCATGTGCTCGCTGGCGCCATGGCCTTTCAGGGCTTCGGCGTCGCGCCAGATCTCGAAGATGTGGATCAGGCCGCGGTCACCGAGGTCGTCGGAAAAGGCGTATGCGACGCACCCGTCCTCGAGCCGCGTCTGGCGGACCATCTCGATGGCGTGCGGCCGCAGGGCCTCGAGCTTATCGGGCGCAACGCGCACGGTGCCGGCGATGATCAGGCTCATGGTCAGGACATCCAGGGTTCTTGAAGGGATCGGCGCGCCTCGAAGGCTTCGATCGAGGAGTGCTCTCGCAGTGTCTCGCCGATGGCGTCCAGCCCCTGGAGCAGCTTCGCCTTGCGGCCCGGATCGATGTCGAAGTCAATTGTGCGCCCCGAGGGCGCGGAGATCGTCTGGGCGGCAAGATCGACGGTGAAGACGTGGTTTCCGCCCCTCGCCTCCTGCATCAGCGCTTCGACCGCCTCGGCGGGCAGGGCGATGGGCAGCAGGCCGTTCTGGAAGCAGTTATTGTAGAAGATGTCCGCAAACCCCTCGGCGATCACGCATCGGATGCCGAAGTCCATCAGCGCCCACGGGGCGTGCTCGCGGCTCGAGCCGCAGCCGAAGTTGGCGCCTGCAATCAGGATCCCCGCGCCGGCATAGGACGGATCATCGAGAACGAATCCCGCGCGCTTGGCCCCGGCCTCGTCATAGCGCAGGTCGTAGAACAGGCCTTTGCCCAGCCCCGCACGCTCCGTCGTCTTGAGGAACTGCTTGGGGATGATCTGGTCGGTGTCGATGTTGTCGACATCGAGCGGCGCGGCGCGGGCCGTGATGGCGGTGAAGGGCTGCATTGCGGAACTCTTGACGGGCTTATGGGCGGCTATGGCGGACTTCGCTGGCCACGTCAGTCGTCCGGCCCTTGGCCGCCGATGACCAGGGCCGGAGCGCCAACGACGCCGGAGCGCAGGGTGAAGACACGGGTTCCCGGCTTTCGCCCCGCGCGCGCCTCCGAAACGTCGAAGCCGGCGGCCGCAAGGCGCGCTTGCGCCGCGTCGGGATCGACGGCGCGAAAGGCGAGGCCGTTCAGCACGTCGGGGCCATCCGATCGCGGGACCCGCGGATCGGTGGCGATCTCGACGACCGCGTCCCCGCAGCGGAAGAACAGCAGGCGCGATCCCCACGCCGGATTGGACCGGTCGAGCCGGAAGTCGAGGCCAAGCTTTGCGCCGTAGAGGGCGATCGCCCGCTCCGGGTCTGGAGTACGGATCACTACGTGATCCAGGCCGGCGATCCCATCGCCTGGGGGCGTCGCCTGGACGTCCTTCCCGGCTGCGGCGAGCGCCAATCGGACGCCGTGACTGGCGCCCGGATCGACCACCGCTTCGGGGCCGTCTTCGATCGTCGGGACCCCGCGCCGATCGAGCATCCGGCGCGCCGCCGCCACGTCCCGGACGGCGAAGACGATGCAGGCGAGGCCCTCGGGTTCGTCCGGCCCAGCCGGGCGGACGCGGACCGTGAGATTGGAAAGGCGGAATCCCTCCGCCGCTTCGGCGGGATCGCGGCCGAAGAAGGCCGCGTAGGCGCCGCCCGCCCGCGCGGCGTCCCGCGCGGCGATATCGATGCGGGCGAAGCCGGCGATCACAGGAAATCGCGCACGTCGGCGATGTGGCCGGCGATGGCCGCAGCGGCCGCCATCGCCGGGCTCATCAGGTGCGTGCGCCCGCCGCGGCCCTGGCGCCCCTCGAAGTTCCGGTTGGACGTCGAGGCGCACCGCTCGCCCGGCGCGAGTCGATCCGGGTTCATGCCCAGGCACATCGAACAGCCCGGTTCTCGCCAGTCGAATCCGGCCTCGCGGAAGATCTCGTCCAGGCCCTCGGCCTCGGCCTGCGCGCGCACCAGGCCAGAGCCCGGAACCACCATCGCGCGCACGTGGGAGGCCACCTTGCGCCCGCGGGCGATCGCCGCGGCGGTCCGCAGGTCCTCGATCCGACTGTTGGTGCACGAGCCGATGAACACGCGGTCGATCCTCGCCTCGCAGATCGGCTGGCCCGGCTCGAGACCCATATAGTCGAGCGCACGGCGCACGCCCGCCGCCTTGCCCTCGTCGACCGCCGCGGGATCGGGGACCCGCCCGGTGACCTCGACCACGTCCTGCGGGCTCGTACCCCAGCTCACCATGGGCGCCAGGGACGAGACGTCGATCTCGACCTCGCGATCGAACACCGCGTCGGGATCGGAGACGAAGCTCTTCCAATAGGCCAGCGCCATGTCCCAGGCTGCGCCCTTGGGGGCGGCCGGACGACCCATCACGTAGGCGTAGGTGGTTTCGTCGGGCGCCACCAGGCCCGCGCGGGCGCCAGCCTCGATGGTCAGGTTGCACAGGGTCATGCGCCCTTCCATGGAGAGGGCGCGCACCGCCTCGCCGGCGTATTCGATCGCATAGCCCGTGCCGCCGCTCGTTCCGATCCGGCCGATCAGGGCCAGGGCGAAGTCCTTCGGCCCCACGCCCGGCGCCGGCGAGCCGCTGAAGGTCACGCGCATGTTGCGCGACTTCGTCTGGCGAAGGGTCTGGGTCGCCAGGACGTGCTCGACCTCCGAGGTCCCGATGCCCTGGGCCAAAGCTCCAAAGGCTCCATGCGTGGAAGTGTGGGAGTCGCCGCAGACGATCGTCATGCCCGGCTGCGTGCGGCCCTGCTCGGGCCCCACGACGTGGACGATGCCGTTGCGCACATCGCCCATGGGAAAGAACTCGATCTTGTGCTCGGCGACGTTGCGCTCGAGCGCCTGGAGCTGGGCCCGCGCCTCCTCGTCGGCCACTGCGGCGACGCCGAGCGCCTGGCCCTCGGTGGGGGTGTTGTGGTCGGCGACGGCGAGGGTCCTGTCGGCGCGGCGCACGCGGCGTCCGGCCTCGCGAAGGCCGGCGAAGGCCTGGGGCGTGGTGACCTCGTGGATGAGGTGCAGATCGATATAGAGGATCGACTCGCCGCTCTCGTCCGTCGCGACGACGTGTGCGTCCCAGATCTTGTCGTACAGGGTCTTGCCGGCCATGGGCGCGATTTAGGAGGCGAGAGGGGGCCGGTCCAGCCTCGCGCGGCTACGAGCCCGCCGATTCCGTCACATCCGGTGGGTCTTCAGCAGCAGGCTGGTCTCGGTCGCCGAGATTCCGTCGATCAGGCGGATGTTGTCGAGGGCGTTGGAGAAGCCGGCGAGGCTGTCGGTGGTGAGCTCGGCGATCATGTCCCAGCGGCCGTTGGTCATGTGCACGGCCTCCACCTCGTGGAAGCCACGCAGGGCGCGCAGCACAAGCGCCGAGCGCTCGCCCTCCACGGCGATCCCCATGATCGCCCGGACACGCCCGGCGTCGACGTCCGGCGGCGACCTGATGGAGAAACCTGCGATCTCCCCGGAGGCAACCATCTTGTCGATGCGGTTCTGCACGGCGCCGCGCGAGAGATTCACCGCTCTGGCGAGCCGCGCGACGGGGGCGCGGGCGTCCGCGCGGAGCAGGGTCACAAGTTTCCGGTCGGTCTCGTCCATGCCGCCGATTTGTCGGTCGTTGTTGGCGAATCGTCAATTAACGATACGATATTTGTGATCCTGTCAGCTATTCGCTGACAGGCGTCGCCGTCATCCTCGTGCCTGCAACACACCAGAGGCGCGAGGAGCCGATGACCGACACCCCCGTCTTCCTGATGGCCGAACCCACGCATTACGACGTGGCCTATCAGATCAATCCGTGGATGCAGCCCGGCCTCTGGAGCGCTTCGGCGACGACGAACCGCCAGGCCGCCCGCAGGGGCTGGGAAGCCCTGAAGGCTGCGCTCGAAGGATGCGGCGCGCGTGTGGTCGCCATGCCGGGGGCCGCGAAGCTTCCGGATCTCGTCTTCCCGGCGAACGCGGCGGTCGTCCTCGACGGCGTGGCCCTGGTCGCCCGCTTCCGCCATCCCGAGCGATCCGGCGAAGAGCCCCACTTCCTGGCGGCCCTGTCGGACCTGCGCGACCGCGGCCTTTTGCAGGACGTGCGCCAGATCGAGGGCTGCCTCCAGGAGGGGGCCGGCGATTGCCTGTGGGATGCTCACCGGAGCCATTTCTGGGCGGCCAGCGGCCCCCGCTCGAGCGCCGCCTCGGTCGAGGTCATCGCCGAGACCTTCGGACAGCCCGTCGTCCACATGCCCCTTGCGACCGAGCGCTACTATCACCTCGACACCTGCTTTTGCCCGCTGAGCGGGGGTGAGATCCTCTATTACCCCCCTGCCCTGACGCCGCAGGCCCATCGCGCGCTGCTCGACCACACCCGGGCGGACGAGCGTCTCGAGGCGAGCGACGAGGACGCGGAAGCCTTCAGCGTCAACGCCGTCTGCATCGGCCGCACGATCGTCATGGCGCGGCCCCCCGCGCGACTGGAGGCGCGGCTGGCCGAGCGTGGTTATGATGTCGTTCCAGTGGGCCTCGAGCCGTTCATGCTGTCGGGCGGAGGGGCCTTCTGCATGACCCTGCGCCTCGATCTCTCCAGCACGCCCGCCGCCGCCCTCGCCGCCTGAAGGAGGAGCCCCGATGACCACCGCCATCCTCGACGCGCCCCCGACGGCGCACACGGACTATCTCGCCCTGGAGGCGGAATACGGCGCGCGCAACTACAAGCCGCTGGACGTGGTCATCACGCGCGGCCAGGGCGTGTGGCTGTGGGACGTCGAGGGCCGGCGCTATCTCGACTGCCTGTCGGCCTATTCCGCGGTGAACCAGGGCCACTGCCACCCGAGGATCCTGCAGGCGATG
>DATHPX010000093.1:0-25298 GCA_035483335.1 Caulobacteraceae bacterium | reverse complement strand
TGATCTTCCAAGAGTTCTTCCGCTGGGAGGTGGCCATCGCGGTGGCCGGCGCGGTGATTGGGATTGACCCGTTCGACCAACCGGACGTGGAGGCCAGCAAGGTCAAGACGCGCGCCCTCACAGCCGCCTATGAGCGCACCGGGGAGATGCCCGCAGATCGACCAATCCTCAGCGAAGGTCCTCTGAGCGTCTATGCCGACGAGGCCAATTCGGCGGACCTCGGTCAGGCGGACAACCTCGAGGAGCTGCTGCGCGCGCACCTGCAGCGCGCCGGCGAGGGCGACTACTTCGCCCTTCTGGCCTACGTCGACCGCAATCCCACCCATGCCGAACTCCTGCAGGGGGTGCGCCGACGGATCCGCGACCATCGCAAGGTGGCCACGGTGATGGAGTTCGGGCCGCGGTTCCTCCACTCGACGGGCCAGGCCTACAAGGGCGGTCCCAACAGCGGTGTCTTCCTGCAGATCACCGGCAACGGCGCGCCCGAGACGCTGATTCCGGGTCGGAAGATGAGCTTCGGGATCGTGGAGGCGGCGGAGGCGCGCGGGGATTTCGAGGTCCTTGGCGAACGAAAGCGGCGCGTCGTGCGCATCGATCTCGGCGACGACGTCGAGAGCGGGCTGCATCATCTGGCGAGGGCGGTCGAGCGCGCGCTCGCCTGAACCGACCGAGACCTGGAGCGCAACGCCCGCGAAGGCGTTTGCGCTTCAGCTTCTTGTAATCATGACCTTGGCGCGGGAGCGGATCGCATGCAGCTTGGCGTGATCGGTTTGGGTCGGATGGGCGGCAACATCTCCCGCCGGCTGATGGGCGACGGCCATCAGTGCGTCGTCTGGGATCAGGCGAAGGCGGCGGTCGACGCCCTCGCCCAGGACGGAGCGGCCGGCGCGGCCGATCCCCGCGACCTGGTGGCGAAACTGACCAAGCCGCGGGCGGTCTGGGTCATGCTACCTGCAGGCGCGGTCACTGAGCAGATGATCGAGCAGCTCTCGGGCGTGCTCGAGCCGGGCGACGTGATCATCGACGGGGGCAACACCTTCTACCGGGACGATGTGCGGCGGGCGAAGGCGCTGCAGGCGAAGCAGCTTCACTATGTCGACGTGGGCACGTCGGGGGGCGTGTGGGGCCTCGAGCGCGGCTACTGCATGATGATCGGCGGCGAAGAGGCGGTGGTCCGCCGGCTCGACCCGATCTTCAAGACCCTCGCGCCCGGATCCGGCGACATCCCGCGCACGCAACGGCCTTCGAACGCCGATCCCAGGGCCGAAAACGGTTATATCCACGCCGGTCCCGTCGGCGCGGGCCACTTCGTCAAGATGGTCCACAACGGCATCGAGTACGGCCTGATGCAGGCCTACGCCGAGGGATTCGACATTCTCCAGGGCAAGGGCGGCTCTGAGCTACCCGAAGCGGACCGCTACAATCTAAACCTCCCGGACATTGCCGAAGTCTGGCGCAGAGGCAGTGTGATCTCCTCCTGGCTGCTCGACCTTACGGCGCAGGCGCTCGCCGGCGATGCGCGCCTGGAGAAGTTCGGCGGCCAGGTCGCCGACAGCGGCGAAGGGCGCTGGACGGTGGACGCCGCGGTGGAAGAGGCCGTGCCGGCGCATGTCCTGACCGCCGCCCTGTTTGCGCGGTTCCGTTCGCGCGAGGGCAACACTTTTGGTGAGAAGATGCTTTCGGCCATGCGCTTCGGCTTCGGAGGGCATGTCGAACAGAACACGAAGGTCTGAGCGATGGGCCGCCTCGCGCCCGCCCCGGCCTGCGTGATGGTCATCTTCGGGATCCGCGGCGACCTCGCCAAGCGCCTGCTGGTCCCGGCCCTGTACAATCTCGGCGTGTCCGGGCTCCTGGCCGACGGGTTCAGGATTCTGGGCATCGACCACGACGACGCCAACGATGAGACGGTCCGTAAGGACCTGGGCGATTTCCTGCGGGACCAACTCGCGACCAAGGGCAGCGAGATGGGCAAGGGGGAGTTCGACGAGGCCGGTTGGTCGTGGTTGGCCGACCGGATCAGCTATCACCGTGCGGACTTTGAAGACGCCGCCGCCTATCCCGTCATCGGGGGGAGGATCCAGGCGCTGGGCGCGGGGAACGCGCTCTTCTACCTCGCCACCGCCCCGCGCTTCTTCGCTGACGTGGTCGAGCGGCTCGGCAAGGCGGGCCTTCTGAGCCAAAGCGAGGGCTCATTTCGCCGCTTGGTGGTGGAAAAGCCGTTCGGCGAGGACCTGCAAAGCGCCAGGGAGCTCAACCGCAGACTGCTCGCCTGCATGGCGGAGACCCAGATCTACCGGATCGACCATTTCCTGGGGAAGGAGACGGTCCGCAACATCATGGTCATGCGCTTCGGCAACGGCGTCTTCGAGCCGCTGTGGAGTCGCCTGCACATCGATTCGGTCCAGATCACTGCCGCCGAAACCGTCGGGGTCGAGGGCCGCGGATCGTTCTACGACAAGACCGGCGCGCTGCGGGACATGACGCCCAATCACTTGCTGGCCCTGCTGGCGATGATGGCGATGGAGCCGCCCAACTCCTTCGATCCCGAAGCGGTGCGGGCGGAGAAGGGGCGCGTGCTCGAGGCGATCCGTCGGTATTCGCCTGACGAGGCGGCGAAGAAGTCCGTGCGCGGGCAATACGGCGCTGGAAAGGTCCAGGGAACTGATGTGGTCGCCTACCGCGACTCTCCGAACGTCGATCGCAAGAGCGAGACCGAGACCTTCGTCGCCCTCGAGCTCGAGGTGGACAACTGGCGCTGGGCCGGCGTGCCCTTCTACCTGCGCACCGGAAAATCGATGAGCGGGCGGGTGACCGAGATCGCAATCCAGTTCAAGGCGGCGCCCAGAACCCTGTTCCAGGACCTTCCGGAAGGCGCTTCCAAGCCCAACACGCTGGTCCTTCACATTCAGCCAAACGAGGGCCTGAGCCTGTGCTTCGACGCCAAGCGGCCGGGACCGGATGTGGAGCTGGAGGAGGTCGAGATGACCTTCCGCTATGCCGACGTCTTTCCATCGAAACCGGCCACGGGCTACGAGACCCTGGTCTATGACGTGCTGACCGGCGATCCGACGCTCTTCAACCGGGCGCAGGACGTGGAGGCAGGCTGGTCGGTGGTCATGCCCTTCCTCGAGGCGTGGAAGGCCGGCGGGAAGGTGGAGATCTACGCGGCGGGCGAGGACGGTCCAAAGGGTGCGGCTGGCCTGCTTGGGGAAAGCGGCCGGACCTGGCGGCCCGTCCACCGATGACGCCGATCCGGCTCTTGGTGAGCGATGTCGATGGAACCCTGGTCACGCCCGACAAGACGCTGACCCCGGCCGCCATCGAGATGGGCCACGCCATAGCCGCGGCGGGCCTGACCTTCTGCCTCGTCTCCAGCCGTCCCGCCCGCGGAATGACCCAACTGATCGAGGCGCTGGATGTGCGCGCGCCCTGCGCCGCGTTCAACGGCGGCCGCATATTCGAGCGGGACGGGCGGACGCTCGAAAACCATCCCCTGAGCGCCGACGCGGCGGACGAAGCCCTTGATCTGATCGCAGGGACCGGCGCGGGCGCCTGGGTCTTCGCCGGCGACGAGTGGCTGCTGATCGATCCGGCGGGCGACGAGGTCTGGCGCGAACGCCTGACCGTGGGGTTCGAGCCAACTCAGGTCGACGATCTGAAAGCTTCACGCGGGTCGGTGGGCAAGATCGTCGCCGTCTCAGACGATTCGGCGGTGCTCGACCTCTGCCAGGTCCGGTCCGGGCCGGCCCTGGCCGGACGGGCCAATGTCAGCCGCTCGCAGACCTACTATCTGGATTTCACCAACCCGTCTGCGGACAAGGGCAGAGCGGTCACCGCCCTTGCCCAACGCCTTGGCGTCCCATTGGAGGCGACAGCGGTGATCGGGGACATGGACAACGACCTGCCAATGTTCGCTGTGGCCGGATTCTCCGTGGCCATGGGACAGTCTTCCCAGCGGGTGCAGGGAGCCGCCGACGCGGTCACCGCGTCAAATAGCGAGGACGGCTTTGCCGCGGCGGTGCGTGATCTCATCCTTCCGCGGACGGTTCGATCCTGATGGCGCCGCCGATCCTCGTGGTCATGGGGGTATCCGGATCGGGCAAGACCACTGTCGCCAAGCCCCTGGCCGAGGCGCTGGGGTGGGCGTTTGAGGAAGGCGACGACCTGCACCCGGCGGCGAACGTCGCCAAGATGCACGCCGGCCACCCCTTGGACGACGAGGACCGCAAGCCGTGGCTGGCGGCGATCGGCCGCTGGATCGATGGCGAGGCCGCCAAGGGTGAGCCCGGCGTGATCACCTGCTCGGCGCTCAAGCGGGCCTATCGCGACCAGATCCGCCAGGGGCGACCTCAGGTGACCCTCGTCTTCCTTGAAGGATCGAAAGCCTTGATCGCCGAGCGCCTCTCTCACCGCCACGGCCACTTCATGCCGGCCGCCCTCCTCGACAGCCAGTTCGAAGCCCTCGAACCGCCCGGCCCGGACGAACCGGTGATCAAGGTCGATATCGCCGAGAGCGTCGAAGCGCAGGTCGCGGATATCCGGCAAGCCTTGGAGTAGGTGGTTACGCCTCAGATCCCCGCGTACCAGGCGTAGCCGCGGTCTTCCCAGAAGCCGCCCTTGCCGCCGGCGATCCCGTCGATCCGGTCGACCAGCTGGATGCGCATGACGTACTTCGCCTGCTTGTAGCCGAGCTGCCGCTCCACGCGCAGGCGAAGCGGCGCGCCGTGGGCGACGGAAAGGGGCTGGCCGTTCATCGCATAGGCCAGGATCGTCTGAGGGTGGTAGGCGTCGAAGAAGTCGATGCTCTCATAATAGAGGCCATGAGCGTCACCCGTGCCGCCGAGGTCGTCGGCGCAACGGAAGACCACGTAGCGGGCCTGGGGCAGCGGCGAAGCCAGGGCGAGCACTCGTGCGAGCTGCACCCCTGTCCACCCGCCGATGGCGCTCCAGCCCTCGACGCAATCGTGCCGGGTGATCTGGGTGCGGGCCGGCATGGACTTCAGCTGCTCCAGTGAAAGCAACACTGGCCGGCGCACCAGCCCCTCCACCGCCAGGCGCCAGTCGGCGAAACTTCTGGACATCGAGTCCTGATAGGCTGCGCTGGTCGGCATCACGCTGCCATTGGGCTTGAAGACCGGCGACAGCTGCGCCGTAGAGAACTCCTTGGCCAGGGGCTGTCCGCTCAGCAGCAGGCGCTGCGAGGCCTCCGTGAGGTCCGTCGCCTTGCCGATGGCGTCCTGGAAGCGCGGCGCGTGGGAGAGCCGGTCGCAGCCCTCCAGCATCAGTCCGGCCATGCCGACGGTCGCTGCGCCCACCAGGCGCCGCCGGGAGAGCAGTAGACGGCTCATTGCTCGTGCTCCCTGGGGACGGCGTAACGCCCGGTGATCATCGATCCGACCTCGTTGAACACCCCCGCGAGGAAGACCTCGACCACGTGCACGATCACGAAAAGGACGATCAGGTTGGCGAAGATGAAGTGAATCGAGCGCGCCGAGGGGCGTCCGCCGAGCACGCTCGTCAGCCACGGGGCGAAGGCGTCCACGCCCGGCGACATGGCGAGGCCCGTGATGACCATGCCGGGCAGAAGCACGAAGACCACCCCGACATAGGCCAGCTTCTGCAGCACGTTGTAACGCTTCGCCGCCTCGCCGGCGGGATGGCGCAGTCGGATGTGATCGACCACGCTGGCGAAGAGGTTGCGGGGCGACAGCTCCCGGCGTGTCGGCGCGAGGTCTCGCCGGAGATGGCCGTTCAGGGCTCCGGCCGCGAGATAGACCAGACCGTTGAGGACGAGGACCCACGCGAGGAAGAAGTGCCAGCGCCGCCCGGTCGCCAAATCCTGCCAGCTCGGCAGGGTCGCCCAGGTCGGGAAACCGCGCACCATGGTCTCCCCCGAAGGCCCCTTGGAGACGCCAATGAAGCCTGTGGTGTCGAGCTTGAGGCCCCCGATCTGAAGGCCCCCCCTTAGGCCTGCGGGTGTGCTATGGGCGATCGCCTTCAGCCACGCATGGTCGAAGTCGGCGCCGTAGGAGCCCCAGTAGAGCATCGGGTGGGCGTTGAAGATCTGCAGGCCGCTCATCAGCAGCAGGCTCACGACCAGGACGTTGATCCAGTGGGTGAGCCTGACGACGGCCGAATGCCGACGGATCACCTCGCGTCTTGGGAGCGGAGGACGCGCTTCTGTCGCAGAGGGACTGTCGATCGCTTCGGTTGTCACGGCTCGTGCGGCTCCGTTGCTGACGCGTCCAACATCACGGCGAGGCTCGCCACCGACGCGGCGTGCGCATCTCACGAGCGACACCGATCAATTCGGGGGCCGTCACACGAAGGTTACGGGGTGCTGGCAACCTATCGAGCGTAAGAAGCTTATCGACCTGCTGACGGGGGGCGGGTCGGAGGACCGAACCCAGATGATCAGCACGATCTACGTCGAGCCTCTGGCTGAGGGATGGGCCGTCCGCCAGGCGGAGGTCGACAACCCGCAGGTCTTCAACAGCGGCGCCAAGGCGGAGGACGCCGCCCTCCGGCTGGCGCAGCGGCTTGCCCGCGCGGGCAAGCCGTCCGAGGTCGTCGTCTATCTGCGGAACGGCGCCGTTGGCGGCCGCTTCGCTTGCCCGGCCGTGGGGCCGAACGCTTAGAGACTGATCCGTTTGCACGGAACAGATGCAAACGGTGAATCGGGCTCTACACTTTTGAATCTAGAGCAAATCATCCCCGTTCAGACGGTCCTGTCTGAACGGGGTTTGCTCTAGGCTGCGATCAGGAGAAACGCGCGCCCAGCTGGGAGAGGCCCTGATCGATCAGCGGGTCGCTGGTCGCATTGGCGAGACGCCCGGCAAGCACGGCCTCGGCGGCCTGCGCGGCCATCTCGGCGGCGGCGGCCTTCACTTCATTGGCCGCCTGCGCTTCGGCCAGGGCGATCTTGCGCTCGGCCAGCACGCCGCGGCGACGGATGTCCTCTTCCAGGCGAGCCGCCGACTCCTTGCGAAGCCGCTCGGCGTCGGCCTGGGCGGCCGCCATCAGCTCCGCCGCAGCCCGCTCGGTTTCAGCGCGCTGCGTCTGGATCTGGGCAAGCAGGTCCTGCGCCTCCTGGCGCAGGCGGGCGGCTTCGGCGAGCTGGGCCTTGACCGTGTCGCCCGAGGTGTCGAGCGCCTTGCCGAGCATGGTATGCGCCTTGGCCCGCCAGAGGACGGCCAGCAGCACCAGCAGTGCGATGAAGGCCCAGAAGTGGGCGTCCTGAGGATTGGTCAGAACCGAAGGCATGGGTCGCGATTCCTCCCTAGGCCTGCGCCGCGTCGAGGGCCCGCTCGACCTCGTTCCGCCCGGCCTGAGCGCCGGTGAGCTTGGCGATCATGGCCTGGGCCGCGTCCACGGCGATTCCCCGCACATGCCCCATGGCCTGCGCGCGGGCTTCGGCGATCCTCGTCTCAGCCGCCGAAAGGACCTGAGCGAGACGAGCCTCCTCCTCGGCCTGACGGGCCGCGGCGAGAGCCTTCGCCTCAGCAGCGGCCTCCGCGGCGACCTTGTGGGCCTGCGCGCGGGCCTGGGCCATTTCGGCTGCGGCGGCGTCCATGTCGGCCTTGGCGGCGTCCCGCAGCCTGCGGGCGTCGCCGATGTCGCCAGCGATCTTGTCCTCGCGATCGCCAATGGTGTCGGCGATCCGGGGCACGAACACGCGCGCGAACAGGAAATACAGCACCGCAAAGATCACCAGCGCCCAGACGATCTGTCCGGGCCACATGGAGATATCGAACTGAGGCAGGCCGCCGGCCCCCTCAGCGGCGGGTGCGGCCGCCTGCGCGTGCGCGGGATCGATCATGGACTGACGAGGGGTCCCTTAGACCTTCACGAAGAGGATGACGAAGCCCATCACGAGCCCGAAGATGCCCATGGACTCGGCGAGCGCCATGCCCAGGAACAGCCACACGCGCTCGCTGGCGGCGGCGGCGGGGTTGCGCATGGCGGCTTGCAGGTAGCCGCCGAACAGGATGCCGAGGCCAGCGCCGGCGCCGATCAGGCCGGTCATCGCCAGGCCCGCGCCGATGTACTTCGCAGCAGTCTGATCCATTTTCCTATGGGTCCTTGTTGAGGGGTCTGAAGGTGAGGGGGGCTCTAGTGCCCGTGACCGAGGTTGACGACCTCGTTGAGGTAAACGCAGGCGAGCGCCGCGAAGACGAAGGCCTGCAAGAAGGCGACAACGAACTCGAGCGTGGTCAGGGCCACGATCATCAGGAACGAGACGGCGGAACCGGCTAGCCCCAGATGGGCGATCCCTGCGCCGTGCAGACCGAACAGGCCCAGGCCGATGACGAAGCTGGCGAACATGTAGGTGACCACGTGGCCGCCCAGCATGTTGCCGAAGAGACGCATCGCCAGGGTGAGCGGGCGGACCATGAAGGAGATGATCTCGATGGGCATGATCAGCAGCGCCATCGGCAGCGGCATGCCCGAGGGCATGAACAGCTTGAAGAACCCGAGGCCATTGCGGATGAGGCCGACGATAATGACGATCAGGAAGGTCATCACCGCCAGGGCTGTTGTCACTGCGAGTTGCGAGGTGACCGCGAAACCGCCTGGCGCCAGGCCTAGGACGTTCAGGGTGGCGATGAATAGGAACAGCGTGAGGATGAACGGCAAGAAGGGTCGGCCGCGATCGCCGATGATCCCGCCGGTCAGGACCCCGTCCACCATGCCGTAGGTCATTTCCGCCAGGGCCTGCATTCGGCCGGGCACGATCTGGCGCTTTGCGGCAGCGAAGAAGAACAGGCTGAGAATGCCCGCGGCGATGAGCATGAACAGCACGGAATTGGTGATGGACAGGTCCAGCTGGCCGATGACCGGAACCGCAATCGGGTTCACGGGCACGACCTTGTGGATCAGGAACTGCTCCATCGGTTCGATAGCGGCCATCGTCTTCTAGCTCGGGTTCCCGCGTCCGTTATCGGTCTTCGTCACGTCAATCTTCGTCGTCCGCCTCAGGCGCTGGAGGCGCCGGAGGGATGTTCTTCTGGGCCCGGTCGCTCATCCGGGTGGCCGTTCGGATCGTCGTGACAAGCGCCAACGTCGTTCCGATCAGCAGGCCGCCCACGACGCCGAAGGGGCTGGTGTGGGCGAAACGATCCAGGAGCCAGCCCAGACCGACCCCACCGAGCACGCCGCCAAGCATCTGGCCGAGAAGGCGATAGCCGTCTGCAGCCTCATTTCCCATTCCCGTCCGCGGCTTGCGCCGGTCGGCGTCGAACGCCGCGAGGCGTTCGTCGAGCCGCCCGAGAGGGTCGGGACCAGGGTCGTGGGACTTGGGCATGGACGACGAAGGCCTTGGCTGACCTTTGGCGTCCCCCGCCGAGGCCCGGTCAGGTCGGCGCGGAACCTATAGAGGCGGCCCCCGCAGGTCAAGACTGCGTGATCTTGCGATAATTCACTGAAATAATTCAGTTTTCAAGCCCCGCTCCGGATGTGTGTCCGATCAGGGCGGCCGCGACCGTGCGCCACGCCGGCCGCAGGCTCAGCTCGTCACCAGGGCCTCTGCCTGGCGAAGGTCCACCGAGACCAGCTGCGAGACCCCCCGCTCTCGCATGGTCACGCCGAAGAGGCGGTCCATACGCGACATGGTCAGGGGATTGTGGGTGATGGTCAGGAAGCGCGTCGCGGCCCGTTGACGCATCGCATCGAGCAGATTGCAGAACCGCTCGACATTGGCGTCATCGAGCGGCGCGTCCACCTCGTCGAGCACGCAGATCGGGGCGGGCGCGCAAAGGAACACCGCGAAGATCAGCGCCGCTGCGGTCAGGGCCTGCTCGCCGCCGCTCATCAGGCTCATCGCCGACATGCGCTTGCCGGGCGGGCAGGCGTAGATCTCGAGACCGGACTCCAGCGGATCGTCCGACTCCACCAGCCGCAGTTCCGCAGAGCCGCCTTCGAACAGAGTCGTGAAGAGGTCGCGAAAGTTCGCATCGATCACCTCGAAGGCGGCGGTGAGGCGTTCGCGGCCTTCGGCGTTGAGCTCCTCTATGGCCTGGTGTAGCCGGGCGAGCGCGGCGGAGAGGTCGTCGCGTTCCGCCGCCAGGCCCCCAAGGCGGGCGTCGAATTCTGCGGCCTCTTCCTCGGCCCGCAGGTTCACCGCACCGAGGGCCTGCAGATCTCGCTCCAGCGCCGTGAGATGGGCCTCCATCGCCACTGCGCCGGCGGGCAGGGCGACGGCGTCCTCCGCGATGGTCCGGCCCAGGGCCTCCGGCTCCAGTCCGGTCGCTTCGGTGAGGGTCGTCCTGAGGGAGACGAGCGTCGCTGCGGCCGCCTCGAGACGCGCCTCGGTTCCCGCCCGAACCTCACGTGCGTCCGCCGCGCGGGCGTCCGCCTGACGCGCCGCGCGCTCGGCGTCGGACCGTGCGGACTCGCCTGTCGCCAGGGCGCTTGAGGCTTCTCCCTGGCGCGCCTGGGCCTTCGCCATCTGGTCGGCCACGTCGATCCGGCGACGCTCCAGGCGTTCGGGCGCCTGCCGCGCCTCGGCCAGGGCGCTGCGCACCTGGGCCTCTTCTTTCCCCAGCTGATCCAGACGCCCGGCGGCCGACGCCGTACGGCGGTTCCAGTCACGGGTCTCGCGTTCGAGCTGCTCGAGGCGACGTTGGCGCCCCGCCTTGGCCGCCGTTTCCCGCTCCAGGGCCGAACGCGCGGCGAAGGCGGACTCGCGAGCCGCGCCTGCGACGCTCCGACCCTTGGCGAGTTCCTGCTCCAGGCCGGCGTCTGTGCGCTCGGCGGGCGCGGAGGTCACAGCCGCCTTCAGCGTCGCGTTGGCGTCCTCGCGCTCGGCGGAGAGGCGTGCGATCGACTCGTCCAGAGCGCTCGCCCGCGCGTCGCGCCTGGCCCCCTCCCGCTCGAGCGCCTCGAGAACGGAACGGGCGCGGTCGTACTGGACGCCGGCGGGTCCTGGGCGGCTGCGCGCCGCGGACAGCGCCTTCTCGGTCTCCGCCAGGGTCCGCGCGGCGGCCTCGTGATCGGACCGCGCCTTGGACGCCTGCGGCCGCAGCTCGGCGATCTCGGCCTCCAGCGCCGCCAGACGAGCGCGCTGCTCCAATCGCACCTGGGCCGGCTTGGGCGCGCCCGCGCGGACGACCAGACCATCCCAGCGCCAGAGATCGCCTTCGCGAGACACCAGCCGCGCCCCCGGGGGCGAGAGGCGGGCGAGCCGGGCTCCGTCTTCCCGCTCGACGAGCCCGACATAGGCCAGGCGCGCCGCGAGGGCCGGCGGGGCTTCGATGCTGTCGGCGAGGGGCGTGACGCCGTCCGGCCACTGCGGGAGGGGCGCCTCGCGGCCGCCCCAGAATGCGGGAGACGTGGGATCGAGGCTTGCCGAGAGATCCTCGCCCAGGGCGGCGGCGAGAGCGACTTCGAGCCCGGACCGCGGGGTCACCTTCTCCAGCACGGGAGATGAGGTTCCTGACGCGGGCGCACGCGTCAATTCGGAGAGGCCGCGCGCCGAGGTCTCACGCCTGGCCAGGGCGTCCTCCGCCGCGCGGGCCGTCTTGCGCAGCTCGGACTCGATCCCGGACGCTTCGAGGCGGGCGGCCTCGGCCGCTTCCAGCGCCGCGCGCGCCTCCGCTTCGGCGGCGCTGGCGGTGTCCACCGCCGCCTGGGCGGCGGGAATCCTGGGGTCCTCGGCCGGCCCGAGAGCGGCGCGTTCGCTCCGCGCCTGAGCCAGGGCTCGCTCACTGCGGGTGAGACGCTCCCGCGCGTCTTGCACTCTCGCGGCGCCGGCGCGCGCCTCAGCCTGGAGGGTGGCGAGCCTAGCCGCCAGGGCTTCAACCTCTCGGGCGCGGGCCGCAGCCTCCGCTTCCGCCGCTTCGGCCTCAGCCGCCAGCGCGGGCAGGCGTTCGGGCGCCTGGTCGATTTCGGAGCGGACGCGATCGAGATCCGTGGTGAGGCGCTGAAGAGCGGCCTTCGCATCCTCCTGGGTCGTTGTCTCGCGGGCGCGGTCCGCGACCAGGCGCGCAACATCGGCGGCAAGGCGCTCGGCCTCCGCGCGGGCGGCGGCGAGGTCGCGCTCGGCGCGATCCGATTCGATGGTCAGCCGCCCGAGGATCGCCGCGGCGGCCGCCGCGGCCTCCTTCAGGGGCGGCAGGGCCGCATCCGCGGCGATGAGAGCAGTGGCCGCTCGCGCCGCCTCCTGGGCGGTGGTCAGTGCGTGGCCCACCGCGGCTGTCGCTTCCTCGCGGGCGGCCGAGTGAACCGCGGCCGCTTCCGCCCAGCGGGCGTGCATCAGCGCCGCCTCCACCTTGCGGATCTGAGCGGCGATCTGCTTGTAGCGGGCCGCAGCCCGCGCCTCGCGCCTGAGGCGAGACTGCTGCATCTCCACTTCGCGGGCGAGGTCGTCCAACCGCGTGAGGTTCGCTTCCGCCGCTTTCACCCGAAGCTGCGCCTCATGGCGGCGTCCGTGCAGTCCGGCGACCCCGGCGGCTTCCTCGAGGATGCGCCGGCGGTTCTGCGGCTTGGCCGCGATAAGCTCCGAGATCTGGCCCTGGCGCACCAGGGCGGGGGAATTGGCCCCGGTGGAGGCGTCCGCGAAGAGAAGCTGCACGTCCCGCGCCCGGACCTCCGAGCCGTTGATGCGGTAGGTCGATCCGGCGCCGCGCTCGATGCGGCGGCTGACCTGGAGGACCGGATGCGCGACATAGGCCGCCGGGGCGGTGCGGTCGGCGTTGTCGAGCGTGATCACCACCTCGGCGTGATTGCGCGAGGGCCGACCCGAGGAGCCGGAGAAGATCACATCCTCCATGCCCTCGCCGCGCATCGCCTTGGCCGAGGTCGCGCCCATCACCCAGCGGAGAGCCTCGAGCAGGTTCGACTTGCCGCAGCCGTTGGGCCCGATCACGCCCGTCAGGCCAGGCTCGACCAGGAAGTCGGTGGCTTCGACGAAGGACTTGAATCCCGAAAGGCGCAGGCGGGTGACGTGCAAGGGCCCGGACCTACCCCTTCCGGTGAGCGCGCTCGGCGCTCTCGATTGCGGCGCTCAGGTCCTTCAACGTCGGATCGCCAGCCATTTTCTGGCCGTTGACGAAGAAGGTCGGGGTGAACTCCACCCCGTGGTCCTGCGCGTCCTTGTCGGTGCGCGCCTGGAGGTCTGCGAGAGCCTGGTGGTCGGTCAGGCAGGCGTCGAACTGTGCCGGGGTCATTCCCGCCGCCTGCGCCACCTTCAGCAGCGCCGCGCCGCCGCCCTGGGCGATGCCCACCTGGTCGGCGAAGATCGCGTCGACGACCTCGAAATATTTGTCCGGCTGGGCGCAGTCGGCGACCATGAAGCCGGCGACGGCCAGCTCGGAATCGCCCGTGATCATTTCGTGGAAGACGAAGCGGACCTTGCCCGTGTCGATCCACTGCTTCTTGAAGGCCGGGAACACCTGGTTCGCCCAGGTCGCGCAGTGAGGACAGCCAACCGACGCATATTCCACGACCGTCACCGGCGCCTTGGGCGAGCCCAGGGCGTGTTCCGGCGCGCTCGCCGCCGCCGCGCCGGAGACTGCGGCGAGACCTGCAGCCAGTGCGAGTCCCAGGAGCGATGGGAAGGCGGCGTGTCGCGACATACTAAAGCTTCACTCCTTGGGCTCGCGCCACGGCGCTGTCGAGTTCGGGGCCGGTGAGGGCGCCCGCATAGACGCGGCCGTTGATCACAAATGTCGGCGTCTGGCGAACGCCTTCGTGTCGCTCTGCCTCGCGCCACCGCGCCTCGATCGCCGCCAGAGCGGCCGGATCGCGGATGCACGCCTGGAACTGCGCCGGGGTCAGGCCCGCCCGGCCGGCGATCTCGAGCATCGCCGGCTGCGGATCGCCGCTGGCGTACATCTGCGCCTGGGCGTGAAAAACGTCGTCCACGACATTGAAATATTTATCTTTTCCCGCGCAATGCGCGGTAAGGAAACCGGCTGCGGCGAGGGCCGTGTCACCCGTCAGCGCCTCGCGCAGGATCCAGCGAACCTTTCCCGTATCGATGTAGCGCGCCTTGAACGCCGGAAAGACCTCGTTGTGGAAGCTCGCACAGTGCGGACACGCGACGGAGGCGTACTCGATCACCGTGACCGGCGCGTTCGGCGATCCCATGGCCATGTCATTGGCGGACGGCGGAGCGGGATGGGGGCGCTGGCAGGCAGCCAGCCACAGCATCACGAGCAGGACGGCCCATCGGGCGGTCGGTCGCATCAGGTGAGGTCCTCGGGCCCCCTCGACGACGAGAATCGGTCGTCCGGATCGGGATCATCCGCCGGATCGAGGCCGGGCGGCAAGTCGCCGCTACGCCTCACGCGGAGTCCCTGCGCCGGACAGCCCGGCCAAGACGCGTCAGGGCGGCGCGAAGCGGCCCTTCCGGGACTGTTCCCATCTCCTTCTCCAGAGCCGCCTCCACCGCCGCGTCGAGGGGGGCGTCCAGGGGAGGGCCGGGTCGCCAGGCGGGGCGCGCGCGGGCGGGCGAGGCGCCTCTTAGCGGCCCCTGGACGATGCGAAGTCGCTCCACGGCCCCCTCGCCCAGGAACAGGTTGACCCGGGCCAGGATGTCCGCCGCCTGATGCTGGATCAGGGTTGCGGCTGCGCCCTCCACGCGCAGTTCGAGGCTGGCGCCGCCGCCGCCGCGGGGCTTCGAGAGCTTCATCGGCTCGGTGCGCCGGGCGAGGACATCTCCGACGATCTCCTTCCAGCGCGCCTTGAGGCCGTCGACCCCCTGCCCGAAACGTCCCTCGAGCCGTTTCAGGGTGGGGGTGAGCGCCTTTGCCGCGGCCGGGGGCGGCCCCGGAGCCGGCCGCGTGCGCAGCCGGCCGAGGATGAGCTTTGCCTCGTGTGGGGAGGGAAGCGGACGCGCCATGAAGTCGATAATAGGTCGACGGATGAGCTTCGTCGCCCCGCTGCGTTCGCGCCTCCTGGAGTGGTACGACCGCCACGCCCGAACCTTGCCCTGGCGAGCGCCCAGGGGCGGCCGCGCCGATCCGTACCGCGTCTGGCTGTCGGAGGTGATGCTGCAGCAGACCACCACGGTCCACGCCGCCCCCTATTACGAGGCCTTCCTGCGCCGCTGGCCCACGGTGACTGCGCTGGCGGCCGCCGAGGATGCGGAGGTGATGAGCGCATGGGCTGGGCTCGGCTACTATGCCCGGGCGCGCAATCTGCTCGCCTGCGCCCGGGCCGTGGCGCGCGACCACGACGGGCGATTTCCGGACACGGAGGAGGGTCTGCGCGTCCTCCCGGGCCTGGGCCCCTACACCGCCGCCGCCGTCGCCGCGATCGCCTTCGACCGGCCGGCCAATGTCGTCGACGGCAATGTCGAGCGGGTGATGGCGCGGCTGTTTGCGGTGGAGGCGCCGCTTCCGGACGCCAAGCCCGAGCTCAAGCGCCTCGCCGCCAGTCTGGTCACAGCCCAGCGGCCCGGGGACTGGGCCCAGGCCCTGATGGATCTGGGGGCGGTGATCTGCCGGCCCAGGTCGCCCCTTTGCGAAGCGTGTCCGATAAGCGGCGACTGCCGCGCCTTCGCCGCCGGCGCCCCGGAAGGCTGGCCCCGGCGCAAGGCCAGGGCGGAGCGGCCCCGTCGCCACGGCGTCGCCTTCGTCCTGCTCTCCCAGGGCCAGGTGGCGCTGGAGCAGCGGCCGGCGAGCGGACTGCTGGGTGGCATGCTGGGCCTGCCCACGACCCCCTGGCGGGCCGAGCCGTGGACCCTGGCCGAGGCGCACGGCGCCGCGCCAGGGACGACGAGCTGGACGGAGGCGGGAGCGGTTGAACACGTCTTCACGCACTTCGCCCTGCGCCTGACCGTGCTGACCTGCGCCCCGGCCGAGCCGGCCGCAGGCTTTCTATGGACGCCGGTGGAAAGGGCCAGGAGCGGCCTGCCGACGGTCTTCCGCAAGGCGGTGGACCTGGCCGCGCCGGCGGAGCCTCAGCTCATCTGAGCGCGGATCCGAGCCCGCAGGACATCGATCGGCTGCAGCCCCCGGTCCGTGCGCACGTGCCAGTAGGTCCAGCCGTTGCAGGCCGGCTGGCGCTCGAGCATCGCGCCGACCTTGTGGATCGAGCCGGTGAGATCCCCGGCCGCGAGGCTGCCATCGGGGCGCACCTTCGCCTGACGCCGGCCCTTGGGGCACCACAGGACGTCGCCCGGGCTGAGCAGGCCCGCCTCCACGATCTGCCCGAAGGGCACGCGCGGCTCCGATTTCTTCGACCCGGTGACCTCCAGGTCCTCGGGCGCGGAGGGGATCACCTGGGCGATGCGCCGCCGCGCCAACTCGGCGTAGCGCGCCTCGCGCTCGATGCCGACGAAGCGCCGTCCCAGCCGGCGCGCCGCCGCCCCCGTCGTGCCCACGCCGAAGAAGGGATCCAGGACGACGTCGCCGGGCTGGGTGGAGGCCAGGATGACCCGGTGCAGCAGGGCCTCCGGTTTCTGGGTTGGGTGGGCCTTGGCCCCGGTCTCGTCCTTCACCCGCTCTTCGCCCGAGCAGATCGGCAGCGACCAGTCCGAGCGCATCTGCAGATCGTCGTTGGCCATCTTCATGGCGTCGTAGTTGAAGGCGTAGCGGCGCGCGCCGCGCATCTTGGCGGCCCAGATCAGGGTCTCGTGAGCGTTGGAGAACCGCGTGCCCTTGAAGTTCGGCATCGGATTGGCCTTGCGCCACACGATGTCGTTGAGGATCCAGAAGCCCTGGTCCTGCACCGCCCGCCCGACGCGGAAGATGTTGTGATAGCTCCCGATCACCCACAGGGCGCCGTCATCCTTCAGCACCCGCCGGCAGGCGGCGAGCCAGGCGGTGGTGAAGGCGTCATAGGCCTCGAACGAGGCGAAGCGGTCCCAGTCCTCGTCCACCGCATCGACGCGTGAATTGTCCGGGCGCAGGAGTTCGCCGCCGAGTTGCAGGTTGTAGGGCGGGTCCGCGAAGACCAGGTCCACCGACCGCTCGGGCAGGCGCGACATCTCTTCGATGCAGTCGCCGACGATTACCTCGTCGATCGGCAGGGTCATGGGCTCTTCCTTTTCGGAGCGGCCTTATTCAGCCGGGCGTGGTGAAGCCGGAGTTAACTCCCAGGCTGCCAAGCGCGAAGGCGGCGAATACCGCCAGTCCGGCCCAGGTGTTGGCCTTGAACGCAGCGAGGGCGCGGGCAGGGTCTGCGCCCCTCAGCCTTCTGACCTGCGACCCCAGTATCACGCCCATGACCAGCAGGCAGGGCGGGAAGATGGGGCCCAGCCCTCCTGAGATTCCTGCCGCAGCCGCCAGGACGAAGCTCGCCAGATAGCAGGCCAGGACGAAGGCCGGCGCGTGACGGCCCAGCCGTCGGGCGGTGGACTTCACGCCCACAAGGGCGTCGTCCTCGATATCCTGCAGCGCGTAGATCGTGTCGTAGCCGAGGGTCCAGGCGATGCCCGAGGCGTAGAGAAGCACTGAGGGAGCCCAGTATTCGCCAAGGGGCAGGCTCGATCCAACCGTCAGCCCCACCCGCCCGAGCAGAGGTTCGCCGCCCTGCGCCGCTGCGTAGCCCAGCAGGGCGCCCCAGTTGAACGTCAGACCCAGCCACGCCTGCGGCCACCAGGTGATCCGCTTCATGAAGGGGTATGCCGCGATCAACGGCAACGAGGCCGCGGCGAGCCAGAAACTCGTGAGATTGAGGAACAGCAGGATGACCAGGCTCGCCGTCGTGCAGGCCAGGGCGAAGGCGAGGGCGGCCTTGCGGCTGATCCGCCCGCTGGCCACCGGCCTCGCCGCAGTGCGCGCAACGCGGGCGTCGAAATCCCTGTCGGCGACGTCGTTCACCGCGCAGCCGGCCGCGCGCATCAGCACGGCGCCGACGAGGAAGGCTCCCAGCAGCCACGGGTTGGGCCAGGCGCCGCGCATCGCGCCGGCCAGGGCGATCCCCTGCCAGCCGGGCAGCATCAGGAGCCAGATCCCCGTGGGTCGGTCGAGCCTGGCCAGCTTCAGCCAGGGGCGCAGGGGCTCCGGCGCATGGCGGTCGACCCAGTTGTCGGGCTCTGCGTCGGGTAAAACAGTGTCCACGGCCTGCGCCTGATGTGATTTTCCGGCCCGGATGGCAAGAAATTGTCAGCTGAGCCTGCTGCTGTGGAGCGCGAACACCTACCTTTGGCGGCCAAGGGGTAGGTCATGTCCATGGAGCAGTACGAGGACGACGAGAGCGCGCGCAGGCGGCTGCTCTCGAACCGGGAAGTCCTCGCCTTCATCGCCGGCTACTGGCGCCGCAGACCGTGGCTGATGACGGCTACCGTCGGCTTCACGCTCAGCGCGATCGCGTGCGAGCTCCTGGTTCCCCGCGCCTCGCAGGCCCTGGTGGACGCCGCCGTGCGCGGTCCTGCCCACGCGGGGAGCGCGTGGAAGGCATGGCTGTTCTTCGTGGGCGTCTATTTCGGCTTCGCCCTGCTGCGGAACGCGGCCATGCGCTTCTGGAACCCACTGGCGGCCCGGACCATGGAGGAGATGACAAACGAGGGCTTCCGGCGCGTCCAGAGCTTCTCCGCCGACTGGCACGGCGACACCTTCGCCGGCGCCACGGTGCGTCGGCTGTCGCGCGCCATGTGGGGCTACGACAGCACCGCCGACGCCATCGTCCTGTTTATCGCCCCGGCGATCCTGATCCTCTTTGGCATCTCGCTGCAGATGATCCTGCGCTGGCCGGTGGTGGGCGCCTTCTCCTTAGGCATGGTGATCGTCTACGTCGTCGCCAACCTCGTCATGACCAACCTCTACGTGCGCAAGGCGAACATGCGCTCGGTGGCCATGGATTCGCGCATCGGCGGCGCCCTGGCCGACTCGATCTCCTCGAACGCGGTGGTGAAGAGCTTCGGCGCCGAGACCCGCGAGGAGACGCGCATCGGCCAGGTGACCAGCGACTGGCGTCGGGCGACGCTGAAGACCTGGTACCGCTACATGGACGTCTGGCTGATCCAGAACATCCTGCTGGGGACCCTGCAGGCCGGCCTCACCGGGCTCGTGATCCTGCGCTGGTCCCGCGGCGAGGCCACCGCCGGGGGCGTGGCCTTCGTGATCACCTCGTTCCTGGTGATGAGCGGCTATCTGCGCAATATCGGCGAGAACATCCGCATGGCCCAGCGTGGCCTCGCCGACGTGGAGGATGTTGCGCGCTACGCCCGGACCGAGCCCCAGGTGGCCGATACGCCGGGCGCTGAACAGTTTGTCGGTCAGATGGGCGAGATCGTCTTCGAGGACGTCACCTTCCGCTACAAGGCCGCCCTCGCTCCGCTCTACGACCACTTCAACCTCGTGATCCGCCCTGGTGAACGCCTTGCGCTGGTGGGGGCTACGGGGTCGGGCAAATCGACTTTCGTCAAGCTGGTCCAGCGGCTCTATGACCTCTCGGGAGGTCGGATCCTGATCGACGGCCAGGATATCGCCCGGGTGACCCAGGCCAGCCTGCGCCGCGCCGTCGCCGTGGTGCCCCAGGACCCTGCCCTGTTCCACCGGACCATCGCCGAGAACATCGCCTATGCGCGTCCGGGCGCCACGCCGGAGGAGATCCGTCTCGCCGCCCGCCGCGCGCGCGCCGACGACTTCATCGCCGGCCTCCCCAAGGGCTATGAGACCCTGGTGGGCGAGCGGGGCGTGAAACTGTCAGGGGGCGAGCGCCAGCGCGTGGCGATCGCCCGCGCCTTCCTTGCCGACGCCCCGATCCTGGTGCTCGACGAGGCGACCTCGTCGCTCGACGTGGAGACCGAGGTCCAGGTCCAGGCGGCGACCGATGAACTCATGGCCGGACGGACGACCATCATCATCGCCCACCGGCTCTCCACCATCCGCCATGCGGACAGGATCCTGGTGTTCCAGGATGGTCGGGTCATCGAGGAAGGCCGCCACACCGACCTCGTCGCCCTCGGCGGCGCCTACGCCCGCCTCAACGCAGTGGCGCAGGGCGCCTGAGGTTCCGTACGAGGTCGCACGGCGGCAATTGTGTCGTTGTTGTTTCGATGTCGGAAAAGGAACGTTTTCGGGCGTCAAACAACATGAAAATTTTCGATCTCGAATATATATTATATATCAACGTCTTACCTCGAACTTCTTCGAGTGGGGCTTCGCATGTGCGCCCGCGCGGTGTGGTATTTGTGACACTTCACGGCCCCCGTCACGCGACTGGCGCCCACGGGCTCTTGCCCAATTCATCGTGTTAAGAAAAAGGTGGCCCGGCGAGGAATTTGCTTCAACCCGCCGGGCCAGTCGAGCCGCGAGAACGGGGGGGATGCCCGCGGCGACACTTGATGTGTCGTCCGCGGGCGGTCGCGTCAATATGCCGACCGAAAAAATTCGTACGCCCCCTGTCCAGCATGTCGCTCCAAGACGATCGACGTCACTCCTGTCCATTCGAGCGGGCGTCGGGCGGGCGCGTATCCACGCTCTGGCGCGGGCCGCGATCAAGCTCTACACCTTTCCTAACAGGAGGCGTGACCAGGTGACGAGGGACGTTGCGGAGATCGCGGCGGCGATGAAGGTGCTTGACGACTTCATGGCCGCCTTCAACGCTCGGGACGTCGAGGCCTTCGAGGCCACATTCAATTTTCCGAGCGTGCGCCTGGCCTCCAACACTCTGAGGGTCATCGAGAAGGGCGACCATCAGCCGGCGATGTTCGAGACGGGCGCTCTGGCCGAGTGGGACCATTCGGCGTGGGAGCGCAGGGACGTCATCCACAGCGGGTCCGACAAGGTGCACATCGACACCCGGTTCACCCGCTACCGCGCCGACGGCAGCGTCATCGGCGGCTTCGATTCGATCTACGTCGTCACCTGTCAGGACGGCCACTGGGGCGTGAAAGCCCGCAGCAGCTACGCGCCCTGAGCCCATCGCGCCCTTAGCTCAGCCGGGGAGGCTCGATCGGTGGGCGCGGCGAAGCGTCTGATTTCCACGCTCTGGCGAGGGATGGGGCGACCCCCCATGTCCAAACGATGACTCGCGAACCCGATCTTCACGCGATCCGCCGTAGCGTCGATCTCGTCGGGAGGCTTTCGGACGGCCTGATCAGGCTGGGTCCGTTCGGCCTCGGCGTGGATGGTATCCTCGACTGGGTCCCGGGCCTGGGCGAGGCCTACAGCCTCGCCGCCGGCGCCTTCATCGTCGGCCAGGGCGTCCGCGCGGGCGTTCCCGCAGGAACCCTGGCGTTCGCCGCCGTCCTCATGGTCGGTCGAACCGCCATCACCGCCGTGCCCCTGGCGGGCCCGCTCGCGGCGGACCTGCTGACTTCTCACCGTTTCGCCGCGCGGATGATCTGCGCGGCGATCGACAGGAAGATCGAAGGCGGGACGGTCCGGGCGGCGGCCCGCGGACCGCTCTGGCGCCGCCGCAGGACCTTCGCGGCCGCCTAACCTTCGCCTCAGCCTCGCGCCGGCGCGCCGCTGAGGGCGCGCACCAGATTCTCGTTGAAACGCTGGAAGGGCGCGTTCACGAAGCTCTCTTTGCCCAGGCCCCAGGCCCAGCGGATCGCCGCGGCGTTGAACACCTGAGCCCCGGCGGGGGAGCGAAAGTAGGTCGCTTCCGCCAGGCCCGTCGTGCCGTCGGCGGCCACCGCGTTTCCACGGAAGAGCACCATGATCCGGTTCGAATCGATCGCGGGGATCAGCGACTTGCCGTCCGCCCAGAGACGCTTGCCGTCGCCGTCGGGATCGCGATTGTCCCACTCGTAGCCGATCACGTCGGCCGCCGCGTCGCCGACCTTCCAGCCGGTGCCTTCGAAAAATGGCAGGTCGGTCCGCACGACCTGAAAGGTCGGACGCTGGGCCGTGGCCGGCTCAAACCAGTTCTGGAAGGCGCTGCCTATCAGCATGCTCTCGGGCCGACGGGCGTTAGTGCGGAAGTTGCTGGTCTCCAGAAGGCGCGGATCCGTCGAGCCGCCCCGACGAGTGATCGGATCGGAGGCGGTCTTGTAGCAGACCAGCTGTCGCCCCCGGTCGGGCGTTCCGGGCGCTCGGTCGAGATCCCCGTAGCGCACCTGGCAGTAGGCGGTGTTGGCGCCGAAGAAGGCGACGTTCTTTCCCTGCTGGAAGATGCGCTTCCAGAAGGCGTCGAACTCCTCCTTGCTCCAGTACTCGTCGTGGGACCCGGTGATCACCAGGGCGTAGGGATCCAGAATTGCCGGATCGGAGTGCACGTCGAAATTCGTGGCGTAGTCGACGCCGCCGAGGCTCTGGGCGAGGCCCTCGAGCCACTGGGCCATGTAGACGTCATATTCCCAGAAGCTGGGCGTGCAGGGCCTGTCGAACGAGACCATCAGGCCGCGGTTCTCGTCATCGTCGTTGGGGTAGATGCTGTGGCCGCCCCAGTCGTTGTAGGCCTGATAGGTGTTGGTCCCCAACCGAACCAAGATCCGGCCGGAGCGCCTGGGGTTGCGGACCACCCAGAAGCAGGCCTTCACGTCCCGCACGGCCGTGGTCATCTCAACGATGTCGCCGTAGTAGCAGCCGGGCGGCCAGCCGGTGGTGTCGATCTCGGCGAAGGTGGGGGGCCATCCCGGACCGATGGCGGCGCCCGACGCGGTCGCCCCGCGGTACGACACGTCAACGAAGTCGCTGACCCAGACCTTCTGCGGATCGGCCGCGCCGACTCGGAAGACTTCCAGTCTCACCTTACGGGTTGGCTGACCGGGGCCGCCGGCCGCCATGACGTTGAGCTTCTCGCCAGGCGCCACGCTGTGCCGGTCGGCGTAGGCCCAGATGCGTTGGACCGCGAAGTACTGGCTCCAGATCGCGGACAGCGGCGGCCGTCCCGGAGGCGGACCGCCCCCCTCGCTCGCCGCGGCCGACTTCGGCGGCGCGGTTCCTGACGCCTCGGCGAATGCGCCGGCGGGGACGGCGGCGAGGGCGGCGCCAGCGAGGCGCAGCAGAAGGCGGCGGGGAATGGAGGACCAGGAACTCATGGCGTGGCTTAGATGCGCTGCAGCAAGCCCCGCGCAAGAGCGTCCTTATGTCCAGCGCTTTGTCCCGATGGCGAAATTGTGCTGCATCACGTGCGTGGGATCCCCGCGGATCACGTCCCATCGCGTGGCCGGCCCATCCCGCCAGAAGCGGATGTCGAAGAGCTGATCGCCCAGCCGCAGGTCGCAGAGCGTCAGCTCGGGCATCCAGTCCGGCAGCGCCGGGTCGAGATAGAGCACGCCATTTGAGGCGTCCGGCTGGAATCCGACGAGCATCTGCAGGAACTGGAAGGACGACCCCGCCGCCCAACCCTGCGGAACGTTCGCGCCGAGGTACTGGACGGGAAAGTTCTGCGGTTCACGCTGAATGCCCGCATACAGCTCGGGCATCTGCGACAGGGCGAAATAGCTGGCGGCGTTGGTGACGTCCCCGGCGATCTGTTGCGCCTCCTTGACGAAGCCGTACCGCCGAAATCCATGAGCCATGAAGGCGTTGTCGTGTGGCCACACGGCGCCGCGCTGATAGGCGTAGGGGTTGAACGCCGGGTTGAGCGCCGAGAGGGTCCGTATACCCCAGCCGCTGTTCATGTCGTCCGCCATCAGCCGCCGAACGACACGTTCAGCGCGTTCGGGGGGCACGATCCCGCTCCACAGAAGGTGGCCCGGATTGGACGTCACGGTCAGGACCGGGCGTTTCTGCCCGTCGAGGCAGTAGGCGTAGAAGCCGCTCGCCTCGTCCCAGAACGACTCGTTGAACCGCTTGAAGAGGTCATCAGCCTTCGACCGTAGCCGCTTGGCCTTCGCCGGCTTGCCCAGCGCCTCGTAGATCTGGGCCATCCGGCACCAGGCGTCATAGACATAGCCCTGCAGCTCGCACGCCGCCTTGGGGCCCTTGATCATCTCCCCCTTGGGATCGACGAAGGACTCGCCGGAGTCCTTCCAGTCCTGGTTCTCGTACCCCGCGCTCGAGCGGGTCTGCCACTCCTGGAATCCGTCGCCGTCGCGATCCCCGTACCTGTCGATCCAGGCCAGGCAGCGCTCTGCGATGGGCATGACGCGCTTGACGAACTCCAGATCGCCTGTGCACCGCCACAGATTGTGAAGTACGATCAGGTACAGGATCGTCGCGTCGGCGGTGCCGTAATAGGGCGTGTGCGGGATCAGCTTGAAATAGGCGAGCTCGCCGCGTCGCATCTCGTGCAGGATCTTTCCGGGCTCGGCGTCGTGGTAGTCGTCGACCTTGCGCGCCTGGAACCTCCCAAGCACGTCCAGGGCGCCACGGGCGAAGTTCGGATAGACCATCGCGTTCTGGAGCGAGACGATCAGGCTGTCGCGGCCGAACAGGGCGACAAACCACGGAACGCCGGCCGCCGGAACGAACTCGAAATGGTCGGTCCCCTCGATCGGCAGGCGCAGCGCGGCCATATCGGCGAGGGACTGGTCGTAGAAGCGGCGGAAGTCGTCGTTCGGCGTCTCGATCTTGAGGACCGTCGAGCGCCAGAGGTCCAGGCGCTTGCCCATCACCGACTCGCCCTGGAGGGCGATGCAGTCGTCGGGGGGACGATGGATCACGTCCTGTTCGGCGACGCTGTAGAGGACGCAGGCATGCCAGGCGCCGCCAGGCGGCAGCACGATGTAGAAGCTGATGCGCCCATTGGAATAGACGGCCGGCGAGTCGGCGGACTTGAGGTCGACGATCAGGTCGCGCCGGAAGTTCTGATTGCGATAGCGCGCCCGCAGGCGCGCCTGGCGTGGCGACCAGTCCGAGGTGATCGCGCCGCGTCGGATGAACTTGCCGCTCTTGACCTCGAAGATGTCGGCGAAGTCGCTGCGGATGACGAGCTCTAGATTGAAGGACACCCGATTGGAGCCATAATTCACGAGGTCGAGGTCCTCGTGGATTCCTCCGTCGATGCTGCGGCTGACCGTTAGGGCGAGGGTTCCATCGGGCACGAGGCCGTCGGACGTGTCGAACTGCTTGTTCGTCAGGAAGACGCGGGCGGCGTAATAGGACAGGCTGCCCCCATTGAGGAGATTCCAGGTCTGGCCGTCGGCGAAAATCATCCAGGCCGAGATCATGCGGGTGTCGGAATGGTAGAATCCCTTGTCGGTGGGCCACTGGATGGTGCCGTCGAGTTCGGTGATGAGGATGCCGTAGCCCTGGTTGATGCTGAGGCGCGGCGGTCCGACCGAGACTTCAAGGGGCATGAGCGCACTCCTGAGCCAAGCACGGGCGGCTTCGCGTACGGTCGGCGCCCACCCGGTCCTGCAACGCTCGGCCGCGGAGAGGAGTTTCCGCATGCTGCGAAGCCAGGCAAGAGGGCGGACGAAGGCGTCCTCGCCTCGATCCAGGGCCTCCGCGCGGCGGCGGCCCTGGCTGTTGTCGCCTATCACGCTTTGCAGTGGTGCGACGGGGGAT
>DATHPX010000092.1:0-16466 GCA_035483335.1 Caulobacteraceae bacterium | reverse complement strand
CGGAAGGGCGGCTGTCAGGCGGGCGCGCCGAGTTGGCGAGCCGGAACCCCCTAGTCCGCGTCCATCTTCAGGGCGGCGATGAAGGCTTCCTGGGGGATGTCGACCTTGCCGAACTGGCGCATCTTCTTCTTGCCCTCCTTCTGCTTGTCCAGCAGCTTGCGCTTTCTGGTGGCGTCGCCGCCGTAGCACTTGGCGGTGACGTCCTTCCTGAGGGCGCGGACGGTCTCGCGGGCGATGATCTTGCCGCCGATGGCCGCCTGGATGGGGATGACGAAGAGGTGGGGCGGGATCAGCTCCTTCATCTTCTCCACCATCCCCCGGCCACGGGTCTCGGCGCGGGCGCGGTGGACGAGCATGGCGAGCGCATCGACCGGCTCGGCGTTGACCAGGATCGACATCTTCACCAGGTCGCCGGTGCGATATTCCAGCATCTGGTAGTCGAAGCTGGCGTAGCCCTTCGAAATGCTCTTGAGACGATCGTAGAAGTCGAACACCACCTCGTTGAGAGGCAGGTCGTAGACCACCATCGCCCGCGAGCCGACGTAGGAGAGCTCCTTCTGCTCGCCGCGGCGGTCCTGGCAGAGCTTGATCACCGCGCCGAGATAGTCGTCGGGAGTGAAGATGGTGGCGCGGATCCACGGTTCGGCGATGGACTCGATGCGCACCACGTCGGGCAGGTCTGCTGGGTTGTGCAGCTCCATCACCTCGCCGGAGGTGAGCGTGACCTTGTAGATGACGCTGGGCGCGGTCGCGATGAGGTCGAGGTTGAACTCGCGCGCCAGTCGCTCCTGGACGATCTCCAGGTGCAGCAGGCCTAGGAACCCGCAACGGAAGCCGAAACCAAGCGCCGCGCTGGTCTCCATCTCATAGGTGAAGCTGGCGTCGTTGAGGCGCAGGCGCCCGACGGCGGCGCGCAGGTCCTCGAAGTCGGCCGCGTCGGTGGGATAGAGGCCGCAGAACACCACCGGCTGCACCGGCTTGAACCCCGGCAGGGCGGTGGGGGTGAGCCGGCGCTCCTCGGTGATGGTGTCGCCCACGGCCGCGTCGGCGACTTCCTTGATCTGGGCGGTGATGAAGCCGATCTCGCCGGGCCCCAGCGCATCCACGTCCGTGGCCTTGGGCTTGAAGACGCCGATCTTGTCGACCTTGTACGTCGCGCCCCTCTGCATCATGCGCACCTGCATGCCGGCCTTGAGCAGGCCTTCGAAGACCCGCACGAGCACGACGACCCCCAGGTAGGGGTCGTACCAGGCGTCCACCAGCAGGGCCTTGAGCGGGGCGGCTGCATCGCCCTTGGGGGCAGGCAGCCGCTTCACGATCGCTTCGAGCACCTCGTGGATGCCGAGCCCCGTCTTGGCCGAAGCCTCCACTGCGTCGGAGGCGTCGATGCCGATCACGTCCTCGATCTGCTGGCGCACCCGGTCGGGCTCGGCGGCGGGCAGGTCGATCTTGTTGAGGACCGGGACGATCTCGTGGTTGTTGTCCAGCGCCTGGTAGACGTTGGCGAGGGTCTGGGCCTCGACGCCCTGGCTGGCGTCGACAACCAGGATCGAGCCTTCGCACGCGGCGAGCGAGCGGCTCACCTCGTAGGCGAAGTCCACGTGGCCGGGCGTGTCCATCAGGTTGAGGGTGTAGGTGCGGCCATCGTCCGCCGGGTAGGTCAGGCGCACGGTCTGGGCCTTGATGGTGATCCCGCGCTCGCGCTCTATCTCCATGGAGTCGAGGACCTGCTCCTTCATCTCGCGCGCGGTCAGGCCTCCGGTCTCCTGGATCAGGCGGTCGGACAGGGTCGATTTGCCATGGTCGATGTGGGCGACGATGGAGAAGTTGCGGATCAGGGACGGGTCGGTCGGCATGTCGGCGCGGGGTCTATCACAGTTCGCCCCCGGCGCTTCAATTCAGCGGGCGTTAAGGTCGCAGGGGCGAGAGAGGGTCTCCAAACAGTTTCACCCGGGACCTTCGCCGAAATGGACCGCCGCAAGCTGATCGTCACCGGCCTCGCCACCCTCGCCCCTGGCGTGGCGGGCGCCCAGCAATACGACCCAGACGCCCAACCGGGCGGTCCTCCGCCACCCCCGCCGCCCCAGCCGCAGGGGCCGGCCGACACCTATTCCACGGATGAGATCGTCCACCGGGTCTCCGACTTCATGGGCGTCACCGCCGAGACGGCTGGGGCGATCATCGAGCGGACCTTCAAGGACAACGGTCGGCCGACCGCATACATCGCCGGAGAGGAGGGCGCGGCGGCCTTCTTCGTGGGCCTGCGCTATGGGCGAGGCCTGATGTACATGAAGCGGCGCCCGACCCAGCGGGTGTTCTGGCAGGGCCCCTCGTTCGGCTGGGACTTCGGCGGCAACGCCAGCCGGGTCTTCACCCTCTGCTACAACCTGCAGTACGCGGACGCGATCTACCAGCGCTTCCCGGGCGTCGAGGGCTCCGCCTATCTGGTCGGCGGACTGGGCATAAACTACCAGCGGGCCAACGACATCGTCCTCGCTCCCATCAGGGCGGGCGTCGGACTGCGCCTGGGCGCCAACGTCGGCTACCTAGCCTACAGCCGCCAGCGGAACATCATCCCGCTGTAGGGGCTTCGATGGCGCTAGGATCGGCGCCATGACCTCAAACCCGCTCGCCGACGCGCTGGCTCGCCGCGACGTCCTCATCGTCGATGGGGCGATGGGGACTGAGCTGGAGCGCAGGGGCTGGGATCTGGCGGACCCCTTATGGTCGGCGCGGCTGCTCGTCGAGGCGCCCCAGGCGATCGCCGAGGTCCATCGCGACTATCTGGAGGCCGGGGCGGACGTGATCGTCACCGCCAGCTACCAGGCCTCAATCGACGGCTTCGTCGCGCGGGGTCTCTCGGCGGAAGCGGCCCGCAAGGCGATCCTGACCTCCGTCGAGCTGGCGCTGACGGAGCGCGACGCGTTCTGGGACCGGCTCGGAGAATCGGCCCGCGCGGATCGGCTGCGCCCGCTGGTCGCCGGCGGGATCGGCCCCTTCGGCGCGGCCCTGGCGGACCGGTCCGAGTTCCGCGGCGACTATCCGATGGACCCGGCGCGGCTGACCAACTTCCACGCCCCGAGGATCGCGGCCCTGCTGGAGGGCGGGGTGGATTTCCTGGCGCTGGAGACCTTCCCCTCCGCGGTCGAGGCGAAGATCGTCGTCGACCTGCTGGAATTGGAGTTCCCGCAGGCCAGCGCCTGGGTCTCGTTCAGCACCCGTGACGGGGCGCGGGTCAGCGACGGGGCGACGATCGAGGCGGCCATCCAGGCCGTCGCCGATCGCGGCTGCGTCGCGGCGGTCGGGGTCAACTGCACCGCGCCCGGGCGCATAAGCGAGCTGGTGAGCCGGATCGCCGCGGTCACGGGCAAGCCGATCGTGGTCTATCCGAACGGTGGGGGAGGACCGGACGGCGCCGACCATCCCCCGCTTGCCCAGCTCGCCTCGAGTTGGCGGGCCGCAGGAGCGCGGCTGATCGGAGGCTGCTGCTGGACCAGGCCGGCGGACGTCGCGGCGCTGAGGGCTGTGGTTGGGTGAGACCCAACCCATCCCTCCCCTCCCGGACTTTTGCGAAACTCCCAATTTCGTCCGTCATCCCGGGCCGTAGCGAGCGTAGCGAAGCGAGGACCCGGGACCCAGGTGGCTGTAGCGGATGTTTGGGTTCGCCACTCGCAGTATCGCGGGCGTGGCCCTGGGTCCCGGGTCCTCGCTTCACCCGGCGCTGCCGGGTTCGCTACGGCCCGGGATGACGGGAGAAAAAGAAAACGGAGCGTTTCACAACACTCCCCCGGAAGGACCCCATCAGGGGAGGGACGGATCACGGCGTCCCCGTCTCCAGCTCCGCCGTCACGGTCGTCTCGCCGCCGGCGGGGACGGGGACGGACCAGGCGCGGGTGCGGGCGTCGAGGGCGCGGCCGGGGATGGATTCGGAGATCACCCGCGTGTCGCCGCCCAGGCCTGACTGGCGCAGGTCGACGGTGACCTGCGTCGCCCTGGCGTTCCGAACTTCGTAGCTCATGGCGTAGCGCGTGCGGTGGAGGCCGGCAGGCTGGGTGGAGACGAGAGTGGGCTTGATGGTGACGTCATAGGCCTCGCCCAGCATCAGAGTGAGATCCGAGCCGGCCGGCGTTGGGCCGATCTGGCTTTCGCCCACGAGGATTCGCCGGCCGCTCGCATCGGCTTGGAACACGCGGATCGTCCCTTCCGGCAGGGGGCGATCGAGGCTGGCCCCGCGGTTGGCGAAGTCGACCACGACCTGGGCGTGAGAGGGCTGCTCGGAGCTCTCGAAGCCGTAGGCGGTCCACCGCCAGGACTGGCGGGCAGGCGCGCGGCGCGCCTCGAGGAAGCCGAGCGTGCGCGTCTCGCCATCGGTCAGGTTGAGGCGATCGGGCAGGTGATAGACGTGGGTCTCGCCCACGGCCTCCATCTCGGGGCCCGCGCTTTTGGCCATCACCATCGCCATCGGGCGCGGCTGGAACACCGGGCCGCCGAGCGCGACATTGCCCGATACGAGGTCGACCGAGGCGTCCTTGATCGGCGCGCCGGAGGCGTTGGAGACGGCGAAACGACCGTCCAGGTCGAGCCGGCCCGCGGCCGGATCGAAGTCGGCGACATAGTCGGCGCGCCAGGAGAGGCCGCCGGTCATGTAGGTCAGGCGGGCGATGTGCGGCCCGGCCTTGTCGGCGCGCAGGCTCGCATTGGCCAGGGACGCGCCGATACCGGGATCGCCGAGGGAGTCGAACTGCAGGCGTTCGCCCGGGTTGGCGGGACTGACGAGCTCAGTGTGGTCGCCGAGGGCCACGAGCAGGCCCGCGCCCGTCTGGCCGAGGAAGGTCCCCTCCTCGGTCGAGGGCGTCCCGCCGGGCGCCGAACGCACGATCCGCACGGGATGGCCCACCATACGCTGCAGAAGCTGCCCCCCGTCGACGGAGGGCCTGAAGGCGATCTCAATATCGGAGATCCCCTCGCCGGAGAGAGTCAGGGTCTCGGGGCGCGTCTGGGGCGGCAGGCCGTCGAGGAGAATGGTCTGGGTCCCGGCGGAAAGATCAAGGCGGCGGTCATCCTGCGCGAAGGCCTGGCCTTGGGCGTAGATGGCCAGGGAGAGGCCGGGGCCGGCGGCCTGCGGCGCCGGCGCGGCGGCGACCGGCGCGAGCGCTAGTCCAAGGACGATTCCGCCAACCAATCGCATCCCGCCCTCCTGCGTTTCCCTTCAATCCTTACAACGCACGGCGGCGCTTTGTGGACGTTCCTGACCTTCACCACACTTCCGCCTCCGGCTTGCGGTCTCGCCAGCGCCCCTTTCGGATCGGGAAGGGCGAGCGATTCGGAAACAGGTTGGGGTGGTTAAGCGTATGGACGCACGAATGGTGGTGGACAGCGTACAGCCTCAGGAAGCGGAGGCGGCCGGACGGTTGGACTCGCTCGACTGGGAGGCGATCGAGGGGGCCCTGTTCGATCAGGGCCACGCCCGCATTCCGGGACTCCTTGGGGCGCGGACGTGCGAGGACCTCGCCGCGCTCTATGACGATGACCAATTGTTCCGCTCCCGCATCGTCATGGCGAAGCACGCCTACGGATCGGGCGAGTACCGCTATTTCGCCGACCCGCTGCCGCCCGTCGTCGCTGCCCTGCGAGAGAGCCTCTACGCGCGCCTGGCGCCGGTGGGGGATCGCTGGAACGAGGCCATGCGCATCAAGCGGCGCTATCCGGCCGACCTCGCCGCCTTCCGCACCCAGTGCCATGCCTCCGGCCAGACGCGGCCGACGCCCTTGCTGCTGCGTTACCGCGAGGGCGACTACAACCGCCTGCACCAGGACATCTATGGCGAGCATGTCTTCCCGCTGCAGGTCGTGGCGCTGCTCTCGCAGCCTGGGAAGGACTTCACCGGCGGGGAGCTCGTCCTGACAGAACAGAGGGCGCGGATGCAGTCGCGCGCGGAGGTGGTCGACCTTGGCCAGGGCGATGCGGTGATCTTCGCCGTGCGCGAACGCCCCGTCGCCGGCGCGCGCGGCATGTCGCGCGCGATCCTGCGCCATGGGGTCAGCCGCGTACGCTCGGGCCTACGCCATACGCTGGGGGTGATCTTCCATGACGCCGCGTGAAAGGGCCGCGCTCTTAGGCGCTGAGGGCGGCGAGGATCGCGGGCGTCGCCGCCCCGATCAGTAGGAGGACGGCCAGGGTCCGGCGCCGCGGGCTCTGGCTCAACCCCATCCAGATCCCTGCCACGGTGGAGACGATGAGTCCGGTGGCGACCGCAGTGAAGAAGGCCTTGAGCAAGAGGATCGCCGGCCTGGGCGCTTCCGGGGCATGGGCGGCCTCGTGGGCCCCCGCGGCCGGCTTGGCGGCTGGGGCCTCGTGGTGATGGCCCATCGCGAACTTCTGGTCCTTGTGCAGGGCGCCGAGCTTTTCGAGCAGGGCCGGCGGGGTGTAGCCGCCATGCGCCTCGTGCAGGCTCCACAGCTGCACGACGCCGGTCGTCGCGAAGAAGAGGACGGTGGGGGCGATCAGGGCTCCGAGGTAGGCGTGCCAGTCGCGGATCTGCCGGGCCAGTGGGACGGGTCGGCGCATTGCGGCCTTCGGGGCGAGGGTCGCTGTGGTCATGTGATCCTTCGAGATGGCGGGGAAAGGCGAAGCGCGGTTCCAATCCGCTATATCCGCGACATGGCCATGACAATCCGCACGCTTCGTTTCCGGGCGGTCTGGTGACAGTTTAACCACCAAGACACGAAGGACACGAAGAAGAAGAGGCCACAAACCTCACGAACCACACGAACAAGAAAATCTTTTTTGCGCCTTCGGCGCGTAAGAATGCGCGAAGCGCAAATAAAACAGCGTTCGTGTGGTTCGTGAGGTTCGTGGTTCAAAATATTTTTCAGTACCCACGACGCGAAGGAGAGACTTGGTGTCCTTCGTGTTTTCGTGGTTCAAAGGAACCGCGCCGCTCCAACTCCGCCAGGGAACGAGCGGTCACACGAAGCGGGGGATCGGGCCGGGGTGGGGGGTCTTGTCGTCGGAGAGATCGAGGAAGACCTCGTCGACAAAGCACCAGCCCCAGCCCTCCGGCGGGTCATAGCCTTCGATGACGGGATGGCCGGTGGCCCTGAAGTGGGCGGTGGCGTGACGGTTGGGGGACTCGTCGCAGCAGCCGACGTGGCCGCACGTGCGGCAGAGCCGAAGGTGCACCCACCACGAGCCCGTCTTCAGGCACTCCTCGCAGCCGAGCGCGCTGGGATGGACCTTCCGGATCGAGGCTCCATGGGTGCATTCATCGGCCATCGGGACCTCCGCGCTCGGACCCATGGAACCTAGCCCCTCGGGGCGGTGATTGTCTCTTGGCGCGGGCGTAGACTTCGCCTTTTGCTGGAGAGCCCCATGCCGATCACGTCCCCGACGCTCGAGGCGCGGCGCGACCAGGCCTTTCCGGTCCTGGCGCCCGAGGCGATTGAGCGCCTGGCTCGGTTTGGCGAAGCGCGTGACTACGCTGCGGGCGAGATCCTGATGCATCAGGGCGAGACCGGCCGGGGCCTGACCCTGATCCTGAGCGGGGAGGTGGAGGTCACGCGGGCGGACGCAACCGGCGCAGGCGAGCTCATCGTCGTCTACGGGCCCGGATCCTTCATGGGCGAGGTTGGGCAGCTCTCGGGGCGGCCAGCATTCGCCCGCGCCCGCGCCCGCGCGCCGACAAGGGCTGTGCCGATCGCACCCGATCGGCTTCGCGCCATGCTGGTGGCGGAGGCGGAGTTGGGCGAGCGGATCATGCGCGCCCTGATCCTGCGCCGGGTCGCCCTGATCGAGATGGGCGGCGGGCCGATCATCATCGGACCGGCGGACCATCCGGACGTGCTGCGCCTGGAGGTGTTCCTGACGCGCAACGGCCAGCCGCGCATGGTGCTGGACTCGGACAGTGACGATGAAGCCAGGGCCTTGCTCGAACGCTTCCACGTGCCGCCGGGTCATTGGCCGGTGGTGCTGTGTCCCAACGGCCTGATGCTGCGCAACCCTTCCGACGTCGAGCTGGCGCGGTGCCTGGGCATGGTGGGCCGGATCGATCCAGACCGCGTGTACGACCTGGCGATCGTCGGCGCCGGACCGGCGGGCCTGGCGGCCTCGGTCTATGCGGGATCTGAGGGCCTGTCGGTGCTGACCCTGGACTGCCGCGCCTTCGGCGGCCAGGCCGGCGCCTCGATGCGGATCGAGAACTATCTGGGATTTCCGACCGGCGTCACAGGCCAGGCTTTGATGGGGCGCGCCTACGCCCAGGCCGAGAAGTTCGGCGTGGAGGTGGCGATCCCCGACGAGGCGGTGGCGATCCTCACGCCTCCCGGGGAAATCCCCATCCGCCTTCGCCTCGGCTGCGGCCAGGAGGCGCGCGCCCACTGCCTGGTCGTCGCCAGCGGGGCGCGCTACCGCCGCCTGGAGGGGGTGGGGCTGGAGCCTTTCGAGGCCCGCTGCGTCCACTACTGGGCCTCGCCCGCCGAGGCGCGGCTGTGCGCAAACCAGGAAGTGGCGCTGGTGGGCGGGGGCAATTCGGCCGGCCAGGCCGTCGTCTATCTCGCGGAGAAGACGAAGAAGGTGTGGCTGATCGTGCGCGGCCCTAGCCTCGAGGCGAGCATGTCGCGCTATCTGGTCGACCGCATCGCCGCCCAACCCAATGTGGAGGTCTGCGTGCGCAGCCAGATCACCGGCGCGGAGGGCGAGGATGGACACCTCGAGACCCTGCGCTGGCGCGACGCCCATGGAGAGGAGATGAGCCGGCCGATCCGCAACCTCTTCATGTTCATCGGCGCCCAGCCCAACACCGACTGGCTGGCCGCCTCAGGCGTGAAGCTGGACGCCAACGGTTTCGTCGTCACCGGGCGCGACGCCGGCGGCGTGGAGCACGACGCCCTGGAGACCAGTCGGACCGGGGTGTTCGCGATCGGAGACGTGCGGGCGGGGAGCGTGAAGCGCGTGGCGGCCGCGGTGGGCGAGGGGGCGCAGGTGATCGCGGCGGTTCACGGGTGCCTGGCGCGGTAGGGCGGGGTGGGGCGGAAGTCGAAGGCGTCGGGGACGAACACGGAGCGCCGGCGCCCTCGCCGGCATGGTTCAGCCGCAACCGTGTGTGGGCGTGATCCAGGCGCGTCGTGGATGCGGTGAGGCGTCTACCGGCGAGGGCCACGGCGCTCCCGGGTAAGTCTCGCCAACTACGGCGTCAGCCGCGTGGGCGTGCGACTGAGGAATGTCGCGTCCCGGATGCTGGGCCTCTTGAGCATCACCATGAGAAGCCGGGCCAGCCCCACGCCCATACCGCCGTGAGGCGGGCAACCGAAGCGAAAGAAGTCGAGGTAGTCGCCCAGCGGCCCAAGGTCGTACCCGCGCTCGACCGCCTGAGCTTTCAACGGCTCGTATCGATGCTCGCGCTGAGCTCCCGTGGTCACCTCGACGCCGTTCCACAGCAGGTCGAAACTCTGGGTTAGCCAGGGTCGATCCGAGTGGCGCCGATGATAGAAGGGCCTCGCGGAGACCGGGTAGTCCGTCACGAATACGAACTGATGACCAAACTCGCGGGCGATATGGGCCGACAGCCGTCGCTCGCCCTCGGGGTCGAGATCATCACTCTTGGTCGGTTCGTGGCCGCTCGCCCGGACGATCGTCTGCGCCTCTTCCATCGTCACACGCGGAAATGGCCGGCTGGGAACGACGAGCTCCACCCCCAGCTTCGTGCTGAGTGACGAGCCGTGGACAGCGACGACCTCGCCCAGCGCCTCGGTCAGCCAGGTTTCCTCCAAGTCCATCAGGTGGTGATCGGAGGCGATCCAGGCGACCTCCATGTCGATGGAGGTGAACTCCGTCTCATGCCGAGAGGTGAAGGACGGTTCGGCCCGAAACGCGGGCCCAATCTCGAACACGCGGTCGAACCCTGCGGCCATCGCCATCTGCTTATAGAACTGCGGCGACTGCGCCAGGTAGGCGGCGCCATCGAAATACGCCACCTTGAAGGCTTCAGCTCCAGACTCGCTGAACGTCCCCATCAGTTTTGGCGAGTGGATCTCGATAAAGCCGTTTCGCGACCAATAGGTCCGCATCGCCTGCTCCAGGGTCGTCTGAACCTCGAAGATCAGGCGCTGCTCGGGGCGGCGCAGTCCAAGGAAACGCCAGTCCATCTGTTTGTCGGGCGAAGAGTCTGCAGCGATCGGCGCCGGTGTCGCAGCGATGCTGTGGACCACGACATCCGTAGCCACGACCTCGATGCCGTTCAGTTTTACCATCGGGGCGTTTCTGGCGATTCCCGTCACGGTTACTGCTGAACCGGGCGTGAGGCTGGCGATGCGCTCAGCCAGAGGGTCGGTCTCGCCGCCTTTCTCATGCGTCACCTGAACGGCGCTTCCACGGAGGTTCAGGACGAGGAACTGCATTCTCTTCTGGTCGCGCACCGTCTCCACGAAGCCGTTCAGGCTCACGGTCGCGCCGATACTGCCTCGCAGCGTCTCGACCGCCGGTTCCGCCAGGGGCGATTGCGTCGTCGGTTCCATTTTACCTCCGAAGAGGCCGACCGATCTCGCGCGCACCCCTACGAGAGGCCCACCGACCGGAGGGCCCCATGATCCTTGCTGCCTGCTAGCTTAGCTCAGCGCGCGCAGTGACCATCGACCCGGAACGGGCCGTTATTATTGGTCAGCGCTCGTAGAACGGTGAGCATTCCTGGATCATGACAGGCGGGCTCATCCGCCGCAAGATTCGACGAGCATGGTCGCCGGCGAGCGAACTTCCTGAGGAAGGCGGCAATCTGCCTGACGGGGATGATAAGAACAGTATCCCTGATAGGAGAGAGTCGTGCGGAAGTCTGTTCCTGGAGTTCGGCTCGAAGCTGTCACCGGCGAGTTGCCCGCGGGCTTCAAGGACCTGCGCGCTGAGGCGAGGGTGGAGGGGCATCGGTTTGTGGACCGTCTTGCGGAAGGCTGGGCCGAGCGGACGATGCGTTTCGACGGGCGTGGAGAACGGCTGCTTGCGGGCTTCGTCGGCTGCGAGCTGGCGGGCATTGGCGGGCTGACGATCGAGCCGGCGGTTCCGAACGCCCTCCGTATGCGTCGGTTCTACATTCGGCCGTCACATAGGCGGACGGGCGTGGGCCGACAGCTGGCGCTCGCTTTGCTGGATCGCTGCACGGGCGTCGCCGATGTCGTTACGGTCAACGCGCAAGAGGCGAGCTTCCCTTTCTGGGAGTCGCTCGGGTTCGTTCGCGAGGCGCGGGACGGATTTACGCACACCCTCGATTTAAGTCGGGAACGATTGGACCTGGCAGGATCATGACAGGAGCCACGGAGCGGAGAGGCCGTTCGCCGGCGAGGGCGCCGGCGCTCCGGGTAAGTCTTGCGATGTAGGTGATGTCCCAGGTGTCGGCCGAGAGAACACGGAGCGCCGGCGCCCTCGCCGGCGTGGCGCAGTCGCCGCAATGTGGGGGCGGATCGTCGACGACGCCCCGCGCTCACTCCCTGCCCATGGAGAAGATCGGCTGGAAGCAGCCGAGGATGAGGCGGCGGGCGTCGAAGGGGGGTTCGCCGGAAGCGTCCAGGCGCGCGTCCTCGTGCATCCTGGCCTCGGCGGCGTAGAAGCTCTCCTTGTCCGGCCAGACCTGCCAGGTGAAGACGATCTTCTCGCCTTCCTTGGCCGCGACGGCGCGGCGGAAGTCGGTCTGCTTGCCGTCGGGGACGAAGTCCTCCCAGGACTCCACGATCTCGAGGCACCCATAGTCCTTGAAGATCCGCGCCCCGTTTTCCGCCCACTGGCGGTAGGCGTCCATCTTGTCCTCGGGCACGGGGATGACCAGGCCGGAGACGTACATGGCGAGACCTCCTTCGGCTGATGCGTACGTGAGCGAACGTTCTGACGCGGGCGCGGAAGCCTTTCAATGCCGCGCCCCCGCCCCATCAATGTGCGCGACCTTCCCCGAGGTCGGGCTAGGTGCGGCGGGCGCAAGCCGCTAGGGTCGGCGGCAGGCGGCGCCTATTTCAGAAAGACAGTCGAGAGGAAACAGATGATCAGGACGAAACTCACCGAGATGTTCGGGGTCGAGACCCCGATCGTGATGGGGGGGATGACCGGGGTCGGTTATGGCGAGCTGGTGGCCGCCGTCGCCAACGCCGGCGCGCTCGGCTTCATCGTCGCGCACCTGTTCCCTACCGCCGAGGCCCTGCACGCCGAGATCGAGAAGACGCGCAAGCTGACCAAGAAGCCATTCGGCGTGAACCTCACCCTGCTGCCGTCGCTCAATCCGATCCCCTATGACGATTATCGCCGCGCGATCATCGAGAGCGGGATCAAGATCGTGGAGACCGCCGGGCGCAGCCCGATCGACCACCTGCCCGCCTTCAAGGAGGCCGGCATCAAGGTGATCCACAAGTGCACTTCGGTCCGCCACAGCGTCACCGCCGAGCGCCTGGGCGTCGACGTGATCTCCATCGACGGCTTTGAATGCGCCGGTCACCCGGGCGAGGACGACATCGGCCTGGTCGTGCTGCTGCCGGCGACCGTCGATGCGGTGAAGATCCCGGTGATAGCCTCGGGCGGCATGGCTGACGGCCGCTCGCTCGCCGCGGTGCTCGCCCTGGGCGCGGAAGGCGCCAACATGGGCACGCGCTTCATGGCCACCAAGGAGGCGGCCATCCACCAGAACGTGAAGGAGGCGATCGTCAAGAACACCGAGCGCGACACGATCCTCACCAACAGGACGCTGCGGAACACGGCGCGGGTCGCACGCAATGCGGTGTCCGAAGAGGTCGTGCGCATCCAGCAGGACCCGACCAAGACCATCGACGACGTGCGCGAGCTGGTGTCCGGCGCCCGCGGCCGGGCCAACGTCATGATCGGCGGCGACATCGACGGCGGTATCTGGTCCGCCGGCCAGAGCCAGGCCCTGATTCACGACATCCCGACCTGCGCCGAGCTGGTGAAGCGGATCAACTCGGAGGCCGAGGGCATCATCCGCTCGCGCCTCGATCGCATGCTGTCGACGCAGAAGGCGACGGAACCGGCCTGACAACACTCGCGATGGACGTCACCGCGAGGTGGCGTCCACGCTCTTGGGCGGCCCGCAGGAAGGCAGGATCGCCATGAAGACGTCCCCCGGCTGGTTCCGCTCTGTGGCTGGCCTGTGCGGCCTGGCGGGGTCGTTGCTTCTTGTGGGCTCGTTTCGGATGAACCCGGCTCCGCCGCCGGGCATGGGGACGGCTGCGCTGGCGGCGTGGGCTGCGCCGCATGAAGGGCTCATCCTCCTGGGCGGATGGGCCCAGGGAATCGGATCGCTTCTCATCGTGATCTTCGCCCTTGCCGTCGCCGAGCTCGGCGGCGATGCGAGCCCCTTTGGCCGGCGCCTCACCATGCTGGCCGGCGCGACGATCCTGATGGTGAGCCTCATGGAAATCGTCTTCTACCTTGCCGCCGCCCGCGCGATCGCGACGAAGGACCTCCTGTTGGGCATGGTCGCCGACGGTCTCATCCGCGCGGTCCAGCACGTCTTCCTTATCGCCCCGGCGCTGCTCCTGCCTCTGGGCGTGGTGGTCCTGAAGTCGGGCGTCCTTCCAAGGGCGTTCGGTTACGCCGCCCTGGCGTTCGGCGCGATCTTGCAGGCCTTCGGGCTCGCAGGCCTGATCTGGAACCTGCAGGGCGTCGTCGACGTCGTACTGATCGCCCAATCCGTCTGGTTCGTGCTTGCCGGCGCGACGCTCGTGCTCCGCCAGGGTGTCGCGGCCAAGACAGGTCTCTAAATCGCGATGCTGCGAGACAGCGCGCGGACCTGTCACGGCTGCCTTGGCGGAGCCGGCACAATCATCGCCAGAACCTGATGTCTCTGCCCCCTTGTGAAGACTTGCGACATCGTCCTTGCAATTATTTCAAGACCGTTATTATCTAAACGTACCCGATCGTACCGTCGAGAAGGACGGGGGGCGTCTCTTCGATTTAAACAGGCGAACAGGCAAAGGACGGAGGTCTGGCATGCCGATCATGCAAACCCTGCTTGGCGAATTGAACAATGTGTTCCGCCAGAGTCGTATCAATGAACTCGCAGGCAGGGCCGAGGACTTCGCGCCGGGCAAACCACTGCACGCTGCTCTGACGACCCAGGGCTCTCCGCTGCATGGACATGCCGTAAACGTGCTCCAGGGGATGCCCGGGAGCATCCATGAGGTCATCCGCTCCACGATCTACTACGCCTTGAAGACACAGCCCCCGACCTTGGTCTCCTTCGCCTGGGCTCCGGGGTACGACTACGAAGTGACGGTCTGGCAGGCGCCCGACACGGCGCAGACGCGAGGGGGCATCACCGTGCTGGTCAAGAGCCGCTATCCCTCCGACGCACACCCCCTGGCCGCTGGACGGTAAAGTACGCCCCATTGGGGGGCTGTTGCGGAACACGCTTTTGGTCCGAGGATGGCAAACTGAAATATGGTCCTTCTGTAAACCGCAAAGCCTGATCGAAGCGGCGAGTTTCGCAGTCCCCGTTCGGAGACTCGAGAAGTCAGTTCACCGTATTCCGTCCGGCCAGCCGGTAGCCTTCCCTCAGGTGCTGGAGATGGGACGGATCCGAATAGGGCGGCGCGAGGGGGCGTCGCGGCGAGGGCGTCGGCGGCAGCGACCCGACCGAGGCGCGGGCGGCTTCCTCGATCCGGCCTAGCCTGGCAAGGCTCGCCACGAGGACCCGCGAGCCGGCGCCCGCAACGCGGCTGGACGCCTTCGCATGCCGCGCGGCCTCCTCGTAGTTCCCGCTGTGGTAGTGGGCCAGGGCGAGGGTCTCCAGCATCGTCCCCATCTGGGGATCGTAGGGGCTCAGGCGGAGGCTCCGCTCGATCGGCGCGACAGCCTCAGCGGGCGCGCCGCTGAAGGTCAGCACCTGGCCCAGCCGGTAGTGGGCGTAGGCGAAGTTCGGATTGAGCGAGATCGCGCGGCGCACCTCGTCCAGCGCGGAGGCGTGATCGCCCAGATAGAGGGATGCGCCCGCCGCCGCGAAGTAGCCGTAGGCGTCCTGCGGATCCAGGTGGATGCCGGTCTGGGCCGCCTCCCGCGAGGCGTGAAGGGTCTCGACGGGATCGGGCGCGAAGCCGAGAATCGCGCGCCCATAGAGGATGCGGGCCACACCGATATGGCCCAGGGCCAGCTGGGGCTCGCGTGAAATGGCCTCCTGGAACAGGGCGAGGGCGTTATCGGCGGAGTCGACCCACTTGCTGTTGAGCCGGCACATGCCCCGGTAGCAGCAGTCGAGCGCGGTGAAATCGACCGGCCCCTTGCGGCCGAGCCGCGCGCCAACGCTCTGGAGCATGGCGGGCTCGATGGCGGCGACAACCTGCTCGGTGATCTCGTCCTGGAGGGCGAGGATGTCCGCAAGGTCGCGATCGAGCTTGTCCGCCCACAGCATCGAGCCAGTCAGGGCGTCGACGAGCTGGGCCGTAACGCGGGCGCGTCCCCCGGCCGTCCGGACGCTGCCCTCGAGGATGTAGTGCACGCCAAGCTCGCGGCTGATCCGGGCGAGCTCCACGTTGCGATCCTTGTAGGTGAAGCTCGAGTGGCGATCGATGACGAAGAACCAGCGCCATCTCGACAGGGCCGTGACGATGTCTTCGGTGACGGCGTCGGCGAAGTATTCCTGTCCGGGATCCCCGCTCAGATTCTTGAACGGCAGGACGGCAATCGAGGGCTTGTCGGGGAGGGCGAGGGCGGGACGCGCTCCGGGATCGGGGACGGCATGTGAGGCAGGCTCTGCCGACGACCCATTCCCCGGCGCGTCGCGGCCGCGGCCGCGGCCGACCAGTTCGGCGACGCTGGCCAGGACCATCCGCCAGCCGTGATGGTCGGACTCTCCGGTCCAGCCGCCGAGATCGGCGCACTGGATCTGGTCGAAGGGCATGGGCAGGGAGGTCCTCTCGACCCGGACCTGCACCAGCTTGTCGTCACCCCGGGCGCGACTGGCCTCGGAACAGACCCAGTCGGACACCGCCGCATCGGGGGACCAGATGACGATCACCGCGGGGGCCGCCGTCAGCTGCTCCTGGATCACCTGTCGGAAGGCGCGATGCGAGGGGAGTTCCGCGTCGATCCAGACGCTGTAGCCCTGGGCGCGCAGGCCCTCGGCCACCGCATTGGCCTGGCGGGCGGTCGAGCGCGCATAGGATACGAAGACGTCGGCCATGCGATTGCGGTCCTACCTCCGCTCCGGCCTGTCGGGGCGCGAGGCGTTCGCGCGGTCGCGTTACCCACGCCGCCTTGGTCTTTCGGTGCATATTGGCGCCATATTCCGGAAAGGCCAGGGCCGGCCGCGGACCGGGGTCCGTACGAAAACGACATTAAGGCGCTACGCAAGGATCGCGTCGGACTTTTCGTGCGCAAATTCAGGCGTTTTCGCGCCCACTTTGCAGCCAAGCCCCCTGCGACAGGGCATCCTACTTTGCGCAAGCGCAAAGCGGGGACTGGCCGATAGGGAGGAAATGGCATTTACA
>DATHPX010000091.1:0-11678 GCA_035483335.1 Caulobacteraceae bacterium | reverse complement strand
CTTGAGCGTCGACACACTCAGGCCGTCCTCCACCAATCGGGGGATCAGCCGGCGGATCAGGGTGGTCTTGCCCGCCCCGCTCCAGCCGGCGAGCCCGAAGACGCGCATCACGCGGCTTTTCGCAGCCGCACCGGCGCGGACTTGTAGGAGGGCGTGCCGCTCTCCTTGTCGCGAAAGTCGAGCGGGATCAGGCCGTTGGCTTCCGGATAGTAGGCGGCGACGCAGCCGCGGGGGATGTCGTAGTCCACAGCGGTGACCTCGAGCCGGCGCGCGGCGCCGTCGGGCAGGGCCGACTCGACCACGACGCGGTCCCCATGCTCGAGGCCCAGCCGCGCGAGGTCGTTCCCGTTCACGAAGACCACGTCCCGCCGGCCGAACACCCCGCGATAGCGATCGTCGAGCCCGTAGATTGTGGTGTTGTACTGGTCGTGGCTGCGGATCGTCGCCAGGGTCAGGACGTCATCGCCCGCCACGACCGGATCCTCCTTGATGCCATCGAAGACGATGAACTCGGCCTTGCCTGACGGCGTGTTCCACACCCGCTCGGTCGGGCCGAGCGGCAGGCGGAAGCCTCCGGGAACGCGGATGCGGATATTGTAGTGGTCGAACTCGGGGAACACGACCTCGATCTTGTCCCGGATCAGGTCGTAGTCCTCGATCAGGCCCATCCAGTCGACCTTGCTGGCCGGGAGGGTCGCGGCGGCCATGCCGGCGATGATCGCGGGTTCGGAGCGCAGGTGCTCGGAGGCCGGCTTCAGCTTGCCGCCCGAGGCGTGCACCATCGACATCGAATCCTCGATGGTGACGCTTTGCGGCCCGCCTGCCTGGATGTCCTGCTCCGTGCGTCCCAGCACCGGCAGGATGATCGAGTCCTTGCCGACCAGGAGGTGCGAACGGTTCAGCTTGGTGTTGAGGTGGACGGCGAGGTCCAGCTTGCGCATCCCCGCCGCGCAGACCTCCGGATCGGGAAGCGCGATCGAGAAATTGCCGCCCAGGCAGACCAGCACCTTCGAGCGGCCTTCGGCCATCGCCTGCATGGCCTCGACCGCGTCGTGGCCGTGATGGGGCGGCGCGCGGAAGCCGAAGGCGCGCTCGATGCCCTCGATCAGCTCCGGCGTTGGCTTCTCGGTGATGCCGACCGAGCGGTCGCCCTGGACGTTGGAATGGCCTCGGAGGGGGCAGATCCCGGCGCCGGGCTTGCCGTAGTTACCCCGCAGCAGCAACAGGTTGGCGATCTGCTGCACATTCTGAGTGCCTTTCGCATGCTGGGTGATCCCCATGCCGTAGGTCACGATGGTCGCCTTGGACTTGAAGTAGGCGATGGCGACGCGCTGCAGGTCCGTTCGGCTTAGGCCGCTCTCTCGCTCGATGTCCCCCCAGTTCGTCGCGCGGAGATCGGCGAGGAAGGGCTCGAGCCCGTTCGTGTTCTGCTCCAGGAACTCGTGGTCGAGGGCGTCGCCGACAGCGTCCTCGCGCTCCAGCACCGCCTTCATGACGCCCTTTAGCGCCGCCGCGTCACCGCCGATTTTCACCTGGTGGTAGCTGGAGGCGATCGGCGTCGATCCGAAGGTCCCCATCTCGACGGGATCCTGGGGATCGGCGAAGCGCTCGAGCGCGCGCTCCTTGAGCGGGTTGAAGACGATGATCGGCACGCCGCGGCGCGAGCACTCGTGAAGCGTCCCCATCATGCGCGGATGGTTAGTGCCGGGATTGTGGCCCATCGCGATGATCAGGTCGCAGTGGTCGAAGTCCTCGAGCGAAACCGTGCCCTTGCCGATGCCGATCGACTGGGGCAGGCCCACGCTGGTGGCCTCGTGGCACATGTTGGAGCAGTCGGGAAAATTGTTGGTCCCGAACTCGCGGGCGAAGATCTGGTACAGGAAGGCCGCCTCGTTCGACGCCCGGCCTGAGGTGTAGAATTCGGCCAGGTTGGGGTCCGGCAGGGCCCGCAGGGTCTCGCCAATACGGGCGAAGGCCGACTCCCACGAGATCGCCCGATAGGTGTCGCTGGCCGCGTCATAGGCCATCGGATGGGTGAGCCGACCTGAGTTCTCGAGCTCGTAGTCGCTCCAGGTCGAGAGCTCCGCGACGGTGTGTTCGGCGAAGAAGTCGGGCGTCACCCGCTTGTTGGTGGCCTCCCACGTGACCGCCTTGGCGCCGTTTTCGCAGAACTGGAAGGTCGAAGTGTGCTCCTTGTCGGGCCATGCGCAGCCGGGGCAATCGAAGCCGTCGGGCTTGTTGGTCCGAAGGAGCAGCAAGGGCGCCTCGGCCACGTCCATCTGCTCGCGAACGGCCTTGGCGGTGGCTTTGAGGGCGCCCCACCCACCGGCCGGACTGTCGTAGCGGCGGACGCCGATGACCTTGTGCTTTGCAGACATCTCGATCTCCCTTCGAGCGGCCGCCCCGGGGGCCCGCCGGAACGGCCGGTGGCGTTGACGTTCAGCTGAACAGGATGTCCAGCGAGCGGAGGTAGGTGTGCAGGCCGGCGTCCTGGATTGGCAGCAGGAGGGCGTCCGTATCGCCCTCATTGAAGTGCGCGCGCCAGAAGCCCGGCGGGGTGACGAAAGCCATTCCGGCGGTCCAATCCTGCCGGATCGGCTTGACGATCCGGCCCGTGCTGTCGAGCTCGCGACCGATCAGCGAATACGCGCCCGGACCGCACGAGACGATGTAGTCGAGCGCCACCGACTGATGTCGGTGCGGCTTCTGCATGGAGCGGGCGGGGACCACGCCGTACATCGCCCAGATCACGTGAGTGATCGTGCGCAGGCGCGGAAGTCGCGCATTGCCGAACAGCACGGAAATGCGGCTGCGGATCGACGCCGCAGGGCTTCGGGCGCACTCGGCCAGGGCGGCGCGGGTCGTCGCGGCCGGATACACTGTCGGCTCGAACCTCCGCGAGGCCGCCAGGACGCCCAGGTGCGTCAGCAGGGGCGCGTCATGGACGAGATAGAAGGCGGCTCCCGCCGAGCCGGCCTCGTGCACGTATTCCGAGCCGCCAGGCAGGGCGACGATGTCGCCCTCGCTCCACTCGATCGGGCGCATCCCGATCCCCGACCACACCGTGGTGTGGCCGCTGCCGCGGATCACGTAGAACACCAGCGACGTCGCATCGCCCGCGGCTATGTCCGGCGCGAGGGTCTCGCCCGGCAGGATTCGCGCGAAGTTGGCGCACAGGCCAGGACTTGTGGCGGGACTCGGGCAGCCGAGCAGCCCCGAGAGGTCCAGCGGGACGAGGCGCGTGGGGCCGTCTGCATAGAGCGAGGGGGGAAAGGCGTGGAATGGGATCTGGGGCGATAGACCCGGGCGCACCGGATTGGCGGCCTTGCTGTACTCGAACCATTGAGCGTCCAACCTCGTCGCGAGAGGGGCGTCGGGAAGGAAGGTCGCGGGTCCCGCCAGGATCTGGCGGGTGTCGTCTTGCAGCAGCATGTCGTCTGTAACCTTGAGCGAACGGCGTATCCCTCCTGCCCCATCTGGTTCTCGCGCCAGAGCGGCAGAATTGACCCGATCGGCAAAAGAGCTCTGCCGAACTGGCCTTGCTGCAGAACCCCGCAGCCACCGCCCGCGTAATCGCATCGACCGCCCCGCCGATCTTGCCGATCCAGGAGCCGCATAGTTTCATCGCTCCCTTAAGTTGGCGGCGGATCGCCACGTGGCTTCAGTTTGGCGAAGCGCGCGAAGGTCGGCGCATAGGTGTTCGCCACCTTGACTCCAAGAGAAGCTCAGGCGTGTTGCCGGCGCGCCCTTGGGCGCATCTGCCCCGGTAGCGGAAGATTATTCGCGCCTTCGACGCGCCTCTTCTTCCTCCACGCGCCTCATTGTCCCGCGCATCTCTGTGGACGAGTGCACGCCCGCCTCGAATGCGTGGGGGCGGCTACTTGGGGAGGCGGAGTTCGAAAATCGTGCCGGAGGGGCCGGTGTCGACGAGATCGAGGTCGCCGCCGTGGGCCTGGGCCAGTTCCCGGGCGATCGCAAGGCCCAGGCCAACGCCTCCGCGGCGGCCGGAACCGGCGAATGGCTGGAAAAGGTGGCTGCGGGCGCGTTCCGGCAAGCCTGGACCGTTGTCGGCCAGGCGCAGAATGTCGTCGCGCTCGCCAGGCACGAGGTCTACCCGCACACGGCCGACGGAGTTCCGCTCCGGATTGTCCTCGATCGCCTCGCGGGCGTTCTTGAGCAGGTTGACCAGAATCCTGTGCAGCTGGTCGGGGTCTGCGCGGACTGTGGTTCCGGGACCGACCGAAGTCTCCAGGCGCACGCCCGCGCCCGCGAGACCCGCGTCCTCCGCTGCCGCATCCAGGGCTGCGCGAAGCGGGGTCGGCCGCGCGTCCGGCGCTGGCTCCTCGCTGCGGCCGAAGGTCAGGACGTTGGTCGCCAGGGTGAGGGCGCGGTTCAGGGCCCGCTCGAGTCGGGGCAGGGTCTGGGCTACGCGCGGGTCGCCCGATGCGGCGATCCGTTCCGACGCGATCTGGGCGCTGGTGAGCATGTTGCGCAGATCGTGGCTGATCTTCGCCACACCCTCGCCCAGGGCGGCCAGTCGCGCACGGGAGGCGAGGGCCGCGGTAAGGTCCGTCTGCATCCGCGCCAGCTCCCCCTCCGCCCGCCCGATCTCGTCGTGACGCCCTGAAGGCTCGATCCGGGCGCGCGGATCCTCCGGGTTCTCACGGAAGCTCTCCATCGAGCGGGTGATTCGCTGCATCGGGCGGACAAGGAACAGGGTCAGGGCCAGATAGACCACGCCCCCGGCGACTACGGATGTGAAGAGGGCCACACCCATCAGGCGCCCCAGCTGCGTATAGAGTTCGGCCCGCAGAGGCGCTTCCGGGGTCACGATCTCGACGAAGGCCCCTTCCCTGAAGCGGGGCTTGGACATCACCCGCAGCATCCGGTCCTTCGGCGTGACCAGGGTCTCGAACGGCGCCCACCAGGACATGCCCTGCCGAAGGTCCAGCAGGTTGGGCGGGCGCGCCAGGCGCGGCGCCTGCAGGATCAGCCGGCGCTCGCCGCGGATCTGGAAGGCCACGGACACGACCCCGGCGTTGGTCAGCAGCGCTTCGCGCATCCGATCGGTCACCACGCCGCCAGGGGCGGTCTCTTCCACCAGGGTGGCCAGTTCCGCCGCCCGGAGGCGATCGAGCAGCCACTGCTCTTCGGCGGCGGCCAGGATGGGCGGCAGGATCAGCAGGTTGGCGACGACGATGATGAGGACCGTCAACAACAGCAGTCGCGCCGAAAGCCCCTGGGTCCAGAGGAACCGGCGCTCACGGCGCGCGGTCGGTTCGTCCGGGGGCGCCGCGTCCGCCATTGCGACCACCGGATATCGCGCCGCGGCCGGCTGAGCAACGAAGCGCGTCTTCAGGGCGCTTCGCGCACCGCGCGCCTCCGTCGGACAAGCCGAACCAGGGCGGGGATGGCGGAAAGCGCGGCAAGGGCTGCAAGCGGCCCGAGCAGAGAGGGGTGCGTGAACACCGAGGCGTCTACTTTCACCCCCTCATGGAACAGCCGGCCAAGTCCCGCGCCCACCGCCGCGAGCAGGAAGCTCCCCGGCGCGCCGCCCAGGACGCTGGCGGCGACGAAGGCTGCGGGCGGCGCCGGCGCCAGGCCCGCGGCCAAGTTTATGACCATCATCGGCATCACCGGCATCAGCCGCAAAGTCAGCAGCAGCTCGAAACCATCCTCCTGCAGGGCCTGGGTCACGCGCGCGACGCGCGGGCCAGCACGCCTGGCCAGCACCCCGCCGAAGGCCGTGCGACAGGCGACATACACGATGCACGAGCCGGCGACTCCCGCGGCCAGACAGGCGGCGCCACCGGCTACGGCGCCGAAGAGGAAACCGGCCGCCGCGCTCATCAGACCAGGACCCGGCAGGCAGGCGGCGACCACCAGCGTCTCGAGCGCCAGATAGGCGACCATGCTCTCTACCGGGTGGCGCTCGACGAACAGCCTAAGAGCATGGTGGTGCGCCTGCAGGCTCGCGAAGGTCAGCTCATGCAGCGATCCCGACGCGATCGCCGCCACGGCCAGGGCCGCCAGCACGCCGATCGGCACGAATCGCCAGACACGGCTCATCAGGTCCTCCGGTTCACCCCGCGCGCCTCGGTAGTTGGCGCCCTAACGCGCAGAAGAGCCGCTTGAGGTCCAGACCGCCCCGCAGGATGGCGACTTGCAAGGCGGCGAGCTGCCCGCCACGCGAGAGCATGGCGAGTTCGCGACGGTGCGCGTCCGCCGCGTCAAGACTCGCGGTGATCTGGTGCGGGTGGGCGACGGACACAACGGCGATCGCGTCCTCCCTGAGGAACGGGCCCGTCAATCGCCACAAGCGGGCGTAGAAATCGACATCCACGGTCCAGGCCAGGCGGGGATCGAATTGCAGCCGGGTCCCCGTCGGGAAGACGAGGGCTGCCGTGGGTCCGGCCCAGTTCGCGAAATAGAGGGTCCAGGCGGGCGGGCGGATGAGCCTCGCTAGGTAGGCGGCCGTGGCGAAGCGGCTCGGCCGCGCCTGCACGGCGGTCCCGGTCAGCATCGCCCGTCCCGGCGAGGCTTCCAGACGGCGCATCGCCCGCTCGAGGAAACCCGGGTCGACAAGGACCTCGTCGTGATGGACGAGCACGCTCCACCGCCCCCGGGCCAGTGAGAGCCCGAAGTTCCAGTTGTCCACGGCGTTGCCCGTACGCGCGCCTGGGAGATATCGGACCCTGGGGTCCGCGAGCAGGTCGGCGAGGGCGGATTGCAGGTCGGCTGCCCGCGAGTCGTCGACGACGACCACATCAAGAGAGGTCAGGGTCTGGTTCAGGATCGACGCCAGGGCGGTTCGGGCGAGGGCCGCGTCCTCGTAGATTGGAAGTATGCAGGAGACGACTGAGGGCGGAGGCGATTGCGGCGCGCCCATCGTCCTCACGCGGCCCCGACGGCGTCCTCGACGCCCGCGAAGCCGTCGGCTCGCAGCCGCTCGGCGAGGTCAGTCTTGATCTTGGCGATCAGCCCCGGCCCCTGCAGGGCCAGCGCCGTATAGAGCTGCACCGCGCTCGCGCCCGCGCGGATCTTGGCGTAGGCGTCCGCGCCGCTCGCGATCCCGCCAACCCCGATCAGGACCAGGCGCCCGGCGCTCGCCGTCCGCACGGTCGCCAAGAGGCGTGTGGAAGCCTCCAGCAAGGGGCGCCCGGAGAGCCCCCCTGCCTCCCCGCGAGCGGCTGCGCGCAGGTCTGCGGGGCGCGCGATGGTCGTGTTGGAGACGATCAGGCCGGTCAGGCCGAAGGTGACGGCGGACTCGACGATGGCGGCGGCCTGGTCGACAGTGAGGTCGGGCGCGATCTTCAGGAACACCGGCTTTTGGCCTGGAGCTCCTCGGGCCAGGTCCGTCCGCGCTTCCGCAACCGCTCCCAGCAGGTCTGTCAGTGCGCCGCCCTGCTGCAGGTCTCGCAGGCCCGGCGTGTTAGGCGAGGAGACATTGAGCGTGAAGTAGTCCGCCAGGGACCAGAGCCGGCGCAGGCCCGCCACATAGTCCGCCGCGCGGTCGACCGTGTCCTTGTTGGCCCCGACGTTGGCTCCCACCGGGCCGCCGCGACGCGCGCGCGGGAGGCTGGCGGCGAAGGCTTCCAGGCCGCCGTTATTGAATCCCATGCGGTTGATCACCGCCTCGTCCTCGACCAGCCGAAAGAGCCGAGGCCGCGGATTGCCGGCCTGCGGCCGGGGCGTGACCGTGCCGCACTCCACGAAGCCGAATCCGGCCGCCAGCAGGGCGGCGGGGGCGCGCGCGTCCTTGTCGAAGCCGGCGGCCAGGCCGATCGGATTGGCGAGGGTCAGTCCTGCGAGACGCGTCGCCAGGATCGGCGGATCGGTGGGCGCGCGCGGCCCGAGCCCGGCCGCCAGGGCCGTCAGGCTCAGCTCGTGCGCCCGCTCCGGATCCATCGTGCGAAGCAGGCGGGCGCCCAGGTCGTGCATGACGCTCACGGCGTCAGATCGCCCACGTCCGGGGTCCCGTCCGGCCCCAGAGGCGCCGTTGTCAGGTCGAGCGCGAGGCGCGTCGGCAGGGGCCCATAGAGGTGAGGGAACAGGGCGCCGTCGCGCGAGGGCTCCCACCTTATCGCCGACCCCAGGTCACTGGCGTCGAAGGCGACGACAACGAGGTCCGCCTGGCCGGCGAAATGCCGGCGCGCGGTTTCCTGCGCCTGGGCGGCGGTGGAGAAATGGATGAATCCGTCGGCGCGGTCGACGGCCGAGCCCTCGTAGACGCCCGCCGCCTGCGCCGCCCTCCACTCGGCGTGCGTCAGGATCTTGTAGATTCGGCTCAGGATCCTGCCCCCGACTCCTCGTCCCAGGCCTCGACATAGGGGGGCGGGGTGTCGCGGCGCGGATTGAACAGGGCCTCGAGTCGCGCCCCCCCGCCATCGCGCATCTCGATCACCGCGACGGTGGAGGTGGGGAAGCCGCTGGCGACCTTCTCCACGTCCTCGCCCGAGGCGCCGCCCTCGCTCAGCAGGTTCATCGCCAGTTCCTGCATGCCGGGGTTGTGGCCGATCACCAGCACGTCCTGCGCCTCGCGCGTCGGTCCGGCCATCGCGATCTCGATATCCTCGGGCGTGGCCTCGTAGAGCCCTTCGAGGACCTCGACTTTGGCCCGCGGGAAATGGCTCTTCACCTCGTCCCAGGTCTCGCGGGTGCGCGCCGAGGGCGAGACGAGCACGAGGTCGGGCGCAAAACCGGTCGCCGCCATCCAGCGCCCCGAGATCTCCGCGTCCCGCCGGCCGACCGCTTCTAGCGGTCGCTCAAGATCGCTCCCCCCGCGCGTGCGGTGGGCCGCCTTGGCGTGTCTGAACAAGATCAGCCGACGCACGACGCGAATCCCTCTTCCCCCCACCACTCGCGCTGCGCCCTACAGCGCGCCGGTCCTGCTTCCAAGTCACATCAGGTTCCAGATCGCGCCGCGAGGCGCTCCGCCGAAGGAAGCGTCAATCCGCCGCCGGCGCGAAGCGCCGAAGGTCAGGGGCGCGCGGAGGCGGCGGCAGCCGGCGAGGGCGCGAGAAGCGCGGCGATCGCCGCGCCCCTGGGCGAACCCATGCCCGTGCAGGCGTCCCAGCCCACGGTCGCCTGGAAGTCGCCATTGTTGCCCTGGGTGATGTCGTTGAAGGCCGCCGGCGCAGCGTAGAGCTGGGCGTGGGGGTCGCCCACCGGCGTCCCTCTCGCCTGATTGACCAGGGCGATCAGGGCCGCCCACAGCGGGGCTACAGCGCTGGTCCCGCCGATCACAGTGTCCTGGCCGTCGATTCGGATCTGGTAGCCGGTCTCCGGATCGGCGTCGCCGCCCACGTCCGGGACCCCGCGCATGGCCAGGGCGCTCGCAGCGCCGCCTGTACGGGTCGCCTTGAGACCCTGTTGGAAGCTCGGCAGGGCGAACACCGTGCTCACCCCGCCCCCGCCGGCGCCGCCCTGAGCGCCGTCGTTCCACACGCTCTCGGAGGCGATCTGTCCGCCGTTTGCCGCGAGGCTCGTTCCCCCGCAGGCGAGGGCGTGGGGACTGGAGGCGGGAAAGTCCACATTGTCTCCCGCCGCTCCGTCGCTCGAGCCGTTGTCGCCGCTGGCCACGCAGATCGTAACGCCCATGGCGGCGGCGGACTGGAACGCCTCGTCCAGGGCTGTGAGCGATTGCTGGGTCCAGCTCGACTCGGGGCCGCCCCAGCTGATCGAGATCACCGAAGGTTTGTTCGTCGCGTCGTTCGCCGCGGTGGTCACCGCGTCGATGAAGCCCTGGTCGGTATTGGGCGCGAAATAGACCGCGATCCTCGCCCCAGGCGCCACAGTCCCCACGACCTCGATGTCGAGATCCACTTCGCCGTCAGGGCCGTCGGGCTGGCCTGTCGGCGCGTTCGAACCTCCATCGACCGGCACGGCGATCACCGTGGGGGCCGGGTTCACCCCCTGGGCCTGAAAATAGGTGTTGAGGTCCGCCGGGTCATAGCCCCCGCCCAGTTCGATGATCGCCACGCACTCGCCGGCGCCTGTGACCCCGGTGGGAAAGCCGTAGAGGGCGGCCACCTGTTCAGGCGTATAGGAGCGCGCCTGGGCCGCGGCGCGCGGCATGACCCCGTTTCCGCGCAGGCGAAAATGCGGTCGAGCCTGAGGTCGCGTGTCCAGGCCCAGCACCGCCGTCACCACGCCGGTCAGCGAGTCGGGCAAATGCAGGGACCCGACACGGCCTCGGAACTCGCCGCGCGCGCCGGAATAGCGCCGCAGGTCCGTGTGGAAGGCCGCCTGGAACTGGGCGACCGTCCCCGACAACTTCACCGTCCGCCGCCCCGGATAGACGGCGGTGACAGCCAGTCCATTGGCTTGGGCGAAGGCCCGCACGGCTTCGATGTCGGCAGGCGCCGCGCCGAAGGCCTCTTCGAAGGCCGCGCGGGACAGGGGCTGACCTACGTCCTGGCCGGCCTGCAGCTTCGCGGCGCGGGCCTTCAGCCCCTGGGCGTTGGCGTGACGGATCAGGACGCTGACCTCGATCTGCTGCGCCGGATCGGCAGGGCCGAGATTCTGGGCCGCAAGCGGCGCGGCGCGTTCGCTGCCGGGCAGCGGCGAGGTGGCCATGTTTCGCTCCCATCGATTTGAACCGGATGGGTATTCTACGCCCTACCGCGGCTGTCTGACGCAGCCCTCCCCGCTCACCTTCTCGTGATCTAATCTTCCCCGCGCCGATCGTCGTGGATGCGGACGATCATCGACTGGCTCGCCGTTGCCATCAGGGTTCCATCCTGGGCGTAGAGCCGCATCGCGCCGTGCGCCACGCCCGCGGCGATGCCGACGATGGTCGTGTCGCAGAGCACCCACTCGGTGGGAACCAGGCGCAGCAGTCTCAGGGTGTTGTCCAGGCTGTTGCCGCCGGCGTCCCTCCCCAGGGCCGCGCCGACGGCGGAGGGCACGTGGTCGGCCATGATCGCCAGCATCGAGCTATCGATCATCTCGCCATGCCGGGGCCGGATCCACAGCACCAGCCGACCGTCTGGGCTCCCACCGTCCGGATGGGCGACCCGGTTGTGGGATCCACGGGCGAGGCGGACCTCGATTCGGCTGTGCAGGTCCGGTTTGGACGGGTCCCACCGCTCGCTCTCCTCGCAGGCCTCCGGCGGCGGCGCCTCGGGGGCGACCGCCCATTGTCGGAGCACGGGCAGCGGCCGCTCGCCGAGGGCTGCGTTGACCGTGAGGATCTCCTGGTCGCCGACATGGGCGATCACCCGCGCCTGGCTGGTGTGGCGACCCGCGACCGCCACGCGCACGTCGACGTCGACGACGGAGGGCGGGCGGGCAAACGATAGGTATTGGGCGGTGGCCCAGATCACCGGCCGCTCGCAGGTGCGCTCCATCGCGGCGACCGCGGCGGCCATGCCGACGCCGCCGAACATGAACTGACGGCCGGGCGGCCCCACGCACAGCTCGGGCGTGAGCGGGAGGTACCATCGGTGCGGGTTGTGCGTGGCGCGGAGATCGAAGAAGGGTTGGGTCATGGTCCAGCCTGGATGCGCGCCGCGCCTATCATGAGCCAAGCCGCTTCCGCGAGCCCCGCCGACGCCGATGTCGCCGCGCGCCTCGACGCCCTGCCCTCGGCGATCGCCTGGCGCCTGATCGCCCTGGTCTCACTGGGGGGCTGTTTCGAATTCTACGACCTGATGATGACGGCCTACGTCTCGCCG
>DATHPX010000090.1:0-18380 GCA_035483335.1 Caulobacteraceae bacterium | reverse complement strand
GGCGCAGTTCCCGGAGATCGTCGACTTCTGGCTGCCGCCGGAGGGCTGCAGCTATCGGATCGCCGTGATCTCGATGAAGAAGGCCTACCCCGGCCACGCCAAGCGCGTGATGATGGGCGCCTGGTCGTACCTTCGCCAGTTCATGTACACCAAGTGGGTGATCGTCGTGGACGACGACGTCGACGCCCGCAGCTGGAAGGACGTGATGTGGGCCCTGTCCACCCGGATGGACCCGGCGCGCGACATCACTTTGATCGAGAACACCCCGATCGACTACCTCGACTTCGCCTCGCCCCAGAGCGGCCTCGGCTCCAAGATCGGCCTGGATGCGACCAACAAGCAGCCGCCGGAGACGAGCCGCGAATGGGGGCGTAAGATCGCGATGGACCCCGGCGTCGTGGCGGCCGTCACGGAAAAATGGGGGCGACTGGGACTGCCGAGCTGACGGAGGATCGCGCCTGTCCCCGCCGCCGCTGGACTTGTCCGCCGCGACCCATTAGGTCCGCCGCCTTCCTCGCGCCGGCGTCCGATCCGCCGGGCGGGCCAGCGATCGAAAGAACCATGTCCTCCCACTCCCATCACGGCCGGCGCAGCCCGTCAGGCCCTTCCCAGCGACAGCTGCGCGCTGGGGAACTGGTGCGCCACGCCCTCGTGGACGTCCTGCGTCACGAGACGCTTTCGGAGCCCGCCCTACAGGGCGCGCCGATCACCGTGACCGAGGTGCGCATGAGCCCGGATCTGCGCCATGCGGTCTGTTTCGTCCAACCGCTTGGCGGCGAGCACGCACACGAGGCCGTCGAGGCCCTCAACCGCTCGGCGCGATTCCTGCGAGGGCGGCTCGGCCACGCCATCGAGCTGAAGTTCACCCCCGACCTGAAGTTCGTCCATGACGAGACCTTCGACACGGCCGCAGCCATCGACCGGCTGCTCTCGGACCCGCGCGTTCGCCGGGATGTACTGAAGCGCTCTGACCGGCCGGACGGGGACGAGGACTGATGGGTCGCCGCAAGGGCCTGGCCGTTTCGGGCTGGGTGTGCCTCGACAAGCCCTGGAACCTTGGCTCGACGCAGGCGGTCTCGCGCGTGCGGCGCGCATTCCAGGCCCAGAAGGCGGGTCACGCCGGAACGCTCGATCCCCTCGCCGAGGGCGTGCTGCCGATCGCCCTTGGGGAGGCGACCAAGACCGTGCCCTTCCTGATGGAGTCCTCGAAGACCTACCGCTTTTCCATCGCCTGGGGGGTCGAGACCGCCACGTTCGACACCGAGGGCGAGGTCACTGCGCGTTCCGACGTCCGGCCCACGGCGGAGGCGGTGAAGGCCGCGCTTCCCCGGTTCGTGGGCGAGATCCAGCAGGTCCCTCCCGCCTTCTCGGCCGTGAAGGTCAGCGGGGAGCGGGCCTATGACCTTGCGCGGGAGGGCGTCGAGGTCGTCCTGGAGCCCCGAGCCGTCCGCATCGACGCCCTACGGATCGCCACCGTCCCCGACGCCGACCACATCGAACTCGAGATGGATTGTGGCAAGGGGACCTATGTGCGGGCCCTGGTGCGTGATCTCGCCGCCGCCCTGGGGACCGTCGCCCACGTCAGCGCTCTACGCCGGACGCGCGTGGGACCCTTCGATATCGACCGGGCGGTCGGGCTGGAACGCCTTGAAGAATTGTGCCATAGGGGCGACGCGCTGGAGGTGTTGCTTCCGGTCGAGACCGCGCTGGACGACATCCCGGCGTTGGCCGTGACCGATGAGGACGCCTTCCGATTGACGCAGGGCCGCTCGGTCGTGCTGATCCCCAGGCAGGTGGAATCCTTGAAGGCGAGGCTCGGCGCCTCCCGGACCGTTTCCGCCCTGTCAGGGAACAGGATCGTGGCGCTCTGCGAGATGCGCGCGGGACGGCTCAATCCCACGCGGGTCTTCCATCTCGACCGAGCCTAGAAAAGGACCCCGATGTCGATCACTGCCGAACGTAAGTCGGAACTCATCACCACCCACGCCCGCACGCCGGGCGACACTGGGTCGGCGGAAGTGCAGGTGGCCATCCTCTCTGAGCGGATCGCCAACCTCACCGAGCACTTCAAGACGCATAAGAAGGACAACCACTCGCGCCGGGGACTGCTCAAGCTCGTCTCCCAGCGCCGCTCCCTGCTCGATCACCTGAAGGTCTCTGACGAGGCCCGCTATCAGGCCCTGATCGGCACACTCGGACTTCGCCGCTGAGGCGAGGCCGCCTTCCCGACGGATGCGCCCAGCGCATTCCGTCGGGCACGGCCGGCGTTCCCCAACCACAGGCGTGGGGTTCGCCGGACCTGGTCGCGACGCCATGGTGGCGCGCGACTGTCGACGAGGGTTCAAAAGGGAACCATCCTCGCAAAGCCTGTGGACTGAAGGAGAGGATCGCGATCCCGGCGCATTGAGAACAATAGCGCCGACCGTCTTGTCCGCACCGCTGCGGGAATCCGCCCGAGCGGAATCGATACGAAAGAGATAACTTCCATGTTTGATATCAAGCGCAAGTCCATCGATTGGGGCGGCCGCCGCCTCACGATGGAAACCGGCCGCATTGCCCGTCAGGCCGACGGCGCGGTCCTTGTCACTTACGGAGAGACCACCGTCCTGGCGGCGGTCGTCTACGACAAGGCCCCCAAGCCGGGCCTCGATTTCTTCCCGCTGACCGTCAACTACCAGGAGAAGACCTTCGCCGCGGGCAAGATCCCCGGCGGCTTCTTCAAGCGCGAAGGCCGTCCCTCGGAGAAGGAGACGCTCGTCTCCCGCCTCATCGACCGGCCGATCCGCCCCCTGTTCGTCAAGGGTTTCAAGCACGAGACCCAGGTCGTCGTCACCGTGCTCTCGCATGACCTGGAGAACGACCCCGACATCGTCGCCATGGTCGCGGCCTCCGCCGCACTGACGATCTCGGGCGTGCCCTTCATGGGCCCGATCGGCGCGGCGCGCGTGGGCTTCATCAATGGCGAGTACGTCCTCAACCCGACGCTCGACCAGATCAAGGACGACGCCAACCGCCTCGACCTCGTGGTCGCCGGCACCGACGACGCCGTGATGATGGTCGAGTCCGAGATCGAGGAACTGAACGAGGACGACGTGCTGGGCGGCGTGATGTTCGCCCACCGCGAGTTCCAGCCGGTGATCCAGGCGATCATCGAGCTGGCCGAGCACGCGGCCAAGGAACCCTTCGACTTCACGCCGGAAGACACCGACGCCATCGAGGCGCAGGTCCGCGCCGTCGCCGGCGCCGACCTGAAGGCGGCCTACGCGATCACCGCCAAGGGCGCCCGCCACGAGGCCGTCGGCCAGGCCAAGGCGAAGGTGCTGCAGGCCCTGGCCAAGTCCGAGGCAAATCCGGCGGGATTCGAGCCGGCCAAGCTCGGCGGCGCCTTCAAGGAATGCGAGGCCGAGGTCGTCCGTCGCAACATCCTGGAGACCGGCAAGCGCATCGACGGCCGCGCCGTCGACGTGGTCCGCCCGATCGTCTCGGAGGTCGGTGTCCTGCCGCGCACGCACGGCTCGGCCCTGTTCACCCGCGGTGAGACCCAGGCCCTGGTGGTCGCCACCCTGGGAACGGGCGATGACGAGCAGTTCATCGACGCCCTGGAAGGCACCTACAAGGAGAGCTTCCTCCTCCACTACAACTTCCCGCCCTATTCGGTGGGCGAGACGGGGCGGATGAACGCGCCCGGCCGTCGCGAGATCGGCCACGGCAAGCTCGCCTGGCGGGCGGTCCGGCCGATGCTGCCGTCGAAGGAGGACTTCCCCTACACGGTCCGCCTGGTCTCGGAGATCACCGAGTCCAACGGCTCTTCGTCGATGGCGACGGTGTGCGGCAGTTCGCTGGCCCTGATGGACGCCGGCGTGCCGCTGAAGAAGCCGGTCTCGGGCATCGCCATGGGCCTGATCCTGGAGAAGGACGGCTTCGCCGTGCTCTCGGACATCCTTGGCGACGAGGATCACCTGGGCGACATGGACTTCAAGGTCGCCGGCACCGCCGACGGGATCACCTCACTGCAGATGGACATCAAGATCCCCGGCATCACCGAGGCGATCATGAAGCAGGCTCTCGCCCAGGCGAAGGGCGGCCGCCTGCACATCCTCGGGGAAATGGCCAAGGCCATCTCCGGCGCCCGTGAGGAAGTCGGCGAATACGCCCCGCGGATCGAGACGATCAACATCCCCACCGACAAGATCCGCGACGTGATCGGCACCGGGGGCAAGGTGATCCGCGAGATCGTCGCCACCACCGGCGCCAAGGTCGACATCAACGACGACGGCGTGGTGAAGGTCTCCGCCAGCGAAGGGACGAAGATCAAGGCGGCGATCGACTGGATCCGCTCGCTGACGTCCGAGCCCGAGGTCGGCCTGATCTATGAGGGCAAGGTCGTGAAGGTCGTCGACTTCGGCGCCTTCGTGAACTTCTTCGGCGCCAAGGACGGCCTGGTGCATGTCAGCCAGATCTCCCGCGAGCGGGTGAACAAGGTCTCCGACGTGCTGACGGAAGGCCAGATGGTGAAGGTCAAGCTCCTCGGCTTCGACGACCGCGGCAAGATCCGCCTCTCGATGAAGGCCGTTGATCAGGAAACTGGCGAAGACCTCACCAAGAAGGAACCGGTCGAAGCCGAGGCCTGATCGTCTCACCCGGTCGGAGCGGCCTTCCCCCTCCGACCGGCCTTCGGCCGGCCACCTCCCCCGTGAAGGGGGAGGAGAGCATTGATTTCTCAAGAATACCGCTCTCCTTCCCCGCCTCGGGAAGGTGGACGACCGCCGTCGGCGGTCGGACGGATGGGGAAGGCCGCGTCCCTCCCCGTTGGCGGATGACTGCGAATTAACGATTGTCGCCGCCCGGGCCGTGCCAATCTCACAACGCTAGGAGCGTGGCGAGATGACCTTTCTGCTGATCCTCGTGCTGTGCGTCGTCGGTCTTGTCGGCGTGGCCTTGTTCGTCACGCTCGGCCTCGCCGCCTGGATCGTGAAGCTGGTCCTGAAGCTTCTCTTCCTGCCCGTCATCCTGGTCGCCGCCCTGGCCCGGCCACGGCGCGTCCGCCCGGTCTGGCGGCTCTGACGACTTAGGCGCGTTTCCAGAAGACGCCGGTGCGGGCGACGCAGCGGGCCGGAAGCTCCTTGCGGCCGGCTTCGGCATAGCCGAGGCCGGTCATCAGCTCGCCGGTCAGCTCCTGGGCCGTGGGCGCCGCGGCGGTGTTGGTGCGGTAAGCCTCGCCGAGCTGCTCGTGCAGAAGCACGTCGATCCCGGCCATGGCCGGAAGGCCGTCGAGCGTCGCCTCCAGCGCCGCCGAGCGGGCGGCCGGTGTGGCCATGATCTCGCGCATCCGCGCCATCAGCGGATCGTCGGCGGGAAGAGGTTCGGGCTCGGCATAGGGCAGGCCCAGGCGCTCGATCGCCCGGGCGAGGTGGTTTCCCTCGGCCGAGTGCAGGGCCTTCGCCCGCTTCCAGACGGCGTGCCGCTCGTTCTGGCTCTTCTCGCGCAGCTTGGAGAGGGTCCAGCCCCCGATGAACACTTCTTCCTTCATCATCACGATGGATTAAGGCGTTCGAGCCGTCGGGCTCAAGAGGCGCTTGGCTGAACGTGTTCCATCCATCTAGGCTCGCGCCATGGCGAGCTTCTCATCTGACGGCCTGGACCTGGCCTTTGACGACATCCCGGCGACGGGCGAACGGCGAGGGACCGTGGTCCTCGTCCACGGCTTCGCTTCGAACCGCACAGAGAACTGGAAGCGGCTGGGCTGGTACGCGGCGCTGGAACGCGGCGGCTACCGGGTCGTGGCCCTGGACCTGCGCGGACATGGCGAGAGCGCCAAGCCCCACGAGACGGAGGCCTACGACCGCACGAAGCTAACCGCGGACGTCATCGGCCTGATGGACCATGCCGGCCTCGGGCGCACACACCTGATGGGCTATTCCATGGGCGCCCACCTTGCCCTGGCCATCGCGCTCAGCGCACCCGAACGGGTCGATCGCCTCGTGCTCGGCGGGATCGGCGGCCGGATGCTGGGCGAAGGACCTCCCCGCCCGACGCCGAGCATGAGCCTGAGCGAGGCCTTGCTGGCCGACGATCCGACGTCGATCACCGATCCGATCCAGCGCGGCTTTCGGCAGTTCGCTCAGATGCAGGGCGACGATCGACACGCCCTGGCCGCCTGTGCGCAGGGCCGCGGCGGATCGGTGACGCGCGAGGGGCTGCAGAGCCTGGCGGCGCCCACGCTCGTCGTGGCCGGCTCGCGCGACGAGCTGGCCGGCGACCCGCAGGTCCTTGCCGGCGCTATCGTCGGCGGCAAGTCCGTCACCCTGCCCGGCTGCGACCACTTCTCCGCCATACCCCACGCCCTGTTCAAGTCGGCCGTGTTCGACTTCCTCGAGGGCTGGGACGAGGCGGAGGAGAGCTTCCCCGACCTTTAGAGCAAACTCCGACCAGACGGTTCTGTTTGGTCGGAGATAATTTGCTCTAGATTCAAAACCTTGAGCGCCGTCTAGTCGCCCAACCAGTTCCCACTTGGGCGGACGGCGCTTCAGGTCTTTCCGCCCGGCCGGTCCTGAGCCGCGGTCTTCTGCGGCCCCTGGCCCAGGAAGGCGACCGCGGCCCCCGGCTTGACCGCATTGCCGAGGTCCCAGGCGTCCCAGTTGGTGAGGCGCACGCAACCGTGGGATGAGGTCTTGCCAATCAGCTCGGCGTTCGGGCTGCCGTGGATGCCGTAGGTCGGTTTGCTCAGCCCGATCCAGACCACGCCGGTAGGATTGTTGGGTCCGGATGCGATCCTGAATCGGCCGTGTCGCCGTGGACCCCAGGTGAGCACACGCGGGTCATAGATATAGACCGGGTGCGGACGAATCTGGGCCACCGAGTAGTCCCCGCTGGGCGCAGGGTGTTCGGCGCTGCCGATCGTCGAGGGGAAGCTGGCGATCAGCTGGCCGCCGGCGCCATAGGCCATGACCTGGTTGTCCCGCTTGTCGACCGCGATCTTCGCCACCTCGCCGTGCAGGCCGCCCGTGTGCGGACTGACCACGGTAAGCTGGGTCCCGGGCTTGGAGAAATCCGCGCCGGGATTCATGGCCTCGAGAAGCTGCTGGCTCATGTGGAAGCGTTCGGCGAGCTCTTGCTCCGCAGAGGTGTAGCCCATGTGGCCAAGCTTGGACTGGGCGTAGAAGTCGCTGGGCAGGCGGCCGATGAACGGGCCGGCCTCGTCATTGGCCGTGATGGTGTAGCTCTGGGTGATCGCGCCGCCGCCGATATTCTGCAGGGAGGCGACCACGGCGGTGTTCAGCCCGGGTTCCAGGTTGTGCTCGTGCGCATAGATGCCCAGGGCGTGGTCGAGGTTCCTCCCCGGTCGTCCGTCAATCGCGCCGGGCGAGTTGTGCGCCCGGTCGAGCAACACCTGGAGCTTCACCAGAAGGGCCGGGTCCGCCGCCGGGACGCCCGCCGGGAGTGCGGCGGCCTCGATCTCCTCGGCCGTCACCTGTTCGGGCGCCGGGCCTCTTACGACCGGCATGGAGGGAGCCTCGACCGAAGGCTGCTGACTTTCGATCGGCGGAAGGGGCGGCCCCAGCTCTGGCGGGGGACCGGGCTCGGCGGGACCCGGAGCGGACGGAGGCGCTGCAGGGGCCGGATTGGGCTCGGCCGGTTGGTCGGGTGGCGGCTGGGCGAGCGCGGGCGCCGCCGCCAGAGCCAGGGCGGTCGCCCATACGATGGCCGTTCTCATGCGGAGTCGAAGCATGGCTGTCTTCATGTTTGGACCACGAGCAAGGCTTCACGGGCTAGCCGGTTCCCGCTGTTCCTTCCCTGACTCTTTGCGCTCAGAAGGGCGCGCTGGAAATGATGCAGGGAAAGGGGCTAATCGAAGCTCCGCATGACCGGCATTTTCACCATCCTGATCCCCGTTGCGCTGGCCGCCGTCGCGCTGACGCTGTTCGTGGGAATCTACGCCCTCTTTCGCGGGGGCGAGTTCGGCCGGACCTATTCGAACAAGCTGATGCGCCTGCGGGTCCTGCTGCAGTTCGTGGCCATCCTTGTCGTCGTGGCGGCCGTGGCGGCGATGCGCCACGGAAGGCTCTGAAGTGGTCCGACTAACCCGGATCTACACCCGTACGGGCGACGCAGGCCGCACGCGCCTGGTCACGGGCGAGAGCGTCAGCAAGGCGAGCCCGCGGGTCGCGGCCTATGGCGACACTGACGAGTTGAACGCCGTTCTGGGGCTGGCGCGCCTGGAGCTCACGAGCGAGCCGAATCTCGACGCCATCCTTGCCCGCGCCCAGAACGATCTCTTCGATCTCGGCGCGGACCTCGCCACCCCTGCGGGTCCGGAAGGCCGCACGGACCTGCGGATCGCGCCGGCGCAGGTGGCGCGCCTCGAATCCGAGATCGACGCCCTCAACGCCGACCTCGAGCCCCTCACATCGTTCGTGCTGCCCGGCGGCTCGCGCGCGTCGGCTGTGCTTCACCTGGCGCGCACGGTGTGCCGACGCGCCGAGCGGACGGCGAGCGCCTTTGTGGAAGACGAGGGCGGACCCGGCGTCCACGCCGAGGCCGTCCGCTACCTCAACCGGCTTTCCGACCTGCTGTTCGTGGCCGCGCGATGGGCCAACGACCGCGGGCGCGCGGACGTCTTATGGGTTCCCGCGGCCAACCGCTGACGCAGCGACGGCAGGTTTGGCGACGACCGCAGGTTCAGGCGTTGCGGGCAGCCGGCCGGTGAGCCGCCAGATCGGGATCGGGGCGTCGCACTCGTGGAATTTCGCCGACCACCAGTCGCCGCCGGACTCACACTTCTTCATCGGCCAGACGTACCACCATTGGTAGAAGATCGTGGCCAGGCTCAAGACGACGAACAGGCACAGCAGCGCCCATCTGGCGTTGTCGAATACGCGGTTCATGGCCGCTAGATAGCGTGCGGATATCGAGGCGACCAGTGTCCGGCGCCTTGCAATGGCCGCGCAAGGCGCTATGCCCCGTCCCCTCAATGACAGTTTCCAGCAGACGCCACAGATGAAGATACTCGTCCCGGTGAAGCGGGTCCTCGATTACAACGTGAAGGCGCGGGTGAAGCCCGACCAGAGCGGGGTCGACCTCTCGAATGTGAAGATGGCCATGAACCCCTTCTGCGAGATCGCCGTGGAAGAGGCGGTGCGCTTGAGGGAGAAGGGCGTCGCCGAAGAGGTGGTGGTCGTCTCGATCGGACCGACCCAGGCGCAGGAGACGATCCGGACCGCCCTGGCGATGGGCGGCGATCGCGGGATCCTGATCCAGACCGACGCCGATCCCGAGCCCCTGGAAGTGGCCAAGCTGCTCAAGGCGGTCGCCGAGGCCGAGCAACCCTCGCTGATCATCATGGGCAAGCAGGCCATCGATGGCGACAACAACGCCGTGGGTCAGATGCTGAGCGCCCTGCTGGGCTGGCCCCAGGCGACCTTCGCCTCCAAGGTGGAAATCTCCGGCCAGACGGCGCGGGTCACCCGCGAGGTGGACGGCGGGCTGCAGACCCTTGAGCTGGACCTTCCGGCGGTGGTGACCGCGGACCTGCGCCTCAACGAGCCGCGCTACGCCTCGCTGCCCAACATCATGAAGGCCAAGAAGAAGACCATCGACATCAAGAGCGCCGACGATTTCGGCGGCCTGCCCGCAGGGCATCTGAAGGTGCAGAAGGTGGCCGAGCCCGCCAAGCGCGTGGCCGGCGTGAAGGTGGAGTCGGCCGCCGAGCTGGTCTCCAAGCTGAAGACCGAGGCAGGAGTTCTCTGAAGATGGCCGTTCTGGTTTACGCCGACCACGACAACTCGACCCTCAAGGACAACACCCACAAGACCGTCACGGCGGCCAAGGCCCTGTCGAACGACGTCGACGTCCTTGTCGCCGGCGCCAATGTCGACGCAGTGGCGGCGCAGGCGGCCAAGATCGAAGGCGTGCGCAAGGTCCTGACGGCGCAGAGCGATGCGTTGGGCCACGGCCTCGCCGAGGCGATTACCTCGGCCATCATTCCGCTGATGGCGAACTATGACGCCGTGCTGGTGCCGGCGACCTCCGCGGGCAAGAATTTCGCCCCCCGCGTCGCCGCGCTGCTCGATGTCGCGCCGATCTCCGAAATCACCCAGGTGGTGGACGCCAACACGTTCGTGCGGCCGATCTATGCCGGCAACGCCCTCGAGACCGTCGAGTCCGGCGATGCGAAGAAGGTGATCACCGTGCGCCCGACCGCTTTCAAGGCGGCCGGCGAGGGCGGCTCCGCCGCCGTCGAGACGGTGGACCCGGGCCCGGGCGCGCCGAAGACCCGGTTCGTCTCGGACGAGCTGGTGAAGTCGGATCGTCCGGAGCTGGGCGCGGCGAAGATCGTCGTCTCCGGCGGCCGCGCCATGGGCTCGGCCGAGGAGTTCCAGCGCGTGATCGAACCGCTTGCCGACAAGCTGGGCGCCGCCGTTGGCGCTTCGCGAGCGGCGGTGGACGCCGGCTACGCACCCAACGACTATCAGGTCGGCCAGACCGGCAAGGTTGTTGCGCCGCAACTTTATGTCGCGGTCGGGATCTCGGGCGCGATCCAGCACCTCGCGGGGATGAAGGACTCGAAGGTCATCGTCGCGATAAACAAGGACGCCGACGCGCCGATCTTCCAGGTGGCCGACTACGGCCTCGTGGCGGACTACAAGTCGGCGGTGCCGGAGCTCATGGCGGCGCTGGATCAGGTCAAGGCCTGATCCACGTTCGCTGCATCGCAGCAAATCGTTGCCTGCAGGCGACGCGTTTGTGTAAGGAGTATGACGCTCGAATGAGCAGATGACGTGCGGACGCCCGGCTTTCGGGCCTCGAGGCGATTGATGGCGCAGATCAGAACCATAGGCGTGATCGGGGCGGGCCAGATGGGCAGCGGGATCGCCCACGTCTGCGCCCTGGCCGGCTACGACGTCCTGCTCAACGATGTGGCGCCTGCGAAGCTCTCCGAGAGTCTCTCCCTGATCGGGCGCAACATGAAGCGTCAGGTGGCGCGCGGCATGGTCGGCGAAGTCGAGATGGCCGCCGCCCTCGCCCGCATCCAGCCCACCGAGGACCTGGCGGCGATCGGCGGCGTCGACATCGCCATCGAGGCCGCGACGGAGAACGAAGACACCAAGAAGGCCATCTTCAAGGCCCTTCAGCCGCACCTCTCGCCCGCCACCCTCCTGGCGTCCAACACCTCCTCGATCTCGATCACCCGGCTCGCCTCGGTCACCGACCGACCCGAGCGGTTCATCGGCCTGCACTTCATGAACCCGGTGCCGCTGATGAAGCTGGTGGAGATCATCCGCGGCATCGCCACCGACGCGGAGACCTATGAGGTCGCCGTCTCCTTTGCCAAGTCGCTGGGCAAGACCACGGCCAACGCCGAGGACTTCCCCGCCTTCATCGTCAACCGCGTGCTGGTGCCGATGATCAACGAGGCGATCTACACGCTGTATGAGGGCGTCGGCACGGTCGACGCCATCGACACCGCGCTCAAGCTGGGCGCCAACCATCCGATGGGACCGCTCGAGCTGGGCGACTTCATCGGCCTGGACACCGTTCTGTCGATCATGAACGTCCTCTACGAGGGCCTGGCGGACTCCAAGTACCGCCCCTGTCCCCTGCTGGTGAAGTACGTCGAGGCCGGCTGGCTCGGTCGCAAGGCCGGCCGGGGATTCTACGACTACCGGGGCGATCGTCCCGTTCCCACCCGCTGACACCAGTCGTCGACAGACATTCCCGCAGATGCGTGAACTTGCCGGCCTCTCCCGGCTCGCCGGAGACTACGACGTCCTCTTCTGCGACATCTGGGGCGTGATCCACGACGGCGCCCACGCCTTCGCGCCGGCCTGCGAGGCCCTCGCGCGCTGGCGCGAAACGGTGGGCCCCGTGATCCTCATCTCCAATTCGCCCCGCCCGTACGAGGGCGTCGCGGCTCAGCTCGACCAGCTTGGCGCGCCGCGCGACGCGTGGACGGGGATCGTCACTTCAGGCGACGCCAGCCGGGCCTTGCTCGCAGAGCGATCTCCAGGGCCGGTCTACCGGATCGGACCGCGACGCGATGATCCCCTGTTCGAGGGGCTCGGCCTGGTCTTCGCCGACCTGGAGTCGGCGGCCTTCATCGCCTGCTCGGGACCGAACGACGACGAGGTCGAGACGCCGGAAGACTACCGGCCGTTGCTGACGCGCGCCGCGGCGCGGAAGCTGCCGATGATCTGCGCCAACCCCGACATCCTGGTCCAGCGCGGTCCCCGTCTGATCTATTGCGCGGGGGCCCTGGCCCAACTTTACGAGGACCTCGGAGGCGAGGTGCTCACCGCTGGCAAGCCCCATGCGCCGATCTACGCCATGGCCCGCGACGCCGCCGATCTTGGTCTCGGCCGACCGGCCGACGACCAGCGGATCCTGGTCATTGGGGATGGCCTGGCGACGGATATTGTCGGCGCGAATCGCGAGCGTCTGGATGCGTTGCTCATCGGCTCGGGGATCCACGGGGCCGAACTGGTCGACCACGCCGGTCGCCTGGACCTTGCCGCGGCCGCCAGCCTGCTCGAAGAGAAGGGGCTCGCGGCAAGCTGGGCGATGTCGAGACTCGCCTGGTGAGGTCTCGCCAAGACGTGCGCTCTGGCTCATAGGGTCAAGCGCTTCTCGCCCCTGCACAAAAGGAGGCTCGCGGCGACCGTGCCCGGACTGTTTCTCGAAGACCTCGCCATCGGCCGCCACGCCGAGCGTCGCCGCGTCGTGACCGCAGCCGAGATCGACGCCTTCGCGGCCGTCACCGGCGACGAGAACCCCGTCCACCTGGACGAAGCCTTTGCGGCCAAAACGCAGTTCGGCGGGCGCGTTGCCCACGGAATGCTGGCGGCGGCCTTCATTTCGGCCGTGCTTGGCAACGACCTTCCCGGGCCGGGGGCGATCTATCTCTCGCAGACCCTGAGGTTCCGCCGGCCGGTGAGGATCGGCGACGAGGTCGTCGCGACAGTGGAGGTGACGGAAATCAACGAGACACGCGCGCGGGTGAGCCTGAAGACAGTCTGTACGGTGGCCGGAGAAGTCGTGGTGGACGGGGAGGCGGTCGTCCTGGCGCCGCGCCGGGCCGCATGAGTCCGCCGCTGAGGGTGACTCACGGCTGGAAGGGAATTGGCCCCGCCGATCGCGGCGCGGCCGTCGCCTTCGGCCATTTCGACGGCGTGCACCTGGGGCATAGGAACGTAATTGAGGACGCCCGCGCCGCCGCTGTACGCATTGGCGCGCCGCTCGGGGTGATCAGTTTCGAGCCCCATGCCCGGATGCATTTCCAGCCGGACGCGCCGCCGTTCCGCCTGATGACACCCCACCAGTTGGGAAGGACGGTGGAGAGCATGGGCGCGGAACGGCTCTACCTCCTGCCCTTCGGCGTGGAGATGGCCAACTTCACCGATCGCGAATTCGCCCGGGACGTCCTGGCGAACGGCCTGGGGGTGCGCCATGTCGCGGTGGGCTTCGACACCACCTTCGGGAAGGGCCGGACGGGCGATCCGGAGGCGATGCGCCGATATGGCGAGGAGTTCGGCTTCACCGTCTCGATCGCCCCGCAGGTGCAGGACAGCGCCGGCGGCAAGATCTCATCCACAGCGATCCGCGAGGCCCTGCACGAGGGACGGCCGGAGGTCGCCGCACGGCTCATCGGTCGCCCCTTCGCGATCGAAGGCATCGTGCAGAAGGGGCGCCAGCTAGGCCGGAAGCTCGGCTTTCCCACAGCCAACGTCCCCCTTGGCGACTACGTTGCGCCGCGCTTTGGGGTCTACGCCACGCGCACGCGCCTTCACGACGGGCGCGAGCTGTGCGGCGTGGCGAACATCGGCATCAATCCGACCACAGGCGAGGTCGACCCGCGTCTCGAAGTCTGGATGTTCGACTTCGACGAGGACATCTACGGCGAGACGATCGAGACCGACCTGGTCGCCTTCCTGCGTCCGGAGGAGAAGTTCGCCAACATCGACCTGATGGTGGAGCAGATCTGGCAAGACGCGGCGGACGCCAAGGCCGTGCTTGGCGGCGTCGGCGATTAGGCCGCGTGAGAGCGCAGGGAGGGTGAAATTGTCACTTCCCAGCCGATGGAGGTTTCCGGCCGTGTCTGGTATGCGGCGGACATGAGCAAGCGCTGTTCGGATCGGCGAATTACGCGTCCGGCGTGACGCCGCGGACTCCTTGGTCTGCGCGCCCCGCGCCGGAGACTCCTCGCCCGCGTTCCGACAAAGTCATCCGAAAAGCGACAGCCCATGGCCGACGACACCCAAGCCCCCTCCCGCGATTATCGCGAGACCATCTTCCTCCCCCAGACCGAGTTCCCCATGCGTGCGGGCCTGCCGGCGCTGGAGCCGCGCATCCTCGAGGGCTGGCGGGATCTCTACGCCAAGGTGCGCGGGGCGCGGCGGGCGGCCGGGGCTCCGCTGTTCGTTCTCCATGACGGACCGCCCTACGCCAACGGCCAGATCCACATCGGCCACGCGCTGAACAAGCTGCTGAAGGACTTCGTCGTCCGCTCGCGCTTCGCGCTGGGCTTCGACGTCGACTACGTCCCCGGCTGGGACTGCCACGGCCTGCCGATCGAGTGGAAGATCGAGGAGGAGTTCCGCGCCGAAGGGCGGCGCAAGGACGAGGTCTCCAAGGCCGAGTTCCGCGCCCGCTGCCGCGATTACGCCGCCGCCTGGATCGGCGCGCAGTCGAAGGAATTCCAGCGGCTGGGCGTGCTGGGCGACTGGGAAAACCGCTACGCCACCATGGACTTCGCCAGCGAGGCGGCCATCGTCGCGGAATTCCACCGTTTCGTGGCGTCCGCCCAGGTCTATCGCGGGTCCAAGCCGGTGATGTGGAGCCCGGTCGAACGCACCGCGCTGGCCGACGCGGAGGTCGAGTATCACGACCACGTCTCGCCCACGATCTGGGTGCGCTTCCCCGTCCTTCGTGGGCCGAAGGCGCTGGAGGGCGCCGCGATCGTCATCTGGACCACCACACCCTGGACCATCCCGGCCAACCGCGCGATCGCCTACAACCCGGCCATCGACTATTCGGTATTCGAGGCGGAGGCCCTCGAGGAGGGCCTTCCGTTCGAGCCCTGGGCGAAACCGGGCGACCGGTTCGTGCTCGCCGACGCCCTGGCGGAAACCGTGTTCGGGGCGGCGAAGGTAGCCAGCTGGCGTCGCGTCGGTCCGGCCGGCGATCTTGCCGGTGTGATCGCCGCCCATCCCCTCGCGAGCCTGGACGCCGGCTACGGGTTCGACGTCCCGCTGCTCGCGGGCGACCACGTCACTGAGGACGCGGGCACGGGCTTTGTGCACACCGCCCCGGGTCATGGCGCAGAGGACTATGCGGTCTGGCAGGCGAGCGGCCGAAGAGACATCCCCGAGACCGTCGATCCCGACGGCGCCTACTTCCCGCACGTGCCCTTGTTCGGCGGCCTGAAGGTCCTCGAGACCGAGGGCAAGAAGGCCGGCAAGTTCGGTCCGGCCAACGAGACCGTGACCAAAGCGATGATCGAGGCGGGAACCCTGCTGGCGCGGGGCCGCCTGGAGCACAGCTATCCGCACTCCTGGCGCTCGAAGGCGCCGGTCATCTTCCGCAACACGCCCCAGTGGTTCATTCGTCTGGACGAGCCGCTGAACGACGCGGTGCATGGCGGCCGCACGCTGCGCCAGACCGCGCTCGAGGCGATCGACGCCACCCACTTCTATCCCGAGGCCGGGCGCAACCGCATCCGCGGCATGGTCGAGAGCCGTCCGGACTGGCTGATAAGCCGCCAGCGCGCCTGGGGATCGCCGCTGGCGATGTTCGTCGACAAATCGACCGGCGCGCCTCTCGACGACGCGTCCGTCAATGAGCGGATCGCCGAGATCATCGCGCGTGAAGGCGCCGATGCGTGGTTCACGCGCCCGGCGGCGGATTTCCTGGGCAACGCCTACGATCCGGAGGCCTATGAAAAGGTCGAGGACATCGTCGACGTGTGGTTCGATTCCGGATCGACCCACGCCTTCGTCCTCGAAGGACGGGAGCGTACGCGCTGGCCGGCGGACCTCTATCTCGAAGGGTCCGATCAGCACCGCGGCTGGTTCCAATCTTCCCTTCTCGAGGCCTGCGCCACGCGCGGTCGCGCCCCCTACCACGGCGTGCTCACCCACGGTTTCACCCTCGACGAGAAGGGGGAGAAGATGAGCAAGTCGCTGGGCAACGCGGTCGATCCCAACGAGGTCACCAGAGTCCAGGGCGCCGAGATCCTGCGCCTGTGGGTCGCCCTCACCGACTATGCCGAGGACCAGCGGGTGGGGCCGACGATCCTGCAGACCACGGTGGACGCCTACCGGAAGCTTCGCAATACGATGCGCTATCTGCTGGGCGCCTTGGCGGGGTTCGGCGAGGCCGAGCGCCTCCCGCTCGAGGAGATGCCCCCGCTGGAGCGCTTCATCCTGCACCGCCTCTGGGAGCTCGACCGCCAGGTCCGTCAGGCCTATGGCGGCTATCGTTTCGCCGACGCGATCCGGCCGCTGGCCGACTTCTGTTCCAACGATCTTTCGGCCCTGTTCTTCGATGTCCGTCGCGACAGCCTCTACTGCGACCGACCCGATGAACCGCGCCGGCGCGCTTGCCGCACCGTGATGGACCTCGTGTTCGAGCGGCTGACCATCTGGCTGGCGCCCGTGCTGGCGTTCACGATGGAGGAGGCCTGGCTTTCCCGGTTCCCCGGAGCGGGCTCCAACCTGTTGCGGGTGTTTCCGGCGACGCCGGAAGCTTGGCGCAATGAGGCCGAAGCCGAACGGTGGGACCGCGTCCAGCGGGTCACCCGGGTCGTGACCGGCGCGCTCGAGGTCGAGCGGCGCGAGAAGCGGATCGGGGCGGCCCTCGAGGCGGCGCCCGTCGTCCACATCGCGCAATCCGATCTCTTGACCGCGTTCGAGGGTCTCGACGCCGCCGAGGTGTTCCGCACCAGCCAGGCCAGCCTCCTTGCCGGAGACGGGCCGCAGGACGCCTTCCGTCTCGAAGGGACGAGCGGCGTCGCGGTGGAACCGCGGCGGGCGGAGGGACGCAAGTGCGCCCGGTCCTGGCGCGTCCTGCCAGAGGTGGGCGCCGATCCCCGTTATCCCGAGCTCTCGCTGCGCGACGCTCAGGCGGTGGCATGGTGGGACGAGACCCACCGGTGAAAGCGCAGTCCCGCCTGGGAATCTGGGCCTTCCTCGTCGCGACCCTGGTCCTGGCCGCCGACCAGGCGGCGAAAGCCTGGATCGTCCGCGTCGCCGGCGCGACCGGCTCGGGACCTCCGATCCCCGGCCCCCTGCGGCTCACCCTCGTGGACAATACGGGGATCAGCTACGGCCTCCTTCAGGGCGGGGACCTCACACGCTGGGCCTTGGCCGCGTTCGCCCTGGCGGTGAGCATTGCACTGGCCGTCTGGGCGTGGCGCGCGGAAAAGCTGGTCACGGCCCTCGGGCTTGGCCTGATTCTGGGCGGCGCCCTGGGCAATGTGGCCGACCGCGTCCTGCACGGGGCGGTGGTGGACTTCATCGACGCCCGGGCGATCGGATTCCCGTGGATCTTCAATCCGGCGGACAGCGCCATCACGGTAGGCATCATCCTGCTCCTGGCCGAGGGGCTGTTTGCGCCCAAACGCCCCGCGCCCGGAGCCTGACTGCGTCAGGCTCGTCGATGCAAAGTGGGAGCGCAGGCTGACCGCAAAACCAGTTCCCACTTTTGCGGCCTGCGCTCTTAGGGACGTGGCGCCCGCGTTACGGATCGGCTATCCATTGATGGGGCGCTGGGGGCGCTTGTGGGCTTTTTGAAGAGACTATGGCGTCGATGACTGTTTCGCGGGGGCTCGCGGCCCTCTCGCTGCTGGGACTGGCCGGCTTGGCCGGTTGCCAGTCGGCGTCCCACGCTCTTGGCCTGGCCAAGGTTACGCCGGACGAGTTCCGGGTCGTCAGCAAGGCTCCGCTAACCTTGCCGCCGGACTATTCGCTGCGCCCGCCGGCGCCTGGAGAGCCGCGGCCGCAGGAGCTCGAGCCGGAAAGCGCGGCCCGCGAAGCCCTCATCGGCGAGCGTCAGGCCGAGGTGCGTTCGGATGGCGAGAAGCTGCTGGTGGCCAAGGCCGGCGGCGACAAGGCCGATCCCCTCATCCGCTACGTGGTGGACGATCAGTTCGGGGCCATCGCGCACAAGGACAAGGGCTTCGCCGACTTCGTGATGTTCTGGCACAAGGGCCAGCCTGCGGTAAGCGAGCAGATGACTGAGGCCGCCGAGACTTCGGTCCCGATCGATCCGAACACCGAGGAGAAGCGGATCGCCAACCTCACCGGCAATCAATCGATCGTCATCGAGCGGCAGAGCCCGGGCAAGATCAAGCTCCCCGGTCTCTGATCGCCGCATCGATCACGCCC
>DATHPX010000089.1:0-7036 GCA_035483335.1 Caulobacteraceae bacterium | reverse complement strand
AGAAAATCTATAGTGGATTGAGAGCGCCAGGATTTTTTCATCCGAGATTCGACGCCCACGTACACAATCTCGTCGTGTCCGGCGTCTGGCGCGAGATCAGCCGGGCGCGAACTCCGCCACGAGATCGTAGCGGTCGCCCGGGAAGATCTGGCGCACGAAAGTGACCGGCTGGCTGGCCCGCCAGGTCCAGCGCTCTACCTGGAGGCAAGCCGCCGTGCGGCCGATCCGCAGGCGCTCGGCGCCCGAACCGGCGCTGCAGGCGGTGATCCTGTGGCGCGCCTGAGTCCAGGGAATGTGGCCGAGCAGCCAAGAGCCGGGCGCAGTGGCCGAGAAGTCCGCCTCCGCAGCTTCAGGGGCCGCCGCGAGGTCGATGAGGCGGTGTTCCAGGCAGAACGGACGGCCGGCTGCGACGTGAAGGCCGTCGAGCGCCAGGACTTCGTCGCCAAGATCGAACCCGGCCAGGGTCGACGCCTCATCGAGCGTCGCAGCTGGGCTTCGCGCGCGCCGCAGCAACTCGAACTGGTAAGCCTCCCCACGGGCGGCGATGACCGCGGCGATGTCGGGAATCTCGATCACCGCGGTCTGCACATGCGGCCGGGCGACGAAGGATCCGGCCTTCTTGCGCCGCTCGATCAGGCCGGCGGCCGCCAGAGCGGTGATCGCCTTGTGCACGGTCATGCGGGCGCAGCCGTACTGGGCGACGAGTTCGTGCTCGGTGGGGATGCGCGCGCCGGGCGCCCACTCACCCGTGCGGATCTTGCCCTCCAGGTCCGAGCGGATGCGGCTGTCGAGAGAGCTCATGTGGACAGGATCCGCCTGAGCGTCGCGCGGTAGCGGTCGCGGATCGGGCCGGCGTTGCAATGTTCGCCTTCGGCGACGACCTGGTCTCCGGCCCGCCAGACCGCCGCCACGGCCTCGCGCCCGGCGGCGAAGACCCAGGCGTCGAGCAGAGCGTCTCCGCGGCGCTCCAGCAGCGCCGGGTGCTCCACATCCAGGGCCACGATGTCGGCGACGGCGCCGACCTGCAGTCCACCGGCCGGCGCGCCCAGGGCCTGGGCGCCGCCCGACAAGGCCTGGGCGAACAGAGCCGCCCCGACGGATGCGCCTTCGCGGGGGGCGAGAAGGTTGCGCGAGCGAGCCTCAAGTCGTTGCGAATATTCCAGCGCCCTCAGCTCGCCGCCGGCGTCGATCAGGATATTCGAGTCGGTCCCGACGGCGAACCGTCCACCCTCGGCGAGATAGCGACGCGCGGGGAAGACGCCGTCGCCGAGGTTCGCCTCGGTCACCGGGCAGAGCCCTGCCACGGCGCCGCGTCTGGCCAGGGCGTCCGTCTCGGCCTCGTCGAGGTGCGTGGCGTGAATCAGGCACCACCGTTCGTCGACGGGCGCACGGTCCAGCAGCCACTGGACCGGCCGCGCGCCGGACCAGGCGATGCAGTCGGCCACCTCGCCTGCCTGTTCGGCGGCGTGGATGTGCGTCGGCCCGCCGCCCGCCAGGGGAAGGATCTCCGAGAGCTCCTCCGGCGTGACAGCGCGAAGGCTGTGGGGCGCGATTCCGACCACCGCGTCGGTCGAGCTGCGCAGGATGGAGCGGGCGTGCTCGACCATGCGGGCGAACCGGTCGGGATCGGTGAGGAAGCGCCGCTGTCCAGGCTTCGCGGGCGAGCCTCCGAAGCCCCCGTGCGCGTAGAAAACCGGCAGCAGGGTGAGGCCGATTCCCGTTGTGTCGCGCGCCGCAACGATGCGGTCGGTCAGCTCGCCCGAATTGGCGTACGGCCGGCCGTCCACGTCGTTGTGCAGATAGTGGAACTCGCCCACGCGGGTGAAGCCAGCCGACAGCATCTCCGCAAAGGCTTGGGCGGTGATCGCCTCGACGTCATCGGGCGTGAGGCGGTCGAGGAACCGGTACATGACCTCGCGCCAGGTCCAGAAGTCGTCGTGCGCCGGCCCGCGACGCTCGGCCAGCCCTGCCATTCCGCGCTGGAAGGCGTGGCTGTGCGTGTTGGCGAGTCCGGGGACCGCGACGCCGTGCGTCTCGTCGCCGGCGGCGCGGGGAACTTCGCGCTCGATCGCCGTGACGCGACCCGCCTCGATCGTGAACCGCACGCCGCGGGCCCACCCTTCGGCGAGCAGGGCCTCCTCGAACCACAGGCGCTGCACGGTCTCCTCCGGACGGACCAACGGGCCACGGTCATTTTGTCTAGACATTATCGGCGAGCGGGTCAAAGTCTCGGCGATGGAGCACTGTGACCGGATCTGGCGGGACGCGCGCCTCGCCACCCTCGTTGGCGAGGGCCTTGGCGAACTCGCCGATGGAGTCGTGGCGGCCAAGGACGGCCGCATCGTCTATGCCGGGCCCGCCGCCGACGCCCCGCGCCTGAAGGCCCGAGAGACGGTGTCCTGTGACGGGCGCTGGATCACGCCCGGCCTGATCGATCCGCATACGCATCTGGTCTTCGCTGGCGACCGCGCTCGCGAGTTCGAGCTGCGCCTCGCCGGCGCGTCCTATGAGGAGATCGCCCGCGCCGGCGGCGGCATCGTCGCGACCATGGCGGCCACCCGCGCCGCGAGTGAGGAAGCGTTGGTGGAAAGCACCCTCCCGCGCCTCGACGCTCTGATCGCCGAGGGCGTCACCACTGTTGAGGTGAAGTCGGGCTACGGTCTCGCCACCGAGCCCGAGCTCAAGTCGCTTCGCGCCGCCCGCGAGCTCGACTGCCGCCGGCGCGTGGCCGTCCGGACCACCTTGCTTGGCGCGCACGCGGTGCCTCCTGAGTTCGCCGGCGACGCCGACGGCTATGTCGACCTCGTCTGCAGCGAGATGATCCCGGCCGCAGCCGACCAGGGCCTGGCCGACGCCGTGGACGCCTTCTGCGAGGGGATCGGCTTCACCATCGCCCAGACGCGTCGGGTGTTCGAGGCGGCGCGGGCCCACGGCCTGCCAGTCAAGCTGCATGCCGAACAGCTCTCCAACCTGCATGGCGCGGCGCTGGCGGCTGAGTTCGGCGCGCTCTCGGCGGATCACCTCGAGCACCTCGACGCCGAAGGGGTCGCAGCCATGTCCAGGTCCGGCGTGGTCGCGACCCTGCTGCCCGGAGCCTACTACTTCGTGCGCGAAACCAAGCCGCCGCCTATCCCCGCGCTGCGGGAGGCGCGCGTGCCGATGGCTCTAGCCACTGACTGTAATCCCGGAACCTCGCCCCTGACCTCCCTGCTGCTTGTGATGAACATGGCGGCCACTCTGTTCCGCATGACGGTCGACGAATGCCTGGCCGGCGTCACGCGGGAGGCGGCCCGCGCACTCGGCCTCGCCCATGAGGCGGGGACGCTGGAGGCGGGCAAGCGCTGCGACCTCGCGATCTGGAACATCGAGCGGCCGGCGGAACTGGTCTACCGAATGGGGTTCAATCCCCTTCACGCCCGCGTCTTCGGAGGCGAGGGATGAACGCCGTCACCCTTCATCCCGGCGCAGTTGGACTGGCGGAATGGCGGGCGATCTATCGCGGCGCGCCTGTGCGCTTGGACCCGACCGCCCAAGTGGCGATCGAGGCGGGCGCGCAGGCCGTGACCCGCATCCTCGCCACGGGCGAGCCGGTCTACGGGATCAATACCGGTTTCGGAAAGCTGGCCAGCGTGCGTATCGAGCCGTGCGACCTGGCCACCCTGCAGCGGAACATCGTGCTCTCCCACTGCGCCGGGGTCGGCGCGCCGTCGCCGGTCCCGGTGGTCCGGATGATGCTGGCCCTCAAGCTCGCGAGCCTGGCGCAGGGCGCGTCCGGCGTCGCGCCGCAGACTGTCGCGTTGTTGGAAGCCCTGCTCAGCAAGGGTTTGACGCCCGTGATCCCCTGCCAGGGATCGGTCGGCGCTTCCGGGGACCTGGCGCCCCTGGCGCACATGGCCGCCGCCATGATCGGGGTTGGCGAAATCTGGGCGGGCGAGACGCGCCTGCCGGCCGCGCAGGCGCTTACCAAAGCCGGCCTGGCGCCGCTGACGCTCGGCCCGAAGGAGGGGTTGGCGCTCCTGAACGGGACCCAGTTCGCCACCGCCAACGCCCTGGCCGCCCTGTTCGACGCCGAGGTCCTGTTCCAGTCCGCCCTGGTCACCGGCGCCCTCTCCACAGAGGCGGCCAAGGGTTCGGACACGCCCTTCGACCACCGCATCCACGTGCTGCGCCGCCAGCCCGGTCAGATCGAGACAGCGGATACCCTGCGCGCGCTCATGGCCGGTTCGGCGATCCGCGCCTCGCACCTCAGAGGCGATGCGAGGGTCCAGGATCCCTACTGCCTGCGCTGCCAGCCTCAGGTGATGGGCGCGGCCCTCGACGTGCTCCGCCAGGCGGCCGGGACCCTTGGCTTCGAGGCCAATGGCGTCACTGACAACCCGCTGATCTTCGCCGAAGAGGACGAAGCCCTCTCCGGCGGCAATTTCCACGCCGAGCCGGTGGCGTTCGCGGCGGACATGATCGCCATGGCGGTCTGCGAGATCGGCTCGCTCGCCGAGCGGCGCGTAGCCATGCTGATCGACCCGGCCCTATCGGGCCTGCCGGCCTTTCTCACCCCCAGGCCCGGCCTCAACTCCGGCTTCATGCTCCCCCAGGTGACGGCAGCCGCCCTGGTCTCTGAGAACAAGCAGAACGCCTACCCCGCCAGCGTCGATTCCATTCCCACCTCGGCCAATCAGGAGGATCACGTCTCGATGGCCGCCCACGGGGCCCGTCGGCTCCGACAGATGGTCGAGAACGCGACGGGCGTGATCGGCATCGAGCTTCTCGCGGCCGCGCAGGGGTGCGATTTCCATGCGCCGTTGACCTCGAGCACACCGCTCGAAGCTGTCCGCGCCACATTGCGCGCGAAGGTCCCGCATCTTTCGGACGACCGCTATTTCCACCCCGACATCGACCTGGCCGTTGGCCTCGTGCGCTCGGGCGACGTCGCCCGGGCGACCGCGATGAACCTGCCGGAGTTCGCGGCGTGACCGCCGACTGGCTGGAGGTCAGACCGGGCGAGGCGCCGCTCGTGGTCAGCTTCCCGCACACCGGAACCGACCTGCCGGCCGAGTTCGAGCCGCGCCTGGTTTCGTCCTGGCTGGCGCGCAAGGACGCCGACTGGTGGGTCGATCGGCTCTACGACTTCGCCGTGGGCCTTGGCGCCACAGTCGTGCGCACACGGATCTCCCGCACGGTCATCGACGTGAACCGCGACCCGTCAGGCGCCTCGCTCTATCCGGGGCAGGCAACGACCGAGCTCTGCCCCACCACGACGTTCGACGGCGAACCCCTGTGGCGGCGGGGGCTGGATCCCGACGCCGCCGACATCGAGCGACGTCGCGCGACGTGGTTCGAGCCCTATCACACGGCCCTCGCGGGCGAGCTCGTGCGGCTGCGCGCCCGCCACCCCAAGATTGTCCTCTACGAGGCTCACTCCATCCGCTCGAGCATCCCGCGCTTGTTCGAGGGCGAGCTGCCAAACTTCAATGTCGGGACCAATTCCGGCGCGAGCTGCGACGCCGCCCTGCTCCGCGCCGTTGAGGCAGCCTGCGATGTCCCCGGCTTTAGCCGCATCACAAACGGCCGTTTCAGGGGCGGCTGGACCACCCGCCGCTATGGGCGACCGGACCAAGGCGTCCATGCGATCCAGATGGAGCTAGCCTGCCGTGGCTACATGGACGAGCCCGAAGAGCAGCCGGCGCCGAACGCCTGGCCGACCCCTTACTCGGAGACGAAGGCCCAGCCGATGCGGGCGGTCCTCACCGAGGTCCTGAAGGCCTGCCTCGCCTTCGCCCGAGCGTGAGACCCCCATGACCCGCTTCGACATGAGCCGTGTGATCCGCGCCCCCAGAGGGGCCGAGCGAACCGCCCGCAGCTGGCTCACCGAAGCGCCGCTGCGGATGCTGATGAACAACCTCGATCCCGACGTCGCCGAGCGGCCGCAGGAACTCGTCGTCTATGGCGGCATCGGCCGCGCGGCCCGCGACTGGGAGAGCTTCGACCGAATCGTCGAGACCCTGCGCCGGCTGGAGGACGACCAGTCACTCCTGGTGCAGTCGGGCAAGCCGGTCGGCGTCTTCCGGACCCACGCCGACGCCCCGCGCGTGCTGATCGCCAATTCCAACCTCGTGCCGCGCTGGGCGACGTGGGAGCACTTCAACGAACTCGATCGCAAGGGCCTGGCGATGTACGGCCAGATGACCGCCGGCTCGTGGATCTACATCGGCGCCCAGGGCATCGTGCAGGGCACCTACGAGACCTTTGTGGAGATGGGCCGCCAGCACTATGGCGGTGATCTCTCCGGCCGCTGGCTGCTGACCGCGGGTCTTGGCGGCATGGGCGGGGCGCAGCCCCTGGCGGCGGTGATGGCGGGCGCCTCCTGCCTGGCGATCGAGTGCCAGGAGAGCCGCATCGAGATGCGCCTGCGCACCGGCTATCTCGACCGGCGGGCCGCCAGCATCGAGGAGGCGCTGGCGATCATCGAACGGTCCTGTCGCGAGAGGTCGCCCGTTTCCGTGGGCCTGCTCGGCAACGCGTGCGAGGTGCTGCCGGACCTGTTCCGGCGCGGCGTGCGCCCCGACCTGCTGACCGACCAGACGTCCGCCCACGATCCGGTCAACGGCTACCTCCCCAAGGGCTGGACCCTGGAGCGCTGGATCGCCATGCGCGACCAGGACCCGACGCAGGTGGAGGAGGCCGCCAAGGCGTCGATGGCCGAGCACGTCCAGGCCATGCTCGACTTCCAGGCCGCGGGCGTCCCCACCGTCGATTACGGCAACAACATCCGCCAGATGGCGAAGGAGGCCGGCGTCGCCAACGCTTTCGACTTCCCCGGCTTCGTCCCGGCCTACATCCGCCCGCTGTTCTGCCGCGGGATCGGCCCGTTCCGCTGGGCGGCGCTGAGCGGAGACCCCGAGGACATTGCCCGCACCGACGCCAAGGTGAAGGAGCTGATCCCCGACAACTCGCACCTGCACAACTGGCTCGACATGGCCGGCAGGCGGATCAGGTTCCAGGGCCTGCCGGCGCGGATCTGCTGGATCGGACTTGGCGA
>DATHPX010000088.1:0-7061 GCA_035483335.1 Caulobacteraceae bacterium | reverse complement strand
CGCGCGGTCGGCCAGGTGCGACGCCCGAGCCTGGCCCGCGGCTGAGAGCATGCGCAGGACAAGCTGGTCCGTCGCCCTGATCGTGGGGTTCGCGGTGCTGCTGGCTGTGGGCGCCGCTCTGCTGCCGGATCGGCCGTTTGGGCGCTGGAGCTCCCTTCACGGGACGATCTACGCCGAAACCAAGTGGATTTATGAGCGGACCCGCTTCGACCCGACGCCGATCGACATCGCGATCGTGGGCACGTCGCGAAGCCGCGAGGGCGTCAGCGCGCCGCGCCTGGATGCGGACCTGGCGGCGCGGGGACTGCCGCTGCACGCCGTCAACTTCTCGCTCGTCCAGGCGGGCCGCGGGAGCGACCTGGCGATGCTGGACGAGCTTCTGCGGTACAAGAAGCCCAAGCTGATCATCTACGAGATCCAGGAATATCCGAACCGCCTGGTCCACCCGGCCTACAAGTTCATCGGGAGCCCCTCGAGCGTCGCGACAAGCCTGCTCTGGCGCAACAGCGAGTACGTCGACGACCTCGTCTATCTGCCCTACCGACAGATGAAGTCGCTTTGGGAAGGTCTGCTGCACGGCGCCGACCTCGGTGACGCGCGCTTCGTCCCCTCCGCCTACCCGGGACCCGAGCGCGAGACGACGGGTTTCATGCCGCTCGAGGGTGAGGTCGTCGAGAACCTTCAGACGCCCGCGGCTCCCGAGACGCTCAGCGACCAAATCAACGCCTACGAGACGACAAACGAACGCCGCGTGAAGCGCATGCCCGCGGCGGTGAGGCGGCTCGGGGCCTGGGACGACAGGGCCTTCCTCGAGCGGGTTGTGGCCCTCGCCCACAGCCATGGCGTGCCCATCGTCTTCCTGCACGTTCCGTACTTCGAGAGCTCGACGACGGCGGAAGGCCAGGAGATCTACGGCGGCGTCGCCCCCATCTGGGACGCCGACTTCCTCCGCGACCGCAGCGACGTCTGGAACAGTATCGTCCACCTGACGGGAAGGGGCGGCGGCATCCTGACGGACTGGCTTTCAGTAAGAGTGGCGGACTTCATGCGCGAGCGGACGGCATGACGTCTGGAGGGCCCGAGTTGGACGTCAGTATCCTGATCGTCAGCTACAACACCCGGGAGATGACGCTCGCCACGATCGCCTCGGTCTTCGAGCAGGCGCGGACGGCCAACTTCGAGGTGATCGTGGTGGACAACGCCTCGTCCGACGGTTCGGCTGAGGCGATCGGCGAGCGCTTTCCCGAGGTGAAGCTCGTCGCCTCGGCCGAGAACCTCGGTTTCGGCGGCGGGAACAACCTCGCCGGCGAGAGCGCCCGCGGGCGTCGGATCCTGCTGCTCAATCCCGATACGGTCGTGCTGAACCATGCGATCGACCGGATCTGCGATTTCGCCGACGGCCATCCGGATCTTGGCGTGTGGGGCGGACGCACGGTGTTCGCCGATGGCAGTCTCAATCCCGCGTCCTGCTGGGGCAAGCCGACCCTTTGGAGCCTCTTTTGCATGGCCTCCGGCCTGAGGTCGCTCGAGGACAGTCCCGTGTTCAATCCGGAAGGCTATGGCGGCTGGCGGCGCGACAGCATGCGCGAGGTCGACATCGTCGCCGGGTGCTTCCTGTTGATCGACGCGGATCTGTGGCGGCGCCTTGGAGGTTTCGATCGCGCCTTCTTCATGTACGCGGAGGAGGCCGATCTTTGTCTGCGCGCCCGTCGGCTGGGAGCCCGCCCGACGATCACGCCGGACGCCACCATCATCCACCACGGCCATGCGTCCGAGCCGAGGCAGACAGACCAGCGGGTCAAGCTTTTCGCCGGCCGCATCACCCTGACGAAGCGGCACGACGGTCTTGTCGGCGGGTGGCTGGGGACGAGGCTCTACATCGCCGCAGTGATGATCCGCGTCTTTGGCCTTGGTCTGTTGGGACGCCTGACGGGGGCGAAGCGGATGCGGGACTCCGCCGCCGCCTGGAAGGACGTGTGGGAGAGGCGCGCGCTCTGGATCGACGGATGGAACGAGGAGGGGATCGCCTGGGCGCGGACCGCCTCGCGCCCCGGCGCAGCGAACGGCCGCTGACAGATCTAGGGGTTCAGGCCACGACGCGGGCGGTCCGCAGCTCGCCATGGTACCGCTCGGCGACCGAGCGGATGGTCTCACCCGATGAGGGATAGAGGATTGCGCGGGAGGCGGAGACGAGAAGACCCGCGCCGTCGCTGCGGGCGCCGGAGCGAACCACCGTGCGGGCGTCGCCGCCCTGTTCGCCTATGCCAGGAACCAGAAAGGCCAGGTCCGGCGCCGCACGGCGCACCTGCGCCAGGTCCTCCGGAGCGGTTGCGCCGACCACGAGCATGACGTTTCCGTTGGCGTTCCAGCGGCTCTGCGCCCGGCGGGCGATGGCGAGATAGAGGGGCTCGTCACCGATCATGGCGTGCTGGACGAGGGCGGCGCCGGGATTGCTCGTGCGGCAGAGCACCACCGCCGCGCGATCGGGCCATTCGAGGAACGGCAGCAAGCCTTCATCGCCCAGATAGGGGTTCACAGTTACGGCGTCGGCGTCGTAGCGCTCGAACGCCTCACGGGCATACATCTGGGCCGTGGAACCGATGTCGCCCCGCTTGGCGTCGAGCAGCACGACCGCATGGGGCGCCACGCGTCGGATATGGACGATGGTCTCGGCCAGATCGGCCTCGGCGCCGACCGCCGCATGATGGGCGAACTGGGGCTTGAAGGCGCAGGCGAGGTCCCCGACCAGGTCCACGACATGGCGGTTGAAGGCGAGGATCGGCCTGGGAGAACTCGCGAACGGTTCTGGAATCCGCTCGAGGATCGGGTCCAGCCCCACGCAGAGCATGGAGCCTGAAACCGACCAGCCGCGATCGAGCTTTTGAGAGAACGTCGTCATCGAACCACCTGGCCCTCGATAGGGTGCGGTCTGCGCCGGCGCAAGGCGGACGCAGCCCGGGTGCGGAACTTGACAAGGCGCCGAGCGCGGGAGCGACTGAACGTACATCCATGGGAGGGTCTGGCGGAATGGATTGGGCGAGGATCATGGCGCCGTTGTCGGGCGGTGAGGGGGACGCTCGCGCGCTCGCGGCGGCGGCGAGCGTGGCCGAGGCGTTCGACGCGGAGATCGCCGGCGTCTTCGCCCCCGCCGACGTCTCCGACCTCATGCCCTGGATGGGAGACGCCTATTCGGGCGCGGTGCAGCCTTCGGCGCTGGACAGCCTGCGACAGGCGGCGGCGGCAGGGGAGGCGAGCGCGCGGAGCATGTTCGCGCAGGTCAGCCACCCCAGGAAGACGTTCATCGCACTGGAATCCCCTGTGTGGGCGGGGCTCGCCATGGAGTCGCGGCTTTCCGATCTGATCGTGTTCGACGATGCGGCTGCGAGAGGCCGTGGGGCCCTGGCCGACACCTTCCAGCAGATCGTCGCCGGGGAGCAGCGTCCCACCCTGGTGGCGCGGGCCGGGTTGAATATCGCGGGCCTCGTGGCGGTGGCGTGGGATGGCGGGAAGGAGGCGAGCCGGGCGGTTCGCACCGCCATTCCCCTGCTGACGAAAGCCTCTTCCGTGGTGATCCTCAGCGCCCCGGCCGCTTCCCCCCGGAAGTCCGATCCAAAGGCGCTGCAGCACTTCCTGGCGGTGCGTGGCGTGGCCACGGACATCGAGGTCCTCCCCGATACGGGCGATCCCGCGCCCAGCCTCCTGCGAGCGGCGAAGTCGGCCGGCGCGAGCCTGCTGGTCGCCGGCGCCTTCGGCCATCCAAGGCTTCGGGAGTTCATCTTCGGGGGGGCAACGCGGACGTTCTTGAACGCGGAGGCGCCTTCGCTGTTTCTATCTCACTAGAGCCTGCGCCGGCGTCGTCCGGCGCGGCCGCACCTGGAGCTAACATGAGGATTTCGCGCATCGTCATGCGTCTCGCCCGCAATCCGGGCACAGAATTCGCCAACGGCGACGACCACCGCGGCTACACCCTGACCGCGCCGCTCACCCAGGAGGAGCGACTGGATTCGGTGGCCTATGAGCACGCCCGTTCGAAATGCCAGGTGCGCCGCTTCGCGCCCGACGAGGATCCCGCGATCGGCCGGCTGGCGCGCCGCGGAGGACAGTGGTTCTTCAACTTCGACGACACCGAGGACCTGGGCGTCGAGCCGGTCCACCGGCTGGGCGACCATCGTTTCGCCGTTGGGGAATACGTCACGGTGACGGACGAGGACGGGCGACCGCTGACCTACAAGATCACCGACGTGGAGACCGCCTGACGGGCAAGAGGCGAGGGGAACGGCTGCGGACCGACGGGCCCGGGGCGATTGCGCGCGCCTGGGGGCCATGTCACGAGCGCGACGCAGGGGCGTGGCGTCAGGGGGAGTCTTGGAGAGATGACCAGAGAGGACGCGGGCTTCGGGCGATCGAGGCCGCTGCGGGTCTGCCTTGCGGCCTCCGGCGGAGGACACGTCCGTCAGCTGCTCGACCTCGAGGCCGCGTGGAGGCCGCACGAGATCTTCTTTGTCTCCGAGGACTCCGGCCTCACCCAGACGCTGCGCAAGGACTGGCCGGTCGAGTTCGTGACCCATGTGGCCCTTGGCCAGGGCCGGCTGGGCGCGCCCCTGAAAATGATCGCCTCGGCGATCTCTAACCTCTTCCAGTCCCTGTCGGTCGTCCTGCGTCGCCGTCCGGATGTGGTGGTCACGACGGGCGCGGGCTCGGTCTACTTCACGGTTCTGATCTCCAAGCTGCTGGGCGCGAAGGTGCTGGTGATCGAGTCGCTGGCGCGCTTCGAAGTGATGTCCGCCTTCGGGCGCATCGCAGGGCCACTGGCCGACGAGAAGGTCCTGCAGTCACCAGCCCTCTCGAAGTTCTGGCCCAATGCGCCTGTCTTCGACCCGATCCGCCGCCTGGAGGGCGAGCGGCCCGCCAAGGAGCCCCTCCTGCTGGTCACGGTGGGCGCGACACTTCCGTTCGACCGGATGGTCGCCAGCGTCCTCGAGCTCGCCCGCCGCGGCGACATTCCAGAGCGTATTGTCATCCAGACGGGCGTGGGCGGTTTCTCCGATCCGGAGTTCGAATGTCATGAGACGCTGCCCCTGGACGACCTTCTTGGCCGGCTTCGCAAAGCGGACATCGTGGTCTGCCATGGAGGAACGGGCTCGCTGATCACGGCGCTACGTGAGGGGTGCAGGGTGGTCGCCATGCCGCGGCTGTTCGAGCGAGGTGAGCACTATGACGACCATCAGGCGGAGATCACCGGCGCGTTCGCCGCGCGGGGCCTGATCGAGGTGGCGCACTCCACCGAGGAACTCGGCGAGGCCCTGGCGCGGGCGAGGGCCAAGACGCCAGTGATGGCCACGAGCGACCCTGAGGCCCTGCGGCGGCGCCTGTCCGAACGTCTCGAGGGGTGGTCGCGTCGGCGCGAGGGCTGACCTCGCGCGCCGCGGTCAGTCGGCCTGCCCGCCCGCGACGCCTCGCAGCGCAAGGATCGCGCCCAGGATGTGATAGAACGAGCTGGCGGGCGCGGGGTGATCGTCCTCGACCAGCGCGCCTGCGGGCGCATCGCGCCAGAGGCCCGAGGGCAGCAGATAACGATCGATGGCGGCGGCGGCGGCGCAGACCTCACGGGCGCGTTCGGCGGGATCGGCCTCCAGACTCGCCGCCGCCCGCAGCCACTCGGTCTGCGGCCACAAGCGCGAGCCGCCCCGGGCCACGCTGAGGTCGTCGTTCAGGGCGTCCACCGCCAGACTGGCGCCGGGCAGGATCCCCGCCTTCCCGGTGCGATAGAGACGGCGCGCCATGTCTGCGGCGCGGTCGTCTCCGTCGAGCGCGGCCCACTGGGTCAGCAGCCACGCCCATTCGAATTGATGGCCCGGCTCGATGCGATCGTCACGGGTGTCCTGCAGCGGTCGCCAGTCCGAGTCATAGGCCTCGTACACACGGCCCAGGTCGCGGTCGAACAGCCGACTTGAGAACAGCTCGAAGACCTCTCCGGCGAGCGCGCGCCAGGGTCCTTCGCCGCCGAGGCGCAGCCAGGCGAGGCAGGCCTCGAAGAGATGCATGACGGGATCGCTCAGGAATGCGGTCCGGCCGAGGTCGGCCGAGAACCCTCCGCCCGGATGGGCGAAGGCCTCGCGGATCGTCCCGGCGAGGCCGCGCGCCCGTTCGCGCGATCGGGGCTCGATAGCGCCGTCGGCTTCGGTGAGAGCGGCTAGCGCAAGCAGGACGAAGGCCTGTTCATAGAGCGGCGCGTGGTCGTCAACCGCCGGCTTTCCCGGACTGGCGACGCTGAAGCGGTACAGTCCGTCACTGCGGAGGAAGCCATTGTCCATGGCCGCCAGCCCGTGGCGGGCGGCGGCGCGCCAGGGGCCCTCCCACCCCAGACTCCCTGCGGTCGCGTAGACAAAGACCTGGCGCGCCTGCACCCGCGCCCGCCGCTCGAGGCCCTGGGGCTCGAACTGTGGCGACAGAGCCTCGTGGAAGCCGCCGCCTTCGTGATCGGCGCCGAAGCACCACCACGCTGGGAGCGCGCGCCGCGTCAGCCACTCCTCTAAGCGGCGTGACCACAGGTCCACGCTCTCGCCAGGCGCGGACGCCTCCTCGCGCGCCTGCGCCACCAGACGGGTCGTGAGCGAACCGGCGGCGGCGAGGTCGCTCACCAACACGTCCTTGCCTCGGGCTACGACCGCGATGTTACGCAGGCCAAGCGCGACGACGCGGGCGCCGTCCTCCGCGCGCACCAGACAGTCGGTGGTTCCGGCGAGCGCGGCGTGGCCCAAGACCGTGTTTCCCGCCGAATCACGGGAAGAAGCGTCCCAGACCGCGTCCCAGGACCCGAGGTCCGACCAGGCGTGATCGATCGGTACGACGACGGCCCGCGAGGTCCGTTCCATCACCGCCCGGTCGATGGAGATGCGCTCCGCGGCCGCAAAGCACGTCGCCAGGGTCACGATATCGTCGCCGTCAGGCGCGGAGCTGGGCAAGGCGCGTTCGACCGCTTCCACCAGGGCGGACGCCAGGGCGCGGGCTTCGGCGACCATAGCGTCGGCGCGGAACATGAAGTTGCCGCTGTTCCAGAG
>DATHPX010000087.1:0-2342 GCA_035483335.1 Caulobacteraceae bacterium | reverse complement strand
TCGGTAGCGCGATTACCTGTGAGGTAATCGCTCGCGGCGCCGGGGCGGCGCACAAGGGCGTGGCGTCGCGCCCTGGCCCGCGGCGCGCTCAGCCCGGAGCCAGGTTTGGAGGCCACCATGGACCGCGCTGCCGCCCTGAAGTCGAAGTCCCATTCCCCTGCGGCCGCCGCGCCGCAGCTTTTCGCCACAGCCCGCGACGGCACGCGGCTGCAGTGCAGCGCTTGGGGCGAGGGCGCGCCGGTGCTGTTCCTGCACAGCTGGGCGATGCAGGCGCGGATGTGGGACTATCAGTTCGCCGCCCTCGCTCCGCACGGCGTGCGCTGCCTGGGCTTCGACCGCCGCGGCCACGGCCGGTCGGACCAGCCGGCGGACGGCTACGACTACGACACCCTGGCCGACGACCTGGCCGCGGTGATCGAGGCGCAGGATCTGCACGACGTCACCCTCGTGGGTCATTCCATGGGGGCGGGCGAGATCGTGCGCTATCTCACCCGCCACGGCAGCGGACGGGTGAAGCGGATCGCGCTTCTGGCGCCGACCACGCCCTTCCTGACCCAGACGCCGGACAACCCTGCGGGCCTGCCTGCGGCGGCGTTCGAGGCGATGCGGACGGCCTGGATGGTCGATTTCCCCGGTTGGGTGGCGCAGAACAGCGCGCCCTTCTTCACGCCCGCCACCTCGAAGGCGCTGATCGACTGGGCTGTGGGCATGATGCTGGAGATCCCGCTGCCGGTGGCCCTGGCCTGCAACCGGGCGGTGACGGACACCGACTTCCGCGCCGAACTGGCCCGGATCGATGTCCCCTGCCTCGTCATCCACGGCGACGCCGACGCCTCCGCCCCTCTGGCCCTCGCCGGCGCGCCCACCGCCGCCCTGATCCCGGGCTGCGAGCTGAAGATCTACGAGGGCGCCCCGCACGGCCTGATGTTCACCCACACCGACCGCCTCAACGCCGACCTCCTCGCCTTCACCCAGGCCTAGATTCCCTTAGGCGCCGCTCGTTCAGGCCGGTCTCACCCTTGAAGTCCGTCATCGCCGGCGACCCATGGATCGACCTGGCGAGTGTTCCGCGGTGGCCGCGCCGGGCGGCGCGGCCATGAGCGATGACGCTGTGCAACGCGCACCGGCAGGTCATGCAATCGGACCGATCACACGGCCACATTCAGTACAAAAAAGTACTCAAAATAAAGCGAAAATGTGTCTTCAAATAATCTGAACTTTGATGTAGACGATGTACTCCCAAAGATCGTGCGACACGCATGACGCGGTCGCAATGGGGGAGCAAAAGCCGATGAAGCTTGGACTCACGTGCGCCGCCGCTGCGGCGAGCCTCATTTTGGCCACCGGGTTTGCCCGGGCCGACACCTTCCAGACCTATGACCTGGCGTGGTCGGGGGCCAGCTTCGGGGATGGCGCAAGCGCCACCGGAACGATGACCCTGGATCTCACGACACTGATCAACCCCACCGTTCCCGGCGGTCTTGAAGGCACGAGCTACTACGACATCGTCGGAGATATCACGGCCCTGAGCATCACGGTGAGTGGAGCGAGCTCCGGAAACGGCGTGTTCACGCTGTCAGATCTCTGCGGATGCTCAGCCTTTGGGTCGTTCACGTACTGGAACACCAATGGAAGCACAGTCAACATGTCTGGTGACGTCCTGTCTCAGCTTCAGGCTGATGGCGGAGATTTCAATCTTTTCTTTTCTGCCCCTGGCCCGCAAGGCTCGGATCCGCTGACGCTGACAACCAACGGGTTGGATGGCGACCCCATGGCTATGACGGAGTTCGCGCCCGCGGGTGTTCCCGAGCCGGGCGTGTGGGCTCTGCTCGGGCTGGGCGTCTTCGGCGTCGGCTTCGCCCTGCGCAGGGCCAGGAACTCCGCCACCGCCGCCGCCTGACAGACGAGACCTACGAATTTGGGGGGGCAGGAGCGCCTGTCCCCCTCTATTCATTTTGCGACTCGCCAATCTTGTTCTTGGCTTATCGCACGGCCATTTCGTCAGACGTCCGTGAGGTCCGTGGTCAATGGGACCCTGCGACCTTCGCCGTGGCCCGCCTCACGCGTACGCTGGACAAGCGGCTCTCCATTCCTCCGCGCCGCTATCAGAGCCGTACGGGTTTCACGATGCCCCGTTGCCGAACCGGCGTTCGAGGGCGCAAGCTGGCTCCCAGGAAGTAACCCGGAGAGTTCCAATGCACGTAGGCATGGCGCTCATCTTCCAGGGCCGTCACGACGGCGTCACCGACCGCGAGGTCTACGCCCGCGAGCTGGCCATGGGCGACCTCGCAGAGCCGCTCGGCTTCGAGTCGATCTGGGGCGTCGAGCACCACTTCACCGAC
>DATHPX010000086.1:0-4648 GCA_035483335.1 Caulobacteraceae bacterium | reverse complement strand
GGAAAAATAGGTGGCGTAGGTCGCCCCGCTGGCGAGGACCGCCGCGGCCGTCAGCACGATGGCGATCAGCACCGGGTTGGCCAGAGCCGATCCGCCCAGGAGCCGCTGCAGCCGGCGGGCGAGCAGGTAGGCGACCAGGGTCACGACGATCCACAGGAGCGGCGAGGGCGCGAGAGGCGACCACACGGCGGCGAACTCGCGCATCATGGGACATCCTCCGACGGCGCAGCCTCTTTGGGCAGGGTCCGCTGCATCACCAGGGCGGTCACCAAGAGGCCGATCAGGGTCGATCCCACCAGGCCGCAGATGACCGGCGCCCACTGGCCGCGAAGAAGCGGGAGCTGGGCGATCACGCCCACGCCGGCGGGAACGAACAGCAGTCCCATGTGCGAGATCAGCGTCCCGGAAACACTGTCCATCTCGGAGGGCGGCTGCGTCGGTTCAGGTTTCGGATGCGGTTGTGGCCGGGCAAGCAGGAGCGCAGCCAGGAGCAGCATGCCGACCACAGGTCCAGGAACCGGCAGGTGGGCCGCGCGACGCAGCGCTTCGCCGGCGAGCTGACAGCCCAACAGCAGGGCCAGGGCCCCGATCATGTCTCACCTCTGGCCGATACCCGATCCATGCGCCCAGGATGGGCAGGCCCGACGCAACCCGGAACAGCTCGGCCGTGAATTCACCTTTGCCGAAAAGGGCAAACTGGGGGCGGATACCAGGAAGACACGCGCGTCCCCCGCGGCGAGGCTTGGCGATGGACTATCTGGCGGCGATGCGGGCATTCGTGCGCGCGGTGGAGCTCGGCAGCTTCTCGAAGGCCGCGCGCGAGATGGACATGAAGGTCTCGACCGTCTCGCGTTACGTCAGCGGGCTGGAGACGGACCTTTCGGCGGCTCTGCTGAACCGCTCCACCCGCGCCCTTCGGCTGACCGAGGCCGGCGCCGCCTTCTACGAGCGGGCCGCCGCCATCCTTTCGGAGGTCGAGGATGCGCGGCTCCAGACCACCGCGTTGAACGCGCGGCCGCAGGGGTTGCTGCGGATCGGCGCGCCCGGCGCCTTCGGCCGCAGGCACCTTGCGCCCCACCTCAAGGAATTCCGCGAACTCTATCCGGATATCCGCCTCGACCTTTCCCTCACCGAGGCGACGGTGGACCTGATCGATTCTGGACTGGACGTCGCCATCCGGATCGGCGCCTTGCCCGACTCCTCCCTCGTGGCGAGACGACTGGCGGCCCACCGGCGCCTGCTCGTCGCCAGCCCGACCTATCTTCGCCGCCACGGCGTCCCGGGCGAGCCGGAGGACCTCGCCGACCACCATTGCCTGCTCTTCGCAATCCAGCGGCGCGACGACGCCTGGTTCCACCGGCCGCCGGACCGAGCGGACGCGGAGGCGTTCCCCGTGAAGATCCGCGGCGAGGTCAGGGCGGACGACTCGGACGTCCTGCTGCAGGCCGCCCGGGACGGCCTCGGCATCGGCCTCCTGCCGACCTGGATCCTCGCCGACGACCTGCAGTCGGGCCGGCTGGAGGCCCTGATGACCGACCGCCGCTGGTCCATCGCACCTGGCCCCGAACCGGCCATCCACGCCGTCTATCCGCCGAAGAAGACCGTCTCGCCCAAGGTCCGCGCCTTCCTCGACTTCATCGTCGAGCGCTTCGGCTCGCCGCCGTATTGGGAAATGGCTGGAGGTTAGGGCACTGCCAGTTGAGTTCGCGCAACCGTTCAGCCATCCGCTAGCAGGCGCTCCGCTGCCAAGGAGAGACCGTTGTCGCCAAAGGGATTGACGATAATCACTCCGCTCACAGTCACGCCGTCGGCCATGTCCTCGGAGATCAGGGCGGCGCAGCCGCCTTCGGCCACGGTCGCAACCAGCAGGGCGTCCCAGTAGGAGACGGCTCCGGCGATGGCCTGGGCCAGAGCGATCCGCGCGGCCCCAGTCGTGTGGCCGAGCACGGGAAATACCTCGAGCCATCCTTCGATCAGCGCAGCCACCTCGGCCTTGGGCGCGATCCCCTTGCGCGTCGTGGCGACGAAGAACTCCGAGAGCGCCTGGATCGTGAGGTGGCAGTCGAGCCGGGCGGCGCGGCGGATGACGTCCAGGGCGATCTGCTGCTTGGCGCCCGCCAGGCTGTCGACGGCATAGACGAGGACGTTGGTGTCCAGGCTGAAGCGTTCACCGCTCATGCAGAGCGTCGCGGTCGAGCTTGCCGACGCCTAGCGCCCAGCCGACCTTCGCCCGCGCAATCGTGCGCTCCAGCGCCGCCTCCTGTTCGGGCGTCAGTGCGCGCGCGCCGCTCATCGGGGTCAGCCGGGCGACGGGCGCGCCGTTCCGCGTGATCACAAAGTCGGCGCCTCCTTCCACCTGGCGGATAAGGCGCGCGAAGCGCTGGTTGGCGTCGCGAAGCGTCACGGTCTCGGTCATCTGGAACTTCGGCGCCTTCTATATGTGCTACAAAGTAGCACAACAATGCCCGGCGCAAAAGCCGCCTGACCGGTGACGTCGTCGGTCGGCTCGTGTATGGAGCCCTCCAGGAGATGACCGTGACGCTGCTTCGCGCCATGCATGTGAGCCGTTCCGACGCCCGCGCCCTTGGCGCGGCGGATGCGCTCGCCTGTCTCGGCATGTGCGGCATGATGATTATTATGACCGGTCATCCCCCCCGGGAGCGAACGCGCGCGCCCTAGAGCCCGCCGATCCGATCGCAAGATCAGGAACCCCGCTCCCGGAACCGGAAGCGGGGTTTTTTATTGTGCGCTCGGTCGGCCTTCCACACGCAGAAGGACCTGAAGACCATGCCCTCAGACTCTGAATTTGAACCCGGCCTTCACCGGATACGCTTCGCCGCGCGACATGCGCGCGCCGCCCTGGACGCGCTGAACTTTGCGGCCGCCAGCGGATACGAACTGCGCCAACTCGGCCTCAAGCCGGTGGGCGAGCAGGTCGAGGCCTGGCTGGGATTCGAGGCCTCGCCGGCCTCGGCCGCTGAGCGGCTGGCTGACCGGCTGGCGGCCCTGGCGGGCGTGAACTGGGTGCATGTGGAACACGAGTGGGGGCGGGGATGAGCGAGCCCGCTTCAGTGTTCCTGATGAGGCTGGAGGATCCGGCCGCGGTCTCGCGCGTGCTCGACCTGCTCCAGGTCCAAGGGGCGCGGCTGCAGCGACTGGAACTCACGCCTGAACATGGAAGGTTCAGTGTGCGGATCGAGGCTTGCGATCTCGCCGCGTCACGTGCGCCGGTCGTCGCCTCCCGCCTCGAGCGGCTGGTCGACGTCAGCGACCTGACCTTTGGCTTCGTGGGCGCGGCGGCCACTGGCGGCTGAGCTGGACGGACGCTAGGGACTCTTCCCAGGCGGAGCTGACGTCCGCGATTGGGGAAAGGACGCCGCGCATGCCGGCCCGTTTCGTCGCCGCGATAGACCAGGGGACCACCTCCTCGCGGTGCATCATCTTCGACGCCGCTGGCGATATCGTCGCCATGGCGCAGAAGGAGCATCGCCAGATCTTCCCCCGCCCTGGCTGGGTCGAACACGACGCGAGCGAGATCTGGGCGAACGTCCAGACCGTGACGGCGCAGGCGATGGAGAAGGCCGGCGCCCGCGCCTCGGACCTCGCGGCGGTGGGGATCACCAACCAGCGCGAGACCACCGTGATCTGGGAGCGCGCCACGGGACGGCCCGTCGCCAACGCCATCGTCTGGCAGGATACGCGCACCGCCGATCTGGCCACGCGCCTGGGCGGAGAGTCGGGACCCGACCGATTCCGGGACGCCTGCGGCCTTCCCCTAGCGACCTATTTCTCCGGACCAAAGGCAAGATGGCTGCTGGACCATGTGGACGGGCTGGCCGCCGCCGCGGGGCGCGGCGAGCTGATGTTCGGGACGATGGATAGCTGGCTGATCTGGAACATGACCGGCCGCCACGTCACCGACGTCACCAACGCCAGCCGCACCATGCTGATGAACCTGAAGACCCTCGACTGGGACGAGGACCTCACCAGCCAGATCGGCGTGCCGCGGGCCCTGCTGCCCGAGATCCGCTCGTCCTCCGAGGTCTATGGTCATGCGAGAGGGGTGCTGGACGGAGCGCCGGTCGCGGGCGCCCTTGGCGATCAGCAGGCGGCCCTGTTCGGCCAGGCCTGTTTCCGGGAAGGGGAGGGCAAGTGCACCTACGGCACTGGCAACTTCCTGCTGGTCAACACAGGAGCCGAGCCCGTCGCTTCGAAGCACGGCCTGCTGACGACGGTGGGCTATCGCGTCGGCGATGCGCCGGCCGTCTACGCCCTCGAAGGCTCCATCGCCGTCACTGGCGCCCTCGTGCAGTGGCTCCGCGACAACCTTTGCTTCTTCGAGAAGGCGGCTGACATCGAGACCCTGGCGGGCAGCGTGCCGGACACCGGCGGATGCCAGATCGTGCCGGCGTTCTCCGGACTGTTCGCGCCGCATTGGCGCTCCGACGCCAGGGGCGTCATCGTGGGTCTCACGGGGTTCGTCACTCGCGCCCACATCGCGCGCGCGGCGCTGGAGGCCGCGGCGTGGCAGACGCGCGAGGTCGTCGACGCCATGGCCGTCGACGCCGGCCGGCCGCTGGAATCCCTCAAGGTGGATGGCGGCATGACGGCCAACGCCCTGCTCATGCAGTTCCAGGCCGACGTTCTG
>DATHPX010000085.1:0-11439 GCA_035483335.1 Caulobacteraceae bacterium | reverse complement strand
ATCGCGGTCGAGGTCAATTCACTCTCCAAGACCTACGCGATGGCAGGTTGGCGGGTCGGCATGGTGGTCGGAAATGCGCGCATGTGCGCAGCCCTGGCGCGCGTGAAGTCCTACCTCGACTACGGCGCCTTCACCCCCATTCAGGTGGCCGCTGCGGCCGCGCTCAACGGGCCTCAGGATTGCGTCGATCAGATCCGCGCCACCTACAAGTCGCGGCGTGACGTTCTGGTCTCGGCGATGGCGCGCGCCGGGTGGCCCATTCCAACCCCGCCAGCCTCGATGTTCGCCTGGGCGCCTCTCCCGGAGGCGCACCGGCAAGGGGGTTCGATGCTGTTCGCCAAGCGTCTGATCGAGGAGGCGGGCGTGGCCGTGGCGCCAGGCGTCGGCTTCGGAGAATACGGCGAGGGTTTCGTCCGCATCGGCCTGGTGGAGAACGAGCATCGCATTCGCCAGGCGGCGAGGAACGTCAAACGATTCCTCGACGGGCCCATCGTCGGGTCGGATGCCGCCGAGGCAGTCGACGCAGCCTGAGGGGTTACATGACTGGAAGGACCTGGCGCGTCGGCGTGGCCGGCCTGGGCACCGTCGGGGCGGGGCTGGTTCGGCTGCTCACGGAGAATCCGGACTTCGCCCCCGCGGGAGGTCGCACCGAGATCGCCGGCGTGAGCGCGCGACGGCGCAACGCTGCGCGAGACGCCGATGTCTCGGGGCTGACGTGGTTCGACGATCCGGTGGCGCTCGCCCGCGACCCTGGGAACGACATCTTCGTCGAACTGATCGGCGGGTCCGAAGGGGTCGCAAGGGCCGCGGTGGAGGCGGCGCTCGCCGCTGGCAAGCCGGTGGTCACGGCAAACAAGGCGCTGATCGCCAGCCATGGCCTGGAGCTGGCGGCGGCGGCCGAGGCGAAGGGCGTTCCGCTTCTCTTCGAGGCCGCCGTGATGGGCGGCACCCCGGCTGTGAAATTTGTCCGCGAGGCGCTGGTCGGCGATGAGATCAGCGCAGTCGCCGGCATCCTCAATGGCACGTCCAACTTCATCCTGAGCCAAATGGAGGCTACCGGGCAGGCCTTCGCGCAGGTGCTCGCTGAGGCCCAACGCCTGGGATATGCGGAAGCCGATCCGACGACGGACATCGGCGGCTTCGACGCCGCGCACAAGATCACCATCCTCGCCGCCCTCGCGTTCGACTGCGCCCCCACCCTGGAAGCGGTGGAGATCGAGGGGATCGAGGATGTGTCCCTCCTGGATATCCGACTGGCCCGGGACCTCGGTTATCGGATCAAGCAGTTGGCCATGGCCACACATACGCCCTCGGGCGCCTGGGTGCGGGTGCACCCGGCGCTGCTCCCGTTGGATCACCCTCTGGCCCGCGCCGATGGGGCGCTCAACGCCCTGTTCATCGAAGGTCGACGGATCGGACGCATGTTCATCCAGGGCGCAGGCGCAGGAGCCGGGCCCACAGCGACCGCCGTGGCGGCCGATGTCGCCGATGTCATGGCTGGCGCGCAACGACCGGTCTTCCAGAGGCCGGCGAGCCAACTCCTGGCGCACGCCCCGGTGACGGCCCACGGAGCGCTGGAGAAGGCTTACATTCGGCTGATCGTGCGCGATGAGCCCGGAGTGATCGCGGCGGTGTCGGAGACCCTCGCGGAGGCGGGCGTTTCGATCGACAGTTTCCTGCAGAAGCACGTCGACGACGGGCCCGGCGTCCCCGTGGTGCTTACGACCCATCCGGCCCCGAGCTCAGCGATCTCGACGGCGACCGAGCGGATTGGGCATCTGCCAGCCCTAATGGCGCCGCCGCGTCGGATGCCTGTCGCCAGGATCTGAAGACTCGGCGCAGTCTGTGCGCCGGTATTCACACTCCGGAGCACGATGAGCTTGGCTGACGGCAGCGGGCCCGATGGATTCCTTGGCGTTCGCCGGTCCCTCGGTGGCCGTCGTTGGCGTGCGCGTCCGGCTGATCCGGATGTTGTGCGCGCCCATCAGCGCGAACTGGGCCTCGCCGAGCCGCTCGCACGCGCGCTCGCGTCTCGCGGCGTTCCGGCAGGAGAGGGCGCGTCCTATCTGACACCGACCCTCCGCGAGCTCTTTCCTGACCCCTCGAGCTTCGCGGATATGGACCTTGCCGCGCGTCTCCTGGTGGACGCCCTGGAAGCCGCCACCCCGGCTGTCGTCTTCGCCGACTATGACGTTGATGGCGCGTCGAGCTCGGCCCTGCTCGTGCGGTGGTTCCGCGCCATGGGACGGGAACTGCCGATCTATGTCCCGGATCGCCTGACCGAAGGGTTTGGGCCGACGCCGGGCGCCTTCCGCCGTTTGTTCGACGAGGGCGCGCGCCTGGTGGTCACGGTGGACTGCGGAGCCGCCGCCGCCGAGGCGATCGCCGCGGCCGTCGAGATCGGCCTGCAGGTGATCGTGATCGACCACCATCTCATGCGTGAGCCGCCGCCCGGCGTAGCGGCGCTCGTGAACCCGAATCGGGCGGACTGCGATTCGGGGCAAGGGGCTCTCGCCGCCGCAGGCGTGACCTTCGTCCTCCTCGCCGCCCTCAACCGTGAGGCGCGCCGTCGCGGGCTGTTCGCACAGACCCCCGAGCCGGACCTGAGACGCTGGCTCGACCTGGCCGCCCTCGGCGCCATCTGCGACGTGACCCGGCTCACGGGATTCAATCGCGCACTCGCGGCGCAAGGCCTCAAGGCCATGTCCGCATGGAACAACCCCGGCCTGGCAGCCCTGATGGACAGTGCCGGCGCGGACAAGGCCAGGGCAGGCGTGTTCGAGGCAGGCTACGTCCTGGGCCCGCGCATAAATGCGGGGGGCCGGATCGGCCGCTCGGACCTCGGCGCGACCCTGCTGTCTTCCGACAATCTGTTGATGTGTCGGGATCTCGCCGCCCAGCTCGAAGCGCTCAACCAAGAGCGCCGTGCGGTGGAGCGCGCGATCTTCGAAGAAGCGGTCGAAAGCCTCGAGCGCAAGAGCAATGAGGCGCTCGATCAGACTGCGATCGTCGTCGCGGGCGAGACATGGCACCCCGGAGTGGTCGGGATCGTAGCGAGCCGCCTCCGGGAACGTTACCGACGTCCCGTCATCGTCCTTGGCGTCGATCCGCAGGCGCGGATCGCGAAGGGCTCAGGTCGGTCTCAACCGGGCGTGAACCTTGGTCGCGCCGTGTCCGCGGCCTTCGAGAAGGGCCTTCTGCTTTCCGGAGGCGGTCACGCAATGGCCGCAGGGATGACGCTTCGCGCGGAGGCCATCCCGGAGTTCCGCGCCTGGCTCTGCGACACGCTCGCCGAGGAGGCGCGTATGGCTGAAGAGGCGGATGTCCTGGAGATTGACGCGCTGACGGGCTGCGGAACGGCTGCGCAGAGCCTTCTGGACCTGTTCGCCAGGCTGGAGCCGTTCGGTCCGGGCGCGCCCGAACCCGTGGTCGCCCTCGCTGACGTCAGGATCGAGCGCGCCGAGCCGGTGCGCGGCGGGCACGTCCGATGCATGGTCGTCGATGGTTTCGGTGGGCGTCTCAAGGCGATCGCCTGGCGCGCCGGAGACACTCCGCTTGGCCGGCGCCTGCTTGCCGCCGGCCCAAGTCTCCACCTTGTCGGGCGGCTGAAGCGGGACGACTGGAACGGCCGCTCAGGCGTCCAACTCGAGATCGAAGACGCCTCCGAGGCGTCGGGCCTTGATGAAGCGTGAAAGCCGCATACCTCAGGCTTGCGCCGCGCCGCGAGGCCAGGATATACCCCGCCCTCCCTCGCGACGGGGGCCCTTCGTCTATCGGTTAGGACATCAGATTTTCAATCTGGGAAGACGGGTTCGACTCCCGTAGGGCCTACCACCGTCACAGCGGCGTCAATTCGCAGGTTTAAGCTTTTTGCAACGCCTGCGGCCAAACGGCGCGATCTGCCAAGTTCTCGCCGTTTTCGTTGACGCTCAGGCGTCGATCCCTCCACTCTAAGCTAGAGCATGGGCTGTCGGAACAGGCTCAGCGTGTGGGTTGGGGTTCTCACGAATGTCAGAATTGGAGATCCTGGGGCGCGACGCGCCCCTTGAGACCGTGCGCATCCGCGGCACCGTAAAATGGTTCGACGCGGGCAAGGGCTATGGATTCGTTGTGCCGGAAGATCCGGGCGTGACCGACGCTCGCGACGTCCTTCTGCACGTGACGTCTTTGCGCACGGCCGGACGGGATTCGGCTCTCGAGGGCGCCGCAATCGTCTGTGAGGTGGTCAAGCGGAGCAAGGGCTGGCAGGTGGCCGAGATCGTCGAGATGGACGAGAGCGTGGCGGTCGCCCGTTCCGAGCCCCGGCGCATCGTGGCGAGACCGCGACTTGGCGAGCGGGCCGACGACTCGGAGGATGGAGGTGAGCGTCAGCTGCGGCGTCCCATCGTCGTCGCGACCGGCCCATTCGAGACAGCCCGGGTGAAGTGGTTCAATCGCGCGAAGGGCTATGGGTTCGTCGTACGTGACGGCGCTGAAGGGGACATCTTCGTCCACATCGAGGTTCTCCGCCGCGGCGGCCTCGATGACCTGCAACCGGGCGAGGAAGTGCGCGTGCGCTTCGCAAACGGGCCCAAGGGTCTGGTGGTGGCCGAAATCGAGTTCGAACAGGCTTGAGGGAAGCCTCGGTTCGCTAGAGAAGGGCGGCGCCGTCGACTGCAACGGAGCGCCTGCACGTGAATATCTCCAGTCTGGTCCTGGGGACCGATCGCCGTCTACCGAGCCTGCTTGGACGCATGGCCCTCGGACTGATGGCCCTCGCCCTGACCGCCGCCGCACCCGGCGACGTCCGTCTTCGCACTGAGCCCCTGTCGATCGCCACGGCAAAGGGGGTCGCCCGCTTCACGGTCGAAATCGCCGACACCGACGCCTCGCGTGAGCGTGGCCTGATGTTCCGCAAGAGCCTCGGCGCGCACGAGGGAATGCTCTTCGACTTCCAGACCCCCCAGTCCGTGTCGTTCTGGATGAAGAACACCTACATCCCGCTGGACATGGTGTTCATCGCCGCCGACGGCCGGATCGTGTCCATCGCACGCAACGCCGTGCCGTTTGATGAATCGCCAATTTACTCCGGGGGCGCAGTGACCGGCGTCCTGGAGATCCATGGAGGTCGGGCCGCCGAGATCGGCGCCGAGCCTGGCGATCTGGTCACGGCGAGGATGTTCCACAGGTGAGCGCAGAGGCGATTCCTGAGCCACCGCCAGGCTATGTCCTGCAGCCGGGGCGAGGGGCCTTCACGACCCACAACGGACCCTATTTCCACGATCCGTCGGCGACGGACGGGGCGCGGCAAGCGTTCTTTGCGCTCGCGCGCCACTGCAACGGCCTTGGCCTCATCCATGGCGGCATGATCTCCGCCTTCCTCGACGGCCTCCTCGCTTCGGCGGCGGTCCGTGCGACGGGCGCCACGGCGGTGACGATGCACCTGTCAGTGGACTTCCTCGATATGGGCCGGGCAGGGGACTGGGTTATGGGCGAGGCGCGGGTCACCCGGGCCGCACGCGACGTCGCCTTCGTCGAGGGCCGCGCCCACGTCCGTCAGCGCGACCTCGCCAGGGTGTCGGGCGTCTTCAAGTTGATGAAGCGCAGGGCCTGACCAGCGGCTTTCCTTGACCCGGCGGTGGCCTTGGGCATAACCGCCTTCCCTGATCGGGGCGTGGCGCAGTCTGGTAGCGCATCTGCTTTGGGAGCAGAGGGTCGCAGGTTCGAATCCTGCCGCCCCGACCAGGGATAGTTTTGGCGGATCGTCCGCTTCCGAGTTTCCGTAGGGACCATGCTCGCGCGCATCTTCAAACCGGCCAAGACCGCCATGCAGTCCGGCAAGGCCAAGTCTCACCAGTGGCAGCTCGAGTTTGCGCCAAAGGCGCCTCGTCTTCCCGATCCGCTGATGGGTTGGACCGAGACCACTGACACCGACGGAATGATCCGCCTCTCGTTCGAGACGCGCGAGGAGGCTGTCGCCTATGCGGTGAGACGTGGGATCGCCTTCGAGGTGCTGCCCGAACCGGAGCACAAGTTGAATATCAAGGCCTATGCCGACAATTTCGCCTTCAATCGCCGCCAGCCCTGGACCCACTGAGGGCGCCACGTTCCGCCAGGCGTCAACTTCCTCTAATCGGCGGTCGACGACCCCGTAGCTCAACAGGATAGAGCATCTGCCTTCTAAGCAGAGGGTTGCAGGTTCGAGCCCTGCCGGGGTCGCCACGCTTCCGATTCACGCGCCGGATGCTGCGCGCATCTGGGCCTCGAACGCCTCATCGCTCATGACGGTCCGGGCGATCAGAAGACTGCAGGAGAGAACGTCGCTCAGATAGGCGCCGCTCGAACCTGACCACCAGCGCTCGAGTATGCTCCGCCGACGATGGCCGACGACCACGAGGTCCGCGCCGATCTCCAGGGCGAATTCGCCGATCGCCCTCGCCGGATCGCCTGCGATGAGTCTGGCGACCGGCTCGATGCCGAAGCTCCGCAGCCGCGTCACGCCCTGGTCCAGCACCCCGCGGTAGTGCTCCAGATAGTCGGACATCGCCCCGCCATGCACGGCCTCGGCCATTATTACTCCGCGGAACTGCGGAGGCACGGATAGCAGGAACACCTTGGCGCCCACGCGCCGGGCGAGGACAGCGCCTTCGCGAAGCGCGATCGCGCCTTCGCGCGAACCATCGTAGGCGAGCAATATCCGTTCGTACACGGCGCCCTCGGCGGCAGCTCCGGCGCAGCCCCTTGAGACGCCGGCGCCAGAGCTTAGACCGCCTCTGACAACCCGCCAATCGACCACGCGGGGCCTTGCCGACGCGGGCGGCGCCGGTCCAAAAGTCGACAACAACGGGATGGGGGAAGGCTCATTATGGCTTACATCAGGAGGTCGCTTGCCGCGCTGGCGGCCTGGACCATTCTGGCGGCGGGCGTCCACGCCCAGCCCTACGCGCTGACCTCCAAGCGAGGCATGGTCGTCTCATCACAGCACCTGGCGTCGGATGTCGGCGCTCAGATCCTGCGTGAGGGCGGCAACGCCGTCGACGCCGCCGTCGCGGTCGGATACGCCCTCGCGGTCACTCACCCTTGCTGCGGCAACATCGGTGGCGGCGGCTTCATGATGATCCATCGTGCGAGCGGCCAGGACGTCTTCATCGACTTCCGGGAGGCCGCGCCGCATCGGGCGAACGCCGATATGTACCTCGGTCCCGACGGAAAACCCATCCCGCAACGCAGTCTCGACGGATGGCTTGCCGTCGGAACACCGGGGACCGTGCTTGGTCTCGAGGAGGCTCGGGTGAAGTACGGGACGATGAGCCGCTCGCGGCTGATGGCTCCTGCGATCCGCCTCGCCAAGGAAGGGTTCGTCCTCGATTCCGGTGACGTGGAGGTCCTCGCTGGCTCGACGGAGAAGCTGCGCGTCGACCCGAATGTGGCGGCGATCTTCCTCAAGGACGGACGCCCGTTCAAAACCGGCGAGAGGCTGGTCCAGCACGATCTTGCGACCACTCTGGAGGCCATCAGCGCCGCGGGCCCGCAAGCCTTCTACGGCGGTCGGGTTCCTGAAGAAATCGCCGCCGCCAGCGCTGCCGGCGGAGGCGTCCTCTCAGCGGAAGACTTTGCCGCTTACCGCACCGGCGGGGGCGAGCCGATCCGCTGCGCCTACCGCGGCTACGAGATCGTCTCGGCCCCGCCTCCAAGCTCTGGAGGGGTGACGCTGTGCGAGATGCTGGAGATCCTCTCTCCCTATCCGATGGCGCGCTATGGCTTCCATTCCGCCGAGTCCGCGCACCTGATGACTGAGGCCATGCGGCGGGCGTACCGGGACCGCAACGCTTATCTGGGTGACCCGGCGTTCGTCGAAAATCCGATCCAGCGCCTTCTGTCGCCCTCACACGTCGCCATGCTGCGATCGTCGATCTCGCCCGATCGGGCGACGCCGTCGTCGACCCTGCCCGGGCCTTCAGGAGCGTCGGAAAACGCCACTACGACCCACTACTCAGTGGTCGACGCGAAGGGTGACGCCGTCGCGGTCACCTACACCCTCAATGATGACTTCGGCGCCAAGGTGATCGGCGGTGGCACCGGGGTGCTGATGAACGACGAGATGGACGATTTCACCGCCAAGCCGGGCTACCCCAACGGATTTGGCCTGGTCCAGGGTAAGGCCAACGCCATTGCGCCGGGAAAGCGCCCGCTCAGCTCGATGACCCCGACCTTTGTCGAGAAGGACGGAAAGGTCGTGCTCGTGGTGGGCACGCCGGGTGGCTCCCGCATCATCACCACCGTCCTGGAAGTCATCGTCGACGTGCTCGACTACGGCATGGACCTGAAGTCGGCGGTCGACGCGCCGCGGTTCCACAACCAGTGGCTGCCCGACACGCTGGGCGCCGAGCCAGGGGCGTTCACTCAGGAGGTGCGGGGGAAACTGACAGCCATGGGCCACGACGTCACGGCCATGGAGCCCTGGGGAAGCGGCAATTCAGCCGAGGTCATCGGCGTGGCGCCTGCGGACCCCGCGGCGGCCCAGCGGCTTGGATTCGCCAAGCCCGGCCTGATCTACGGCGCCGCGGACCGACGGGCGCCGGCGGGCTCAGCCGCCGCCCCCTAGAGCACCCCCCCGTTCACACGGGCCCATCTCAACGGAGATGATTTCCGAGCAAACGGATCGGGCTTTTAGGCGTGAAAAGTCCTTGTGGCGCCGTGGGGTGAGCTTGCTAATGGACGGCGCCCACCAGCCGGAGAGTTCCCATGAGCGAAGCCTGGATTATCGATGTGGCCCGTACGCCCCGCGGCGTCGGCAAGGTCGGCAAGGGCGGACTCTCGGCTGTCCACCCCCAGCGCATTCTCTCCACGGTCCTCCGCGCCCTGGCTGAACGGAACAACCTGAAGACCGGCGACCTGGACGATGTCATCGCCGGGTGCGGAACCCAGGTCGGCAAACAGGGCGCCTGCATCGCGCGCATGGCCGCGCTCGACGCTGGATACGACATGCGCGCCCCGGGAGTATCCCTCGACCGCTTCTGCGGCTCCGGCCTCACGGCGGCCAACCTCGCCGCCATGGGCGTGATGTCGGGCGCCCAGGACCTGGTGGTTGCTGGGGGAGTCGAGTCGATGTCGTACGGCTCGACCCTACAGCGCCAGGCGGGAGCAACTCTGGATTCGGGCAACACCCATCTGCGGTCTATTCATCCCCAACCCCACCAGGGTGTGTGCGGCGACCTTGTCGCCACCCTGGAAGGCTTCTCGCGTGAAGACGTCGACGCCCTGGCTCTGGAGAGCCAGAAGCGGGCCGCAGCGGCGATCGCAGAAGGCCGGTTCGACCGCAGTCTGGTGCCGGTCTATCACGACGACGGAACTGCGGCGCTGGACAAGGAGGAATACCCGCGGCCGAACACGACCGCGGAGGGTCTCGCCGCCCTGAAGCCGGCTTTCGCCGCCATCTACGAGGTTCCGCTGGACGAGGAAGGCCTCACCTATCGCCGTCTCGTCGAGGCCGCCTTCCCCGATGTGAAGATCGAGCACGTCCACCACGCCGGCAATTCATCGGGGGTCGTCGATGGGGCGGGCGCCGTGATCATCGCCTCGCCGGCTTACGCGAAGGCGCACGGTCTCAAGCCGCGGGCGAAGGTGCGGGCCGTGGCGACTGCCGGAGACTCCCCGGAACTGATGCTCAACGCGCCTGTGCCCGCGGCGAAGAAGGCGCTCGCCAAGGCCGGCATGAACCTCGCCGACATCGATCTCATCGAGATCAACGAGGCCTTTGCAGTGGTGCCTCTGAAGTTCATGCGCGACCTCGACATCGATCCGGCCAAGGTCAACGTCAACGGCGGCGCGATCGCGCTCGGCCACCCGATCGGGGCCACCGGGGCGATCATCCTTGGGACGCTGCTCGACGAACTCGAGCGCCGGGACCTTGCCACGGGCCTCGTCACCCTCTGCGCCGCCGGCGGAATGGCCCCGGCGATGATCATCGAGCGGGTTTGACTCCTCGACAATCAGACTGACTCGAGCCGCTCGGCTCGGCGATCTGCCACGGCGCCCGTTGCAGATCGTCGCCGAGGGTCTTGACCAATCGGGATTTTCCCGACGTTGACAGCGTCGGAACCTCTTGCGCGCGTGACCAGCGGCTGAGACTGTCTCCCCAGATATGACCCGTCGGACGGACCAGTTCCGTACCGAAGGGCGAGGGAAGGAGACGGGATGACGGTCGAGGCGACCGGCGGGGGCGTGCGCCCGCTGAACAGCAGGATCAGGATCGCCTACGGGTCCGGCTCCTTGGCTCACGGGCTGGCCTATTCCGGCCTCGCCGGCGGTGTGCTGCAGATATTCTTCAACCAGGTTCTTGGGCTCCCGGCCCTGCTGGTCGGCACCGTGATCATGGTGTCCCTGATCGCCGACGGCTTCGTCGACCCGCTAATCGGCCGGCTTTCAGACCGGCTAAAGACGCCCCTGGGTCGGCGCCATCCGTTCATGTACGCCTCCGCCTTGCCCGCCGGACTTCTCTTCGCCCTGCTGTGGAACCCGCCCGCAGGCCTCTCGAGCCAGGCCTTGATGGTCCTGTCGCTCTTCGTGATGGCCGGGGTCAGGATCGCCGTGAGCCTCTACGAGATTCCCAGCAGCGCCCTGACGGCGGAACTTACGCCTGACTATGACCAGCGCACCCTGCTGCAGGCGCATCGCTGGTTCTTCGGGATCCTGGGGGGAGCCCTTGGCAGCCTGACCTTGCAGGAGGTCTTCGTAGGGTCCCACGGGGTGCTTTACGGGCCGGGCTACGCCCGTTGGGGGCTGGCCGCTTCGTTCGTCATCTTCACCTTCATCATTATCTCCGCCCTGGGGACGCAGGCACGGGTTCGCGAACTCCCGCCTCGGCCGACACCGCCGCGCCAGACACTTGGCCAGGCTGTCTCGGAAATTCGGTCGACCCTCTCCAACCGGTCCCTCATGGCCCTGATGCTTTCGGGCCTGCTGAGCGGCGTCGCCCAGGGCGTTATCCTGGGGCTAAGTATTTATATCTACAATCACTTTTGGGATCTGAGCCCACGCCAGTACGGCATCCTGATCCCGCTGCACTCGGTGGGCTCGATCGTCGCCGTCTTCGTTGCGCCACGGCTCGCCAGCCGTTTCGGCAAGAAACCAACAATGATCTCACTGTTCGTCGGCGCAGTGGCCATGCAGGCCGGACCGCTCTTCCTTCGGCTCATCGGCGTCATGCCGCCCAATGGCTCGCCCTGGATCATGCCGATCCTGGGCCTGGACGGGTTCCTCACCTCGACCCTCGGCGTGATGGGTTACATCATCGCCGGCTCGATGGTCGCGGACATCGTCGAGGACGCCGCCGTGAAGAGCGGGACGCGTTCCGAGGGCCTTCTTTATGCGGCCTATGGCCTGCTGCCGAAGTTCACCGGCGGTTTTGGCGCCTTCCTGACCGGCGTCCTCCTGCAGATCGTACACTTCCCCGTCCAC
>DATHPX010000084.1:0-21250 GCA_035483335.1 Caulobacteraceae bacterium | reverse complement strand
GGCGACTTCCGCGACTGGAGCCGCGACGACTGGCTGAAGGCGATCGACGCCAACATGCTGTCGGCCATCTTTCTTATCCGCGCCACCCTCGACGGCATGATCGAGCGCCGCTTCGGCCGGGTGGTCAGCATCACCAGCCATATGGTCAAGGCGCCGGCGAGCGTGCTCGGCCTTTCCAACGGCGCGCGGGCGGGCCTGACCGGCTTCGTCGGCGGGCTGTCGCGCGAGGTGGCGCGGCACAATGTGACGCTGAACTGCGTCCTGCCCGGCCAGTTCGACACCGACCGCCTGCGCTCCAACCACCAGCGCGCGGCCGAGACCAGCGGGCGTGACTTCGACACCGTACGCGCTGGAGCGATCCGTCAGATTCCGGCCGGACGCCTGGGGCGTCCGGACGAATTCGGCGCCATGTGCGCCTTCCTCTGTTCCGAACACGGCGCTTTCATAACCGGCCAGAACGTGCTGCTCGATGGCGGCCAGTTCCCGGGGCTGCTGTGAGCGAGGGATCAAGCGTGACGACGCAGGCCATGAACGGCGCCCAAAGCCTCGTGCGGACACTCGCCGCCTCGGGCGTAGACACCTGTTTCTCAAATCCCGGCACGTCGGAAATGCACTTCGTGGCGGCGCTGGACAGCGAGCCGGGGATCCGCCCGATCCTCGGCCTGTTCGAGGGCGCGGTGACCGGCATGGCCGACGGCTACGGCCGGATGCGGGGCTTCCCGGCGGCGACGCTGCTTCACCTCGGCCCCGGCCTCGCCAATGGCCTGGCGAACCTCCACAACGCCAGGCGAGCCGGCACGCCGATCGTCAACATCGTCGGTGACCACGCGACCTACCACGCCCAGTACGACGCGCCGCTGGCCTCGGACATCGCCGGATTTGCGCGCCCCGTCTCCGGATGGATCTGCAGCAGCGTCAGCGCCTCGACCGTCGCCTCCGACGGCGCGCGAGCTGTCGCGGCCGCCCTCTCGCCGCCCGGCCAGATCGCCACTCTCATCCTTCCGGCCGACACCGCGTGGAACGCGGCCGAGGGCCCGGCGCCGCCCCTGCCCCACCCAATCCCGGCCGCAGTCTCCGACGCCGCGGTCGACCGCGCAGCCGCAGCCCTGCGGTCTGGCAAGCGCGCAGCCCTGCTGATGCGGGGAAATGTCCTGCAGAAGGAAGGGCTCGACGCGGCCGGCCGCATCGGGGCCAAGACCGGCGCGCGGCTGATCTGCGACACCTTCGCGCCACGCCTGGCGCGCGGCGCGGGTCGCGTCCCGGTCGAGCGGATCCCCTATTTCGCCGAGCAGATGGTGGAGTTCCTCGGCGAGCTGGAGGTCGTCGTCCTCGTCGGCGCCAAGCCGCCGGTGTCCTTCTTCGCCTATCCAGGCAAGCCCAGCTGGGGCCTGCCCGAGGGTTGCCAGATCCTGCATCTGGCGTACCCGCATGAGGACGGCCCGGCGGCCCTGCTCGCCCTCGCGGACGCTCTGGGCGCGCCCGCCCAGGGGATCGCCCCCGCGCCCTACGCCCTGCCCGACATGCCCTCCGGCCGGTTCAATCACTACACCGTCGGCCAGATCATCGGCCGGCGCCTACCGGAGGACGCGATCCTCTCCGACGAGGGCGCCACTTCGGGCGGCGGGACGATCCTGGCGACCGTCACGGCGGCGCCGCACGATCAGCTCAGCCTTACCGGCGGATCCATCGGCCAGGGCGTGCCGCTCGCCACCGGCGCGGCGGTGGGCTGTCCTGGCCGCAAGGTCGTTTGCATCCAGGGCGACGGCGGGGCGATGTACACCCTGCAGGCCCTGTGGACCCAGGCGCGCGAACGGCTCGACGTGACGACGGTGATCTTCGCCAACCGCTCCTATGCGATCCTCAACGTCGAACTTGCCCGCGTCGGCGCGCTCAACCCCGGGCCCAAGGCCCTTTCCATGCTCGACCTGCACAATCCCGAGCTAGACTTCGTCAAGCTCGCCGGAGGCATGGGCGTGGAGGCCAGCCGCGCCGAAACCATCGAGGACTTCGACGCCCAGTTCGCCTCGGCCATGGCCCAGACGGGACCCCGGCTGATCGAGGTGGTGCTGTAGGGCGCGGCTGGATTGGGATTGGCGGGCTCAGCGGCTGCGAGTCCACATAGGCGCAAAGAATATGCGCCGAAGGCGCGTTCGACCGAGAGCGGCATCCACGAAGGTGCAGTGAGCTCCCGGCGGCTTGGCTGGCGTTCGTGTGGTTCGTGAGGTTCGTGGCCGAAAAAACGGCGCAGCCGCGCCCAACCGATCCGAGGTTATGAGCCACGAACCTCACGAACCTCACGAACAGGAAGCGCAAGATGAGAGGAGAAAATCTCTTGCGCCTTCGGCGCGTCCTCCTCACTGCGTCTCTGCGGTCCCCAGATCCTCGCGCTGGCGCGGCTAGCCCATCAGCCACCGAAACGCGCGGGCGATGAAGGCATGGCCGTCCGACTCCACGGGGCGGCCGTGCGCCATGACGACCTTGGAGGACGGCCAGGCGAGGACGCGCTGCAAAGCTGTCCGGGCGGCGCGGCGATCGACGAAGGCGAGGCGGAACTTCCGGGGAACCGAGGGTTCAGGCTGCGTCATCAGATCCAGCCGCGCGACGATCGAGCGCCAGCCCCGGAACCAGCCCCGCGGGAACTGCTGGATCAGGTCCGTGAAGAGGACGGCTCCGCTCGGACGATGGAAGAAGACGACCTCGGTCGTGATCCAGTTGCCCGGAATGAGGACCTGATCGAGGTCCTCCGCCCATTCCGGGGGAGGCGCATCGCTAAGATCGGCGTCGAACTCGATATCCTTGCGTCGCGATCTGAGGCCCGGGGCGGCATAGAGCCTGGCTTGGGGATAGGCCTGCCGCCACTCGGCCAAGAACACGTGATGGAGCGAGTTCGGCGCGACCAGATATCCGACCTCGCCGAGGCCTTGCAGGTGAGTGCGGAGGGTCTGGGAGAGCGCGACAGGCGACCAGACGAGGAGGCCGCCCCCGCTTAGTCGGATCACGGCCATCCGGGTCGGATATCGGAAGCCAGCCACTTCGACGTCGGATCCGTCGGTCAGCCAGATCTCCGGCCCGAAGGATTGCAGCAGCGGGTCGCTCATGGTCGAGCTTGTAATGGCGCCTCGCGATCGCGCCAATCGGATCGGGGAAGTCGCCCCCTCCGCGTCTAGGCCAGCCCTCTGTCGATCAAGCTGCGCGCGCAGTCGAAGAGGGTCTCTTCGATCGGTCGGGCCTTCCAGCCGAGGACGCGTTCGGCCTTCGCCGACGAGAAGGTCCGCTTGTGCCCGAGGCTTGGCGTGACGGACTTGAGATCGTGGTCGACGAGGGCGGCCAGCTTGATCATCAGGTCCGGCGCCTTGGCGGTCGGGATCTTCGAAACCCGCTCGGGCAGGCGCGCCCGAAGCATGGATGCGATCTCCGCCATCCAGGCGAACTCACCCGCAGCTATGAAGCGCTCGCCCGCCGCCTCGGGCGACGTCATCGCCCGCAGGTGCAGGTCGGCGACGTCGCGCACGTCCACCACGGAGAAGCCGAGGTGAGGAAGACCCGGTATGCGACCCTTCAGCAGGCGTTCGACGATCTGTACGGAGTCGGAATAGTCGGGACCAAACACCGGTCCCAGCACGAGCGCGGGGTTGACCACCGCAAGGCTCGTTCCGTTGCCCTGACTGCGGATCAGTTCCCACGCAGCCTTCTCGGCGATGGTCTTCGACCTCGCGTAGGCGCCGGCCGAAACGTCGTCTCCGTCGGTCCACACCGTCTCGTCAGCTTCGCTGTCGGGCTCGCTCAGCGGCCGGCTGGTCGCCGCCACCGAGGACGTCATCACGACGCGCTTCGCTCCGGCCTTGATCGCCGCGCGGATCGCCCGGAGCGCGCCTTCGCGCGCGGGGACGATCAGTTCTTCAGGATCCTTTGGCTCGGGCACGCCCAAGGGCGAGGCGACATGCAGGACGAACTCCGCACCCTCGGCCGCGGCGTCCCAGCCTGCATCGGAGGTGAGGTTGGCGGCGTGGAAGGTCAGGCGTCCCTCAGGGTCGACGACGCTCGCGATGGAGCGCTTCACCTCCTCGGCCCGCGAAAGGTCCCGGATCGTCGCCCGCACCGTGTACCCCTGCTGTAACAGGGTGATCACGCACCATCCGCCGATGTATCCGGAGCCACCGGTCACCAGCGCCACACCCTTGTCCGCCATGGCTTCCTCTGTGTCCGATTCGTAACAGCGAGCATGGCACGCGGTCGTGGAAAGACAAGCTTAGGCCGCATTGACTTACCGGCGCGGCCCGCTTACGGGTGCGTTGGAAATCCCGAAAGACGAAACCTTTGGCCAACTCCATCGCCAAATTCGCGCTCAACGACACGCCCACGCCGTCCGGCGTTGGCGGTCGCCGCCGCGCTCGCGAGGAGTTCGCCGCCTAGGGTTCCTGCCACCAGACCCGACGCCACCCACCCCTCCCGAGCCTTCAGGCGCTTCGGAGGGGTTTTTCATCCCCGTCATTCGGCCCTCCGATCACGTCCTGCGAGGCTCGGCACCGACAAGGTTCCTGTCGTGACCGACCTGTACGAGACAGAGTTGACCATCACGGCGCCCGCCATCGAGGCGCCCTCCGCGATCGCTCCGCGCGCCTCGTGGAGCTCGGAGGCGCGCGCCCTGATGGTGCTCGCCACGCCGCTCGTCCTGACCCAGCTGGCCCAGATGGCGATCGGCACCACCGACCTGCTTCTGCTGGGTCGCTACAGCGAGGCCGCTCTCGCCGCCGCGGCCATGGGCAACACCATCTTCTTCTTCGCCTGGATGGTCGGGGGCGGCCCGGCGGCCGCCGTCTCGCCGATGATCGCCCAGCTGATCGGCGCTCGGCCCAGGACGCGGGGCGGCGTGCGCGCGTCCCTGCGCATGGGGCTGTGGTCGGTGATCATCACCTGGGCCCTGATGGCGCCGGTGATGCTCTCGGCCGGCCCGCTGCTTACCCTCATCGGCGAGGACCCGGAGCTGGCGAAGATGGCCGGCCGCTTCACCTCCATCCTCGTCTTGGGCCTGCCCTTCTCGCTCGGCTATCTGGTGCTGCGCAACTTCGCCACGGCGCTTGGCCGGCCGGCGGCCTCGTTGTGGGTGATGGTGGCCACCATCGCGGTCAACGCCCTGGCGGGCTGGACCCTGATCTTCGGCCACTTCGGCGCGCCGCGCCTGGGTATCGTCGGTTCGGCGATCGCCACCGCCAGCTCCGCCCTGTTCAGCTTCGTGGCGATGGTGGGGGTGATCCAGTTCGACCCCAAGCTCCGCGTCTACCGGATGTTCCGACGCTTCAACCGGCCAGTGGGCGTGAAGCTGGCCGAGGTGTTCCGGCTCGGCCTGCCGATCGGCATGACGATGATCTTCGAGGGCATGCTGTTCAACACCATGACCCTGCTGATGGGCCGTTTCGGGACCACCGCCCTGGCGGCCCACCAGATCGCGATCAACCCGCCTTCGATCACCTTCATGGTTCCCCTAGGGATCGGCATGGCCGCCTGCGTGCGCGTCGGCGTCGCCGTGGGCGCGGGCGACATGGCGGCCGCGCGCCGGGCAGGGCAGACCGCCTTCGCCATCTCCATCATCTTCGGTCTGATCTGCGCGGCGATCCTCGCCGCCTTCAGTCCGCAGATCGCCGGACTGTACCTGGGCGGGCGAAGCGCGCGCGACACGGCGGTGATCTCGCTGGCCGCCCTCTTCCTGAAGGGGGCCGCGGCCTTCCAGGTCGTGGACGCCGTGCAGGTGGTGGGCGCCCAGTCCCTTCGGGGGCTGAAGGATGCGCGGACGCCGATGCTGCTGGCCGGCGGCTCGTACTGGCTGATCGGCGCCCCGGTCTGCCTCTTCCTTGCCCTCGGCTTGCATCTCCAGGGCCTGGGCATCTGGATCGGGTTCGTCGTCTCCCTCACCGCCGCGGCGATCGCCATGTCGGTGAGGTTCTGGCGACTGACCCACCCGCGCAACGGAGTCTAACGCCGGGGTGCGAGGCCGGAGTTGGTCGCAGAAGGGCCGGTCAGTCCTTCTTCAGGACGTGATCGGCCTTTTTGTCGATCTTCGCCTCTTCGGACTTCGCCAGCCGCCCGGCCTTGACCGCCTGGCTGGCGCGGGCCTTGGCGTTGCGCGCGTGGGCGGCGTCGGGAACCGGATAGGCGCGCTTCTCCGGTTCGGCGAACTCCGACTTGCGCAGATGCTTGCGATGTTCGGCGTCCAGTTCGGCCATCTTGTTCTCCTTTCTCAAGGCGAATGGCCGTCCGCGAGACGGGTTCCGTGAATGGAAACGGCGCCACGGGCGTCGGCAGAATTCCGTGCTAAGCCTGCCGGGCCATGCCCAACAGTCTCTACGCCGGTCTGCCGACGACCATCTTCACGGTGATGAGCGCGCTGGCGCGCGAGCACGGCGCGGTCAATCTCGGGCAGGGCTTTCCGGACGAGCCAGGGCCTGAGGCGATCCTGCGCGCCGCGTCCGAAGCGCTGCTGCACGCGTCGAACCAGTATCCACCCATGCAGGGCCTGCCGGAGCTGCGCGAGGCGGTAGCGCATCACTACACGCGCCAGGGTCTGAGGCTCGATCCGATGCGGGAGGTGACCGTCACCTCGGGCGCGACAGAGGCGCTGGCCTGCGCCTTCCTCAGCCTCATCGAGCCGGGCGACGAGGTCGTGCTGTTCCAGCCGCTCTACGATTCCTACCTGCCGATGGTGCGTCGCGCGGGCGGGATTCCGCGCCTGGCGCGATTGGAGCCGCCGCACTGGCGCTTCGACCGCGCGATGCTCGAGGCCGTGTTCAGCGAGCGGACCCGCGTGGTGGTGCTCAACAACCCCCTCAACCCGACCGCGACCGTGTTTGCGGAAGAGGACCTCGCCCTGCTGGCGGAGTTCTGCGTGCGTTACGACGCGGTCGCCGTGTGCGACGAGGTGTGGGAGCAGGTCGTGTTCGGAGGCGCGGTCCACCGGCCGCTGATGGCCTTTCCCGGCATGCGCGAGCGGACGGTCAAGATCGGCTCGGCCGGCAAGATGTTCGCCCTGACCGGCTGGAAGGTCGGCTGGCTGCTGGCGGCGCCGGCCCTGACCGAGGCAGTCGCCAAGGCCCACCAGTTCCTCACCTTCACCACGGCGCCCAACCTGCAGTCGGGCGTCGCTTGGGGGCTCGCCAACAGCGAGGCGTGGTTCGAGGCCATGCCCGCCGCCCTGGCGCGGTCGCGCGAGCGGCTGGCGGAGGGCCTCCGACGCGAGGGGTTTGTCGTCCTGCCCAGCGAAGGAACCTATTTCCTCAATGTCGACCTGGCGGCCTCGGGCGTCGACGAGGACGACGCGAGCTTCTGTTTCCGCTCAGTGAAGGAGGCGGGGGTGGCGGGCATTCCTGTGTCAGCGTTTTACGAGACAGATCCGGTGACCCACGTGCTTCGCCTGTGCTTCGCCAAGCGTGACGCCACCTTGGATGCGGGTGTCGAGGGGCTGGCGCGGGCGCGGGAGCTGTCGCGTCGCGCCGTCGCAGCCTGACTACGGCGGTTAGGCCAAGGCTTTCCAGAACGCGTCGGCAAGCGCCATGGCGCGGGCGTCGCCCATGGTCGTGTTTCCCATGCGGTTCATGACGTAGGCGATGGTCGTGCGCGCATCGAGATCGATGATGATGAGGGAGCCGCCGTAGCCGCCCCAGAAGATGGTGTTCGGGTTCGGCACGGAGAACATTGACGAGAGGCCGAAGCCCAGGCCGTAGGTCACCGGGAGCCCCAGGACGAGGTCCATTCCCTCGATCTGTTGTTCCAGGGCCCGGCGCGAACCCGCCTCTGACATCAGCCGCTTGCCGCCCGTGACGCCGCCATTGGCCAGGGCGACATGGATCTGGGCGATGGCGCGCGCCGAGCCATGGCCGCCGGCGGCGGGAATCTCCGCCGCCCGCCAGGCGCGGGTGCGCGTGTCCAGCGGGTTGATCGGCGGATTGCCCATCACGTTGGCCATCAGATTCGAGGGCGGCGGCGCGCCAGCCGGCGCCGGTGGCGGTGGGATAAGGTCGGCCACGCGGGCGTCCTCGCTGGCGGGCAGACCGATGTGGAAATCCGCCCCCAGAGGCGCTGCGACTTCTTCCCGGAAGAAGGTTCCAAGCGATCGGCCGGTGATCCGGCGCACCACCTCCCCCACCAGATAGCCCTGGGTGACGGCATGGTAGCCCGGCGCGGTTCCCGGCGCCCAGAACGGCTCCTGAGCCGCCAGCAGGCTGCAGGCCCTGTCCCAGTCGTAGAACGTCTCCAGGGCGATGGGCTCGCGCCAGCCGCAGAGGCCGGCGGCATGGCTCATCAGGTGGGCGACGGTCACGGCGGACTTCCCGGCCTGGGCGAACTCGGGCCAGTACCTCGCCACGGGCGCGCCGAAGTCGAGTTCGCCCTGATCGGCCAGCATCAGCGCGCACAGCGCCGTCATTGTCTTGGTCGTCGAATAGACGTTGACGATCGTGTCCGCTTTCCACGGCCGGGTCCGGGCCTCGTCGGCCCAGCCGCCCCACAGATCCACGACCGTCTCGCCGTCCACGGTGGCGCAGACCGCCGCGCCGAGATCCGCGCCGCTGTCGAGGTTCTTCTGGAACGCCTCGCGCACCGCGCTGAACTTGTCGTGCGCGAACCCGCCCACTTCCATCCGCGCCATGGCGCCCTCCCGACTTCTCTGTACGCTCAGGTTCGCGCGAACACCGCGCGGCGTCCACCCACGTCCGGACACCCGGGCGTCCCGCCGGGATGGCAGCGAGAAAGAAGAGCCGGCGAGAAGCCTGTGAATTAACCGAGCGCGCTCTCCCCCCTAAAATCCGTCATGGCCGGCCTCCGTGCCGGCCACCCATCGATCGGCTCGGCGCCCCGCTCGCGTTGACCGCGCCGGGCGGCGCGGTCACGTCCGGTCTCGCGCCGCTGACACGTGGGTGGATGCGCAGCTTGGGCAGATGGGTCGAGAACCGCCCGGTCGTTCTACCCGTCATGGCCGCGCTCGCGCGCGGCCATGACGAGCGCGCGCACAGCCGATTGATGGGTGGCCGGCACAAAGGCCGGCCATGACGGAATTAAGAGAGCGAACGCATCAAGAAGCCTTGGGACCGGAGCCCTCGCGGAGCCGCTGTCAGTGCGCGGGGGCGGTGTCCTGGCGCTTGGCCATCATCTCATCGAACGCCGACCAGACGCCGGCCTGTCCGTGCCATTCGCCGCGGGTGGCGGCCTTGGAGTATTCCGTGGCGCGGGCCTCGAAGAAGTTGGCGTGTTCGACGCCGGACAGCAGGCTCTGCAGCCAGGGCAGCGGGTTTTCCTTGACCCCATAGACGGCTGGCAGGGAGAGCTGGCTCAGGCGCCAGTCGGCGACGAAGCGGATGTAGCTCTTGATGTCGTCAGGGGTCATGCCCTGGACCTCGCCCGCCTCGAAGGCCAGGTCGATGAAGCGGTCCTCCAACCCGACCACCGTCTTGCAGCAGTCGACGATATCGTCGGCGACGCCCTTGGTGACCGCGCCGGTCTCGGCGTTGAAGGCGTGGTAGAGTTGGACCATCCCCTCGCAGTGCAGGCTCTCGTCGCGCACGCTCCACGAGACGATCTGGCCCATGCCCTTCATCTTGTTGAAGCGTGGGAAGTTCATCAGCATGGCGAAGCTGGCGAACAGCTGCAGACCCTCGGTGAAGCCGCCGAACATGGCCAGCGTGCGGGCGATGTCCGCGTGGGTGTCGACGCCGAACTGCTGCATGTAGTCGTGCTTGGCCTTGAGCGCCTCCAGCTCCATGAAGGCCGAGAACTCGGTCTCCGGCATGCCGATGGTCTCTAGCAGCAGGGCGTAGGCGGCGATGTGGATCGTCTCCATGTTGGAGAAGGCCGCCAGCATCATCTTCACTTCGGTGGGTTTGAACACACGAGCGTAGCGCTCCATGTAGTTCTCGTTCACCTCGACGTCGGACTGGGTGAAGAAGCGGAAGATCTGGGTGAGGAGGTTGCGCTCCTTGTCATTGAGCTTGGCGGCCCAGTCCTTGCAGTCCTCGCCGAGGGGAACCTCCTCGGGCATCCAGTGCACCTGCTGCTGGCGCTTCCAGAAGTCGTAGGCCCAGGGATAGCGGAACGGCTTGTAGCCGCGCGACGGCGTGAGCAGTCCAGGCTGGGCGAGGGACGCGGACGTCATGGGCGGCTCCTTCCACAAGGCCGGGACCGTACCGGGTCTGCCGTGCGGAATCAGGAATTTAAGCAGCCTCGCGGACCACATCTAGTGGCTTGGGAAGGCCCAAGCCCGAAATGTTGTGGACGCTCCAATTGGAATGACGAGGGAGCACACGGAGCGCCGGCGCCCTCGCCGGCGACGTCCTCGCCGAGACAGCGGCGTCGAGTTTGGGGCTCACCACCAGCAGCGTGCAGCGGAGAGACGCCGGCGAGGGCGCCGGCGCTCCGGGATCAGCCCCTACTCCTGCATCGCGTAGGTCTTGACCAGGTCGTAGAGGAAATCGCGGCCGTTCATCAGCGAGGTGATGCGGATGCGCTCGTTGAGGCCGTGCACGCCATTGCCGTCCGGGTCACCGAACATGCCGGTGACGCCGTAGGTGGGAATGCCGACCGGGGTGAGGAAGGCGCCGTCCGTGGCGCCGGCCGTCAGGACCGGGATCACCGGCACGCCCGGCCAGATCTTGGCCGCCTCGGCCTTGATCGGATCCATGATCTGGGGCGTGAGCGGCGGGGGAACCTTGGCGATCGGGCTGCGCGCCGGCGCCATGGTGATGGTGACCTTCGGGTCCTGGACCAGCTGGACCAACGTCTGGCGCACCTCCTCGGGAGTCGTCCCTGGGAAGATCCGGCAGTTGACGTTCGCCTCGGCCCGCTGCGGCAGGGCGTTGGTCGCGTGCCCGGCCTGCATCATCGTCGCCACGCAGGTGGTGTGCAGCATGCCGTTGTAGCCGGGATCGTTTTCGATGATCTGGGCGTCGTTGATGTCCTTGGGGTCGTTGGCGAGGGCGATCATCGCCGCGCCGACCTCCCCGCCCGCCAGGGGCGCGGTCTTGGCGAAGTACTCCTTAGACGCGTCGGTGAACTCAATCGGGAAGCTGTAACGGCCGATCTTCAGGAGGCCGAGCGCCACATGATAGATCGCGTTGTCGCGCGAGGGGCGGGAGGAGTGGCCGCCCGGGTTGGTCGTCACCAGGATGTAGTCCTGGGGGAATTTCTCTCCGTCTTCGACATTGAGCGAGATGGGCTTGCCGCTGGCGTCGAGGCGCCCGCCTGCGCCCTCGTTCAGGGCGAAGGCCGCGTCGATCAGCTGGCGCTCATGGCCCGCGAGGTACTCCGCGCCATTGAAGGCGCCAGAGGTCTCTTCCCCGCAGGTGAGCGCCATCTTGATGTCGCGGCGGGGCCGGAAGCCCTCCTGTTTGAGGCGCATCAGGGTGTCGACCCAGACGGCGGCCTGCGCCTTGTCGTCGCTCGACCCGCGTCCGTAGTAGTAGCCGTTCTCCTCGACCATGGTGAACGGATCGCGCGTCCAGTCCTCGCGGTGGGCTTCGACGACGTCGAGGTGGGCGAGCAGCAGGATCGCCTTGGCCTTCGGGTCGGTCCCGCGGAGCACGGCGACGAGGCCGCCCTCCTTCGGGTGGCCTGGCGCTGCGAAGGGATGCAGGTCGGATTCCGGGAAACCAGCCGCCTTCAGGTGCGCGGCCATCCGATCCGCCGCCACGGTGCAGCTGCCGGCGGAGAGGGTCGTGTTGGTCTCCACGAGCTCCTTATAGAGGGCGCGGAAGGTGACCTGGTCAGGTCGAAGCGTGGGCGAGGGCGCGGTCGGCGAGGCGGCCGCGGGCGCCGGGGCCGGGGGCGCGGCGGGCGCCGCGGCGGCGAGAACGGGCGAAAGAGCGGCAGCCAGAACGGCCAATCCGGCGACAGAACGCATGCAGGTTTCCCCCGAAAAAGAACTGCCCGCTTCTAACGTCCCGTCGGGCCAGCTCCAACGAAATCAGAGCCCTCGTCGCAAACGGAGGAAATCGCGACGTCCTGTCGCACAACTGCTTTGCGCGTTCGAAAACACGGAGCAAAGCAGCCATCCGACACGATGGATGCCTGAACCTTTTTGTCTGAGGTCGACATGATCGCCAAAACCCTCGGTGCGCTTGCATTAGTCGCAGCCGCCACCCTCCCGGCCACTGTGGCGGCCCAGGACGCGCCGCCCGCCGCCCATGGCCATCGCTTCGGCGGTCCGGACATGGCCAACCGGTTCCAGGAGCGCGAAGCCCGCCGCATCAAGGCGCTGCATAATGTGCTGGAAATCCGCTCCGACCAGGAGACGGCGTTCCAGGCGTTCGCCGCCGCCTTGCAACGCCAGCCCGCCGGACAGCCGCCCGAAGCGGCGCCTCCGAAGGAGGACATGGGCGCCCTCACGACGCCCGAGCGGCTCGACCGCATGGCGAAGATGATGGCTGACCACGAAGCACGTCGGCGCGCGCGCTTCGATCGCGTCTCCGGCGCTGTGAAAACCCTCTACGCGGCGCTCAGCCCCGAGCAGAAGCGGGCGTTCGACGCCCTGCCCGCTCTGCTGGGCCCGGGCTTCGGCCTCGGCGGCCGCATGGGCCACGACGGCGGGATGATGGCGGGCCGGATGGGCTGGGGCGGTCGCGATGGCGGCCGGCCGATGGGTCCGCCGCCGCCGCCGAACGAGTAAGCAAAGGCCCTGTCCCTCCCCTTCTGGGGAGGGTGTCCTCCGAAGCCCGTAGGGCGCAGGAGGACGGGTGGGGAACACTGGGGGAGGACCGAGAGATCGGGGATGATCCACACTTCCCCACCCGGTCTCGCTCCGCTCGACCACCCTCCCCAGAAGGGGAGGGACGGGTATCAGTCCATCAGCTTGCGGGTCAGGAAGATGTAGTGGCGGGCCCAGCGGCGGGCGTTCAGCTCTGGGTCGGCGTCGTTGGCGTGACCGCCGAAGGTGTTTTCGTAATAGAGATAGGGATATCCCAGGGCCTCGAACTCGGCGGCGAACTTGCGCGCGTGGGCGGGATTGACCCGGTCGTCCTCAGTATTGGTGGTGATGTAGGGCTCAGGGTATTTCACACCGGGCCGCACGTTCGTGTAGCCGGAATACTTGGCGATGAAGGCCCTGTCCGCGGGGACGTCGGGATCCCCATACTCCGCCATCCACGAGGCGCCGGGCGGCAGGTGGGTGTAGCGAAGCATGTCGACCAGCGGGCTTTCGATCACGGCGCACTCGAACAGATCGGGATGCTGGGTGATGGAGACGCTGGTCAGCACCCCGCCGTTCGATCGTCCGTAGATCCCAAGATGACGCGGTGACGTGACCTTGGTCGCGATCAGGTCCTGGGCGACGGCGGCGAAATCGTCGAAGGCGCGCTGGCGGTGCTCGCGCCGGGCGGCCTCGTGCCAGGCCGGGCCGAACTCGCCACCCCCACGGATATTTGCGACCACATAGGCCCCGCCCCGCTCCAGCCAGAGCTTGCCCATCTCGGGGCGGTACGCGGGGGTTTCGGAGAGCTGGAAGCCGCCATAGCCGAACATCTGCACCGGCGTGGAGCCGTCCAGCTTCATATCCTTCGGGCGGACCAGGAAATAAGGGATGCGCGTCCCGTCCCTGGACGTCGCGAACCGCTGCTCCATCACATCACGCGAGGCGTCGAATCGCGGCGACAGGGATTTGACGCGCGTCGGGCCGGCGTCCGCCGCCCCGATCTCCCACAGGGCCGTCGGCTCGAGAAAACTCTCCGAACTTACATAGGCCCGGCCGGACTCGCGGCTGGAGGCGACGATGGCGAGGGTTGAGCCGCCCGGCAGGTCGAGCCTCTGACGGCTCCACCCTCCCCCCGCCTGCGGGCGGTAGAGCTCGATCGCGCCGATCACATTGTCCAGCATCTGGACGAGAACCGCGTCGTTGGTGACGGCGGCGTCCTCAATGGTCTGGACCGGGCTTGGCCGGAAAATCAGCTCGGCGCCGCCTGTCCTGGGATCGAAGGCGACGAGGTCGCCGGCGTGGAAGGCGCCATGAGCGCCGTCGGCCGGCCAGTCCTCGTTGATCGACAGGATCAGCCGTCCGCCCAGCTCGCCATAGAGCTGGTTCTTGCGGGGCAGGTCGAGCGGGTGTGTCGAGCCATCGGGCCGCAGCTCCAGGAAGATGGTCTGGAAGAAGCTGATGTTGTGCTCGATCAGGACGTTGGTGACGTTTCCCTTGCCGTCGCGAAGGATGCGGGCGGCGGCGCGCACGTCGGTGGGAACGCCGCGGAATACTTCCTTCGCCTGGTCGAGGCCCTGACCTCGTTTCAGCGTCTTCACGACGAAGGGATAGCCCGACGAGGTGAGCGTTCCGGGACCAAAGTCGGTCGCGACCAGCACCGTGTCCGGGTCGAGCCAGTCGACGTCGAGCTTGGCGCGCGCGAAGTGGAAACCGCCCTCGACGAAAGCGCCCGCGCGCATGTCGAACTCGCGGACCTCGATCGCGTCGCCCCCGCCGTCAGAAAGCCTCACCAGGCAGAGGCGGTCGTCGGGCGGCAGGCAGGCTGCTCCCTTGAAGAACCAGCTCTTCCCCTCCGCCTTCGAGAGAGCGTCGAGGTCGATCAGGGTGCGCCAATGGGGATCGGCGGTGCGGAAGTCCTCGGCGCTGGTCAACCGCCAGATCCCATGCGGATGGGAGGCGTCCTGCCAGAGGTTGGCGACATCGCCGTTCAGCAGGGTCGGCTGAGGCGTGGGGATGCGGTCCTCGGCCGTGAATATGGCCAGGGCCTCGCGGTGGAATTCCGCATAGCGCGGATCGTCTTCCAGCACCTTGGCGGTGCGCGCGTTCTGCTTCGCCACCCACGCCATGGCCCGCTCGCCGTGGATCTCCTCCAGCCACCCGAAGGGGTCTGGCGCGCCAGGCGCGGCGGAAGGCAGCTGGGGCGCCAGCGCCTGGGCGCGAGCCGCCCAGCCGAGAGCCGCCATGGCGATGGAACTCAGAAACGTGCGTCGGACCAAGGCGATACCCCGGGGAAAGACCTGTTTGGCTAGGCTTAGCGGCGCCGCCAGCATCCCTCAACGGCTCAGCCGCGGACCACGTCGGCCAAAGGAGGTCAGCGGACCAGCGTCTTTCCCATCCGCACGAGCGGCACGGGACCCAGGTCCGTCTGGGAGACCACCGGCTCGATCTCGACATAGCCGCAGGCGCGGTAGAGCGGCAGGCCGGCGAGGGTCGCCATGAGCTCCACGCGAGAGAACCCCGCCTCTCCCGCCGCCGATTCGCACAGGGCGAGTATCTGGCGGCCTATCCCGCGACGAGTGAACTCCGGGTGGGTGTACATCGCGCGCACGCGTGCGGCGTCACGGGCCGGATCGAGCAGGGCGGCGTCACGCAGGGCGGTGGAATGGTCGCCGCCGTAGAGGGTGGCGCGACGGCTCCAGCCGCCGCAGCCGGCGATGCGGCCCTCCGCTTCGAGGACGAAATAGGTGCGGTCGGCCACGAGCTGCGTATCCAGCCCCATGACGAGGCGGCTGGCGGCGATCTGGGTCTCGTCCAGGAAGCCCCGCTGCAGCTCCGCGATGGCGAGGTCCATCACCTCCCGGAGGGCGGGAAGGTCATCCTCCGACGCCAGACGGTGGGCAAAAACCGAGGTCATGCGAGCACCTTGACCGATCGGTGAGCGGAAGTCCCATTCGGGATGCGAGGAGGGGCTGTTGTCGATCCGTATTAGAGCGCAAGGCGCCATAAATACCGAAGTCGGGCCGAGCGCGGCCAGCCGGTGGGGAGCGGCGAGAATATGAAGCTTCGGATGCGGTTCCTGCAGCTGCCCGTCCGCTTCGACGCGGCGCGCCTGGCCGAGGAGGTCGCCGCCCTGCCGGCGAAGGCCTGGCGCCCGCATCCCCAGGGATATCCGGGCAACGACGCCCTGGCGCTGATCACGACCAACGGCGATCCCGCCAGCGATGCGCGGGACGGCGCCATGGGACCCACGCCGCACCTGCTCGCCTGCCCCTATCTGATGCAGCTCCTGGACGAGCTCGGAGCCACCTGGGGCCGATCGCGGCTCATGCGCCTGTCGGGCGCCGCCGAGGTCACCCCGCATGTGGACACCGACTACTACTGGCGCGACCACATGCGGGTCCACGTGCCGATCGTGACCCAGCCGACCGTGCGCTTCCGCTGCGGCGGCGAAGAGACGCACATGGCGGCGGGGGAGTGCTGGATCTTCGACACCTGGAGCCTGCACAGCGTCCACAATGACGCGATCCACGCCCGCATCCATCTGGTCGCCGACACCGTCGGCGGAGACGGCCTGCTGAACCTGATCGAGCAGGGGCGCGCGCCGTCGGAGGCCAAGCCCGGCTGGTCCGCCCGCGCAGTTCCGATGCGTGGCGGGCCACCGCCCGCGCTGGCCTACGAGAGCCGCAATGCTCCGGAGGTGATGACTCCGTGGGAGCTACGCGATCATCTGAATTTCCTGATGAGCGAGGTGGCGCAGATGGACGCGAGGGGCGCCGCCGTCGGCCAGGCGCTCAACCGCCTGAGGGTGAACTGGCACGCCCTCTGGGCTCGCGCGGGCGACGACGAGGCGGCGCGTCCGGAATATTCGGCGCTACTGACACAGTCCTGGGCGCAGCTGCAGGGCCTGGGCGTCGACGGCATCGGCCTGCGCAACGGCATGGGCCTTGGCCGATGCCTTCGCGCGCTGATCTTCGAATCGGCCCTGCGCGGCGGCTCGCGGGCGATGGACGCGGAAATCCGCGAGGCGCCGCCCCCCGCGAAGCCGGCGGTGTCGCCGCCTCGCATCTCGCGCCCCCCGGGCGTGGCGGATCCTGTGTTCGATCGCCCAGTCTTCATCGTCAGCCCGCCCAGATCCGGCTCCAGCCTGCTGTTCGAGACCCTCGCGGGGGCCCCTGGCCTCGCCACCGTGGGCGGCGAGTCGCATCGACTGATGGAAACGCTTCCTGCATTCAATCCCGCCGCACACGCCTGGGAGTCGAACCGCGTGACCGGCACGGATGTCGACGCGACCCAGGTCGCAGCCTTGAGGGACCGGTTCCGCGGAGCGCTTCGCGACCGGAACGGCGCGGCGCCGGGCGCCGGGCGCGTGCGCATGCTCGAGAAAACGCCGAAGAACGCGCTTCGCATTCCCTTCCTGGGCGCGGCGTTTCCGGAGTCGCGGTTCGTCTACCTCCATCGCGATCCCGCCCCGACGCTCGCGAGCATGATCGAGGGCTGGCGCTCGGGAGGGTTCCGAACCTATCCGCAACTGCCGGGCTGGCGCGGACTCCCCTGGTCCTTCCTGCTCACGCCTGGCTGGCGAAGCCTTGTGGGCGCGCCCCTGGAGGACATCGTCGCGGCTCAGTGGACGACGACCACAAGGATCCTGCTCGACGACCTGGCGGGCCTGCCGCGCGATCGGTGGGTCAGCATCCGCTACGAGGATTTCCTTGCTTCGCCGCAACAGGAGATCCTCCGGCTCAGCGAAGCGCTCGACCTGGAGTGGGACAAGGTCCTGGGCGAGCGCCTCCCCCTGTCGCGGCACACGCTCACGCCGCCCGATGCGGACAAGTGGCGCAAACATGCCGCGATCCTGGAGCGTGTGCTGCCGACTGTGGCAGAACTGAACGCGCGGGCGCTCTCGGCCCTGGCCGAGCCCGCATAGAGACACGCCCCGCCCGAAAATGGGGCGGGGCGTGCGCTGCTTACCAGTGGGGTCAGAAGCTGACGGTCACGCGGCCGTAGTAATAACCGCCGTTGGGATTCCACGCCGAAGAGATCGGCACACTGTACACCAGGGCCCCGTCGACCGGCCGTGCGTCAACGATCGGCACGGATGGCGGCTTGGTGTTGAGGAGGTTGTTCGCCCCGATATCGAGCTTGAGCCACTTGGTGAACTTGTAACCGATGTCGAGGTCGACCAGGAATACGGTCGGCGTCGACAGGAACACGGGAGTGGATGTCGCAGTGTACTGTCCGGTGTTGCCCCACAGGGTCCCGCGCAGGTTCACCGACCATTTTTCCTTGGTCCAGTAGGCCTGCAGGATTGTCTTGGTCCTGGGCGTGCCGGTGGTAAGCGCGCTCGCCGCCGCCGCGCTCTGCTCCGCCACCTGGCCGAAGGGGACGTTCTGGACCTCGGTCGGCAGTTCATCCAACTGGGTGATGTGAGTCTTGTTCCAGTTGAAGCCGAGCGACCAGTCCACGTGGCCATACTCGCCAAAGTCGCTGGAATAATTCGCTGTAACCTCGGCGCCGTTGGTGACGGTGTTGGCGCTGTTGGTGAACAGAGAGATGCCGGTGTAGCTCAGCCCCGAGTCGAGGGTGACGCCCCGCGCCTCGATGGCGTTCAGCACGCCCTGGGAAATGACCGAGGCGCCGGGAGAGGTGCAGCAGGTGCCGTAGATGAAACCGGTGGCCAGGATCCGGTCGCGCAGAATGATGTGATAGAGGTCTGCCGTGATCTGCAGCCGGTCGATCGGGTGGAAGACCCAGCCGACGCTGTAGTTGTGCGAGAGCTCGGGCTTCAGAGGCCCGAAGCCCGCCACGCCCGCGGCGGAGGAGTTCGGTGGCAGCTGCACGTCCGCGGACGTCGGGGTCACGTTCGTGCCCGAGTAGTGCTCTTCCGCCAGGGTCGGCGCGCGGAAGCCCGAACTGATCGTGCTGCGCATGGCGAACTGAGGCGTGAAGTCGTAGCGCCAGGTCGCCTTGCCGATCTCGGTGCTGCCGAAGTCGCTGTAGTGCTCGAAACGCCCGGCCAGATCGACATGCAGGTTCTTGATCGGATCGGTGGCGAAGTCGACATAGACGCCGACGTTCGACCGCGAGAACTCACCCTGATCGAGCGGCGTGTAGCCGTCGAAAGATTGGGCGCCGGCGCCGAAGTAGGACGACGGTTCGCCCGGCGAGATGCCGTAGGTCTCGCGGCGATACTCGACGCCGAAGCCGACGTTCAGGGGCGCCGCGAGGCCGACGGGGATGCGGCGGTCGATATCGAGGTTGTTGGTCCACTGGGTGGCCTGGAACTGGCCGTTGTAGAAATCGGTCTGGGGCACGATCGGGGTCGCCGACAGAGCCTGGAGGATCGGGTAGAGCTGGGCATTGGCCGAGTTCACCACATAGATATCGGTCCGGTTGCCGCCGTAGGTCGTCGACAGGTCCCATCGCCAGCCTTCGATCGTGCCGCGGAAGCCCGCCGTCATGGAGTAGTCGATCTCGTCAAACTTCTCGCGCGGATCAAAGCCGTTCGGGAAGGGGTAGACCGTCTCGCCGCCGGAAGTGACCCCAACGACCTTTGTTGGGACACGGTAGTTCTCGTAGTGTTGAGACTCCATATAACCGAAGGTGTCAAACGTATAAAACTCGACATTATCCGTAATACTGTAAGATGAATTGATCAACGCATTGTACAGATTGTACTGTGGGTCGCCGTTGAGCTGATTCAAGTGCGGGAAATTCGAGGCCATCCCCGCGTTGGAGGTCGGAAACGTCAGTCCCGGCAGCAGGTTTCCGCTCGAGTCGGTCACACGGCGGTCGCCGACGCCGAGAACGCTGAAGTCATGATAGCTTTCTTGGAGCGTGACGTTGATGAAGCCTTTGTCGGCCAGGTTAAACCCATGGTTGAACGAGACCGAAGCGGTATCGCCCTGGCCGTTATAGTATTGGCCGCCGCTCACATCGAGCAGTCCGCCGCTGGCGTTCGACTTGAGGATGATGTTGATCACCCCGGCGATGGCGTCGGTGCCGTACTGGGCGGCCGCGCCATCGGTCAGCACTTCGATATGGTCGATGGCGTCGACCGGAATGAACGAGAGGTCGGTGGTCGCCGACCCCGAATAGGGGTTCCCGCTATCCACGGCGAGGTTCGAGGTCGTGTGCCGCCGTTTGCCGTTGACCAGGACCAAGGTGTCATTGGGGCTGAGGCCTCGCAGCGCGGCGAGGACCTGCACCCCGGCGGAGTCCCCCGCCTGGGTCTCGATATTGAGCGAGGGAACCGCCGCCGTGAGGGCGCCGGCCAGGTCGGGGTTACCGGTCCGAAGCAGTTCGGAGTGGCCAACGAGCTGGATGGGCGCGGGGCTGTCGGCGGCCTTGATGCCGGTCTCGCGAGTGCCGGTGACGACGACTTCCTCGACGTCGCTGGAGGCGGAATCAGCTGCTGCGGGCGCTGCTGGCGCGGCTGCGGCGGCCGCAGCGGCAGCCTCGGCGCGCAAGGATCCGGCCGCAGCCAGGAGGGCAAGCAGGCTCGCGCCCGCCATCAGGTTCTTCATCTGCAGGATGACCTTCTGTTTCGAATAGAGTCGAGTTATCTCTCTTCGGAGCTTGGGTTACCCCGCCCCGGACTAGTTGGCCCTGTACTTTGGGCCGCCCGCTATTCTTCGTATTTTATTTGTGTGGCTTCACGGCTTCGGCCTCGATCTCCACCAGGGATCCAGGCGATGCGAGGCCAGCGATCTGCACGGTGGTGCGCGCCGGCTTGTTCGGTTGATCGGCCGTACCGAAGAACTGGGTGTAGCCGGCCATCATGCCGGCGAAGTCCATCTTCCCGCCCTGAGCCGGATCACCGACGAGGTAGACGCGCAGCATCACGATATCCCCCGCCCCAAAACCTTGGGCCTTGAGCCCGGCGAGGAGCTTGGTGAGAGAGTCGATGGTCTGGGCCTTGGTGTCGCCCGCCTTGGCCGAACCCGGCGTACCGCTGGCGAAAGCGATATCGACGCCGCCTGCGCCGTGAACAACAACGACGCTCGAGATTGGAAAGTCGGCGGGCCCGACTCGCGTTATCTGCGGCGCAGAGACAGCGGAGCCCGTGGACGCAGCCGCCAAGGCAACCCCGGCGGCGAGCGCAAGTACAAATTTCTTCAATGAATCCCCCTAGTAACGTTTGACGTTTCGGGCCAACCACAGTTAGGGCTGCCCTCGGCCACGATTGGTGAATTACCCTGACTTGTCTTCAGTACATTTCGTGAAAACTTGTCGTTTTCATCGTTATAGGCGGCAAATGACCGCGATCTACGTTCATCTCATGCTGCCACTCCCGTCATTCATCAGGCACATCTCCAACAATCGCCGCACATGGCGCGAACGACCCGGAGGCTTCCAGTTGTTGAGCCGCCAGCCCAACGCGATGACTCACGAACATCCATCGCGCCGCCGGCTGATGAAGAATGCATGACAGCCGCCGCCCATCCACCGGTCGGGGTCCGATTGGGGCGCGAGGTGTCGGACATGTATAAAAAACGGTCAGATGCGGCGACACATCGGGCGCCGCGCAGGCGTTTTCGCCAACATCCGCCCACACTTAAGAGAGCAGATGGCCTTTCCGACCCT
>DATHPX010000083.1:0-27135 GCA_035483335.1 Caulobacteraceae bacterium | reverse complement strand
GCGTCGCCTGGACCCGCGTCGGATTGCGCAGGAAGGCCTCCGCCAGCTTGGCGATCTCGGTGGGCATGGTGGCGGAGAAAAAGAGGGTCTGGCGCGTCTTGGGGAGGGCCGAGGCGATCCGCTTGATGGGCACGATGAAGCCCATGTCGAGCATTTGGTCAGCCTCGTCGAGGACGAAGGTCTCGACGGCGGAGAGGTCGGCGACCTTCTCCTGCATGTGGTCGATCAGGCGGCCCGGCGTCGCCACCAGGATGTCGATTCCACCGGCCAGGGCGCGCACCTGAGGCCCGTACTTCACGCCACCGAATACGACGGCGACGGTCAGGCCCATGCCCGAGCCGTAGGTGCGGAAACTATCGGCGATCTGGGTCGCCAGTTCGCGGGTGGGGCTCAGCACCAGGGCGCGGCAGCCGCGGCGCGGCGCGGCCTTACGGTCGGCGGCGAGGCGATGGAGGATCGGCAACGCGAAGGCGGCCGTCTTGCCAGAGCCCGTCTGGGCGATGCCCAGCAGGTCCTGGCCGGCGAGGAGGGGCGGGATGGCCATCGCCTGGATCGGCGTGGGCGTCACATAGCCCTCGTGGGCCAGGGCGGCCAGAAGCGGCCGCGCGAGGCCGAGGTCTTTGAAGTCGGTCAAGTTGGTCTTGTCTTTCGGATACGCCATGGGCGAGCGCCCGCAGATCCGCGGCGCGCCCGGTGAGGCGAAGGGATGGAGAGCGCCCCGCGTGCCCGGGCGATCGGCTATGGTCGTATGGACCGGCGCTCGACAGGCGAACGGCTTAAAGAGCCGTCCTCACGCGACTGGAGCGACGATGGCGCCGGAAGGGCGCGCAGGCCGCACATCGGGCTTTGGCTGTCTTAAGTCAAGTGCGCCCGCGCCATGGAGCTTCCCTTGCGGCCGAGATTGGGCCATCGGCTGAGGCCTCGCCGTTCGGAGACGCCGCGTGATCTTGCTGCTCGTCGCCGCCTGCGCCCTCGTCGACGTGGACGGGCGCGTGCTCATCGGACGCCGACCGGCGGGCAAGTCGCTTGGGGGGCTGTGGGAATTCCCGGGCGGGAAGGTGGAGGCGGGGGAGACGCCCGAAACCTGCCTGATCCGCGAGTTGAAGGAGGAGCTTGGCATCGAGGTCGCCCAGGCCTGCCTCGCGCCCTTCGTCTTCGCCAGCCACGGCTATGAGGACTTCCACCTTTTGATGCCGCTCTATCTGTGCCGGCGCTGGGATGGATTCGTTAAACCCCTCGCGCACGAATCGCTCGCCTGGGTGAAGCCGGCGGACATGGACGCCTATCCCATGCCCCCCGCCGACGCGCCCCTCGTCGCCTGGCTGCGCGACCTGCTTTAGTCCCCGGCGCGCTCTCCGGCGGGGCGCTCGCGCGTGTGCAGGGCGTCGGCCAGGCGCGTCTTGGCCGAGCCGGGGCGCAGCGGCTTCTGCTGGTCGGGGTGGGGGGCCCAGCCGGTGAGGGTGAGGATCTCGAAGCTCGCTGTCACCCGACCGTCCGAGCGGGCGTGGCGCTCGGCGTAGAGGCCCACGGCCAACTCCAGCAGCCCGCGCGTCAGCGGCTGGCGGGGGCGCTCGACCAGGACGCTGGTCTCGCCCATGGCGCGCAGGTCCGCCAACAGCTTCAGCGGATGATCGTAGGTGACCGAGACGAGGTCGGTGTCGGCCACCGGCAGGGCGAAGCCCGCCCGCTGCAACAGGCCGGGCGCATCGCCAATGTCGAGGAAGGGTGAGACGCGCGGGCCTGCTCCGCCTCTCAGGCGGATCTCGGCTTCCACGAGGCAGGCGCGCAGCTCCGTGAGGGTCGCGCCGCCAAGGAAGGCGCCGATGAACAGGCCGTCCGGCCGCAGCGCCCGGCGGACCTGGATCAGCGTCCCCACGAGGTCGTTCACCCAGTGCAGAGCCAAGGACGAGACGACGAGGTCGAGGCTTTCCGGCGCGAAGGGCAGGCGCTCCTCGTCGGCGACCAGGCGCAGGCCGCCGGTTCGGGAGAGCATGGCCGCTGAGAGATCAGTCTGAACCAGTGTGTCGATCTTTTCGGCCGCCTCGCTCGCGGCCAGGGCGCGGTTAAAGGTCCCGTCCCGCGCCCCAAGATCCACCGCAAGCGGGAAGCGGCGGTTGATCGCCTCCAGGCGCTCGACAATGTCTCCTGCCACGCGCCGTTTCAGGAAATCTGCGGCGACGAAGCCGGCGCCGGCGCGGTCGAGCCTGCGCGCGTGAAGCCTGCGGTCGAAGATGAGCGGCGGGCCGGCCATGGGGTTCGCTACCGCAAGGGCGGCCGACTGAAAACGCGTCACTGAAGTCGGACGGGCGATCTCGATCCTTGCGCGCAGGCCGGACTCACGCATATTGCAAAGTCATGGGTCGTCTCGCTGTCGCCGCCCGCGCCGTCGCCGATGGCGCCCTGGATCTCCTGCTGCCGCCAAGGCCGCTGGACGAGGCTTCGCGGCAGGAGGTCGCCTCGCACGGCCTCACTTCGTGGGCCTGGAGCCGCATCGACTTCATCGAGGCTCCGCTCTGCGACGGCTGCGGATCGGCTTTCGACTACGATCCGGGCGTTGGCGTGCGCTGTCCGGCCTGTGCGGCGCGCGCCCTCGCTTTCGATCGGGCGAGGGCCGCCTGCGTCTATGACGAGCACTCGCGCGATTTGATCCTCAAGCTCAAGCACGCCGACCGCACCGATCTGGCCAGGACCTTCGCGCGCTGGATCGCGCGGGCCGCCGCCGACATCCTGCCTGAGGCAGACGCCGTCACCCCCGTGCCCCTCCATCGCGCCCGTCTCCTCGCCCGGCGCTACAACCAGGCGGCGGAGATCGCCCGTCCGCTCGCACGCCTGGCAGGGCTCGCCTACTTTCCAGACGCCCTCGTGAGGCGTCGCTCGACCGGCAGCCAGGGGGGCAAGTCGGCGCAGGCCCGTCGCCGCAACGTCGCCGCCGCCTTCGTCGTGCCCGAGGGATGGCGGCGCCGGATCGCGGGAGCAAGGGTGCTGCTGGTCGACGACGTCCTCACCACGGGCGCCACTGCGGAAGGCTGCGCCAGGGCGCTCAAGGCTGCCGGCGCCGCCCGCGTCGATCTGGCTGTTATCGCCAGGGTCAAACAGACGCATGCTCGTCCTATATGACACCTTTTGCCGGGTGCGCGGCGCGCCCGGGCGTCTGGAGTGATCATGGCCGACGTCGTCATCTATACGAGGCCCTTCTGCGGGTTCTGTACGCGGGCCGTGAGGTTGCTGAGCGACAAGGGCGTTGCCTTCACCGAGATCGAGGCGGGAATGGATCCGGCCAAACGGCGGGAGATGACGGAGCGGTCGGGCCGCAACACTTTTCCCCAGATCTTCGTGGGCCAGACCCACGTGGGCGGATGCGACGAATTGATGGCGCTCGAGCGCGCCGGCAAGCTCGACGCCCTCCTCAGCGCCTGACCTTGCGCGTCGCTCTGCTCCAACTCCGAACCCCTGCGACCCAAGCCGCCGCCCTAGCCCACGTCGAGCCGCTGGCGCGCGAGGCGGCCGCGGGCGGCGCGCAGCTGATCGCCACGCCGGAGGCGACGAATATCCTGCAGCGCGACCGGGCCGTCCTGATGCCGAGCCTGAGGACGGCTGACGAGGATGTCGTGGTGACCGGCCTTCGCGACCTCGCCCGCGAGCTGGATGTCTGGGTCCTGATCGGGTCGGTCCTGGTGCGACGCGACGACGGCAAGGCGGCCAATCGCTCGATCCTCGTTCGGCCAGATGGACGCGTCGCGGCGACCTACGACAAGATCCACATGTTCGACGTCGATCTCCCCACCGGGGAGCGAATTCGCGAGTCCTCCGCCTACGAACCGGGAGAACGCCTGGTCATCGCCGAAGCGGCGGGGGCGAAGCTCGGCCTGACAATCTGCTACGACCTGCGCTTTCCTGCGGTCTTCCAGGCGCTAGGGCGCGCTGGCGCGGAGGTCGTGCCCGTTCCGTCCGCCTTCACTGTCCCCACCGGCGAGGCGCACTGGGAGGTCCTGCTGCGCGCCAGGGCGATCGAGATCGGCGCCTTCGTCCTGGCTCCAGCCCAGGGCGGCGAGCACGAGGACGGCCGGCGCACCTTTGGTCACTCGATGATCACCGATCCCTGGGGAGAAGTGCTGGCCTGCAGTCAAGGCGATTCACCGGGCGTGCTCCTCGCCGACCTCGATCTCGCCGCCGTGGGACGGGCCCGAGCGGCGATCCCGGCCATGGCCAATGCGCGGGCGTTCGTCGGGCCATGATCCGCTACGCCCTAGTCTGCGCCGTCGGCCACGAGTTCGAAGGCTGGTTCTCGAACTCGCAGGACTTCGACGATCAGAGCGCTCGGCGCCTGGTGGCCTGCCCGATCTGCGACAGCCACGAGGTCCGCAAGCAGGTCATGGCGCCCGCGCTTGCGACCGGCTCCCACCGTGAATTCGCCGCCGGAGAGCCGGCGATGCGAGCCATGGTCCTGGAAGCGCTGGGACGGATCCGCCGCCACGTGGAGGCCAATTTCGATTATGTCGGCGACCGCTTCGCCGCGGAGGCGCGGGCGATCCATGAGGGTAAGGCCGAGGATCGCGGCATCTATGGCCAGGCCACGCCGACTGAGGTGAAATCGCTGGTGGAAGATGGCGTCCCCATCGCGCCCCTACCGCCCGAGCCGCCCAAGAAGAGCGAGCTGAACTGACCCTTAATCGTGGTTCGGCGGCGGTCGGGCGATGGTCATCATGTAGTTGACCCGGCTATCGGTTCCGACTGACCAGCGGCCCGATCGCAGGTCGAGAACGACCCCGAAGGGTCCCTCGATGTCGAACCGTTCATCGGCGAGAAACTCGCGGATCTCCGCCGGCTTGAGGAACCTGCGCCAGTCGTGGGTGCCGGCTGGCACCCATCGGAGGACGTATTCGGCCGCGACCTTGCCGAGGGCCAGCGACGCAGCCGTGCGGTTGAGGGTGGCGAGGATCATCACTCCGCCGCGTTCCAGCAGCCTGGCGCTGTCGCGAAGGAAGGCCCCCGGATCGGCGACGTGCTCGATAACCTCCATGTTGAGGATCACGTCGAACGAGGGCTCTCCTGCGCCCAGGAGATCCTCGACGGTCGAAGCGCGGTAGTCGATGTCGAGTCCGGACTGCTCGGCGTGCGCGCGGGCGATCGCTATGTTGCGCTCAGACGCGTCGACGCCCGTCACCTGGAAGCCCAGCCGCGCCATGGGCTCGCACAACAGGCCGCCCCCGCAGCCGACATCGAGCAGACGAAGGCCTGCGAAGGGCGTGCGCTCGTGCCCGTCGCGCCCCAATTGGCGCAGGGCCGTTTCGCGGATGAAGGCCAGGCGCGTGGGGTTGAGCCGGTGCAGCGGCGCAAACTCGCCGTGCGGGTCCCACCAGGCCTCGGCGATGGCGGAGAACCGTTCGACCTCGGCCGGATCGACACTCGATGGGGCGACGGACATGATGTGTTTGCTGGACCCGAAGGCGGGCGCGGTCAACGGCGCGACGCCGATGTGCGCACGGCTTGGTTGTGCGGGCGCAACACGGTCGCTAGAGAGGCCGGCCTGATTGAGCCTATGGTCTGAAGTCCTTGTCCCGTCTGGTCATGAAGTTCGGCGGCACCTCGGTCGCCGACATCGAGCGCATCCGGCGCGTCGCGCGCCTGGTGGCGGCCGAAGCGGCGCGCCAACCCGTGGCCGTGGTCGTCTCGGCGATGGCGGGCAAAACCAACGAACTGGTCGCCTGGACCGACGCGGCGGGCGCGGCGTCCGACAATGTCGGTCCATCGGACGACGAATACGACACGGTGGTCGCTTCGGGCGAACAGGTGACCGCGGGGCTGCTCGCCATGACGCTCCGGAACATGGGCGTTCCGGCGCGCAGCTGGCTCGGCTGGCAGATTCCCATCCTCACCGATGAGGCGCACGGCAAGGCCCGCATCGACGAAATCCCCCCGGAGCGGCTGGGCGGGGCTCTCGACCGGGGTGAGGTCGCCGTCATCGCTGGCTTCCAGGGCGTGACCCGCGACGGACGCCTCTCCACCCTTGGCAGAGGCGGCTCGGACACGACTGCCGTCGCCATCGCCGGAGCGATTGGGGCGGATGTCTGCGACATCTACACCGACGTCGACGGCGTCTACACGACGGACCCACGCATCGAGGCGAAGGCGCGGCGCATCGAGCGGATCAGCTACGAAGAAATGCTGGAGATGGCGTCCCTGGGCGCCAAGGTGCTCCATACCCGCTCAGTCGAGATGGCAATGGCGCACAACGTGAAGGTGCGGGTGCTTTCGAGTTTTGTCGAGCCGGGCGAGAGCGATGGGGCCGGGACTATCGTCTGCGACGAGGAGGAGATTGTGGAAAAGCGGATCGTGAGCGGCGTCGCCTTCAGCCGGGACGAGGCCAAGATCAGCCTCTTTGGCCTGCCCGACCATCCGGGCGTGTCGTCGGAAATCTTCGGTCGGCTCGCGGACGCCAACGTCAATGTCGACATGATCGTGCAGAGCCACGCCCGCAGCGAGGGCGCCGCGAACATGGAGTTCACGGTGGGCAAGCGCGACGCCGCGCGCGCCGTGGAGATTGTTCGTCAGGCCCAGGACAAGATCGGTTTCGCCGATCTGGCGGTGGACGAGGACGTCGCCAAGGTCTCAGTGATCGGCGTTGGGATGCGCAGCCACGCCGGCGTCGCCAAGACCATGTTCGGGGCTCTTGCCGACAAGGGCGTTAACATCCAGGTGATCTCGACCTCGGAGATCAAGATCAGCGTCCTGATCGAGGCGGCCTACACCGAGCTGGCTGTCCGCGCCCTCCACTCCGCCTACGGACTGGACAAGGCCTGATCGTCCGCACGCCGGCCGGTGCGCATCAGGCTGAACCACGCGCCCAGCACTGCGAAGGCCGCCGCGACATAGAGGGCGACGATCTCGCCGCGGCTGGCGAACATGTGCAGAAAGACGGCGGTGAGCACCGCTCCCATAGTCTGGCCGGTCAGCCGCGCGGTGCCGAGCATGCCACCTGCCGCGCCGGCGCGCTCGCGCGGGGCCGCAGCAAGCATCATGCGGTTGTTCGGCGCCTGGAAGACGCCAAACCCGGCGCCGCAGAGCGCCATGCGCCATCCGATGTCGAGGATCGCCGGGTGAGGGGGCAGAATGGCGAGGGCAAGGAGGCCGGCGGCCAGCAGCACCAGTCCGATCGCACAGAGCAAGGCGGTGGAGAGGCGGTCTGACAGCCATCCTGAGATCGGCGCGAGGATGCCCACCGCGACCGGCCAGGGGGTCATCAGCAGGCCGGTCTGCACCTGATTGTAGTGGAGGGTGTTTTCGAAGCGGAACGGAAGGGAGACAAAGGCGAGGAGCTGGGCGGCGAAGGAGGCGATCGAGGTCGCAACCGAAAGGGCGAAGATCCGGTCGCGCAAGAGATCGAAAGGCACCAGCGGGCGGCGCATCGGCCATTCGCGCCGGACGAGGATGAAGCCGAACAGCAAGCCCGCGGCCAGTTCCAGCGCTCCGCCGATCTTAGAGCGCGTGCGGCTGATCACGTCGACGCCGAAGATGATCAGGCCGAACGTCCCGGCGTTGAGGAGCGCGCTTAACCAGTCGAACGGCCGTCCCGACCTCGGGTTGTCTGGCAGGGCGCGCGACGCCAGCGCCAGGGCGGCGAGGCCAATGGGTATGTTCACAGCGAACAGCCACGGCCATGGCCCCAGGGCCAGAATCGCCGAGGCGACGCTCGGGCCCACCGCGGCGGACACTGAGATCACCATGGCGTTGATGCCGATTCCCCGTCCGAGCAAGCGCGTGGGCCAGATGAAGCGGATCAGTCCGCCGTTCACGCTCATCACGCCGGCCGCGCCCAGTCCCTGGAGAGCCCGGGCGGCGGTGAGTAGGCCGAGGCTGTGCGACAGCGAGCAGGCGAGGGAAGCGATGGTGAAGACCGTCAGGCCGACCAGATAGACCCGGCGGAAGCCGACCTTCTCGCCGATTGAGGCCAGCGGGAGCAGGGTGGTGACGATCGCCAGCTGATAGGCGTTCACGATCCAGATCGAATCCGCCGGCGGCGCGCCGAAGTCCCGGGCGATCACGGGCAGCGCCACGTTGGCGATCGCGCTGTCCAAAACGGTCATGAACAGGGCGAGCCCCACCGACGCCACCGCCCAGTAGCGGGCGGGCGTCGCCAGGCCGTCGGGAGCTGCGACCGTCGCGGTCATGGGCGGCCTGGCGCAGCCGCCGCAGGGCGTGCGGGATACAGGCCGGCGGACTTCGGCAAAGTCCATCCTGGCCGCCAGTGGGTCGCTGTGCCGGCCGTGACGTACCAGCTCACCGCCAGGGCGCAGATCAGTCCTCCGGTTAGGTAGCTCCCCGTTCGTCGCCACGCGAAGACAGTGACGAGGCCGACGAAGGCGAGGACCGGCACGAACTGTATGGCGATGATGGTGTTCAGCGCCTCGCGCGGACTGAGCAGCCGTCCAGAAACCCGCAGCGTCGCATACTGGGCTGCGAGGAGGACGGCGAACCCCAGGCAGGGCGCGAGCGCGAGGGCAAGATACTGGGCCGCAGGTCCCTGGGCCGGGGTGATCAGGCTGGCGAGAAGTGTGCGGGACATCAGGACGAACACGACGGCGAAAAAGGGCAGATAGGAGAGCGCGTAGAGGGCGTGACGCCCATCGAGCGGCTTGAGGCCGACAACCCAGAACCGGAAATCCACTTTGAAGAGCGTATCCACAAGCGCCAGGGCAAGGTAGCCGAAGGCGACGCAGACAACCGCAAGTGCCGCAGATTTGATCCCGCCTTCGCTGAAGCGGGCGCGTCCGCGTCGGGTGAGGACATAGGCAAGCAGGCTCAGTCCCGTGGCGCCCAGCGCCCAGACGACCAGCTGATTCGCCACCCACTCGGGGAACAGCCGCGAGGGCAGGAAAAGGAATCCCGCATTCATCAGCGGGTAGAAACTGAGCGCCGGAATCGATGCGGCGAGCGCGAAGGCGAGCCACCAGCGCGCTGGCGCGGGCCTCGCGCCCCCCACCGGAGGGCGCGGCTGGCCTCCGGCGGGCGCAAGCGAGCCGAAAATCGGGGTCGATGTCAGGCCCTCGCATGCGCCAAGGACAATCGCCACGAACCCGGCGAGGGCGACGAGCGTGCCTGCCTCTTTCCAGATCCAGATCTGGTCGGAACCTGGCCGCGGATCGGCCGCCCCAGGAACCGTGGCCTCGATCCAGTCCACCGCCGCGGCCACTCCGGCGCGCGAGAAATGCTCCCACGGGTGGGTCACGGGCGGAATGACGAGGCGCCTTGCGTCGCCCTGGGCGATCGACCCGTAGATCTGGCCGGGGCTCACGGGACCCTTCGAGCCGAACACCGTCTCGAGCTTGGGCGAAGCGCCCACGTCCGCGCCCTTCGCTTCATGCCACATCAGCGGGGCGAATTCGTCGTAGCGCCCGAACACCACCTCCAGGTTCCGCGGGAAGCGCCGGTCGCCGGCTCCGACCTGGCCAGGCTCCGGCGTCGTGGAGCCCTCCAGGACCATGGACCGGTAGCCGTCCGGCTGGGCGATCGCCGCGCCCACGACCGCCACGCCGCCCATGCTGTGCCCTTCCAGCGCGATGCGCGAGCGGTCCACGAAAGGCTGCGATTGCAAATATCGCAGGCCGTCCGGACCGCCCGCATCGTCCAGGCTCAGCCATCCGCCGCTGTAGCCGTGGCCGGCCATGTCGATCGCCAGGACCACATAGCCGCGGCGCGCCAGTTCGATGGCGAACGGGCTCTGCATCTCGCGGGTGTTGATATAGCCGTGGCTGAGGAGGACGGCGGGCGCCGGATGCGCGGCTGTCGCGCCGGGGGGAACATAGAGCAGGGCCGAGAGGGTCTCGCCGCTGCCTCCGCGGTAGCGCACGTCCTCGATTCTGACGCCTCCCGCCGTCTGGACGAGATGGGCGAGCAGGCCGCCCGCCAGCGCCAGCGCCCAGCCGAGTGCGAATAGTCTCCACCGACCTGCCACCGCCGGGATTCCTTGCCTGTTTCGCAGCCTTGCGGCGCTTCTGGCTTGGCCATACCACGAGCCGAAGCGGTGTCCGTCACAGGCCTCGTGCGGCCTCACGCCTCGCCTCGCGAAAACCTGCTATAGGCCCGCTTCTCAATTCGTGGGGGCCGTGTCCCTCGTCTTCTGGCCGATTCATGCCGACGCCTGCGCTTGCGATCCGAGGTCCTCGCACCCTGCTTCGGCAGATCCGGGAGACCATGGGCGCCCCCGGACCAACCCAGTCGAAGCTCAGCGCCGTTGTGAGGACGATCGCGGCCTCGATGGTCGCCGAGGTATGCTCGATCTATCTGCGCCGGGCCTCGGGCGAGATGGAGCTCTTCGCGACCGAGGGCCTCGACCCTGGCGCCGTCCACGTGACCCAGCTGAAGCCAGGCGAGGGTCTCGTCGGCGAGATCATGCGCCTGGGGCGCCCGCTCAACCTGTCCGACGCCGCCAGCCACCCGGCCTTCTCGTACCGACCCGAGACCGGAGAGGATCCGTTCCACGCATTTCTGGGCGTGCCGCTCCTGCGCGGCGGGCGGGCCATCGGCATTCTCGTGGTCCAGAACCGCGCCAGCCGAGTCTATGCCGAGGACGACGTCGAGGACCTGCAGATCATCGCCATGGTCCTGGCGGAAATGGTCGCCGGCGGCGATCTGCTCTCTCGCGAAGAGCTCAAGGACGTCGAGATCGCCCCGCACCGCTCGGAGCGGCTCAAGGGAGTGCGTTTCTCCGACGGTCTCGCCTTCGGCTCGGCCGTGCTGCACGAGGCTCCAGTGGCCGTCAGCCGACTGCTGGCGGACGACGTGGGGGCGGAAGAAGCTCGGCTCGCGCGCGCGGTGGCCGGTTTGCAGGCGCAGATCGAGGCGATGATCGAAGGCCACGAGGGCCTCGTCGGCCCCTCGTACGACGTCCTCGAGGCCTACCGGATGCTGTCGCATAGCCGAAGCTGGAACCGGTCCCTTCAGGACGCCGTCCACTCAGGCCTCACCGCGGAGGCGGCCGTGGAGCGCGTCCGCTCGGAGCACCGCGCCGGCATCGGCCAGGCGAGGGACTCGTATCTGCGCGAACGCCTGCACGACCTCGAGGACCTGAACGATCGGTTGCTGCGTCACCTCGCGGGCGACGGGGCGAAGGCGCGGCGCCTTCCCGAGAACGCGATCCTGATCGCCCGCAACCTGGGTCCGGCCGATCTGCTCGAGTACGACCGCTCCAAACTGCGCGGCCTGCTGCTCGAGGAAGGTTCGCCCGCAAGTCACGCGTCGATCGTGGCGAGAGCTCTGGACATCCCGTGCGTGGGGCGACTGGAGGGGTTGCGCGATCGCGTCAACGAGGGCGATCCTGTGATCGTCGACGGTGAGACGGCCGAGACCTACCTGCGTCCTCGTCCCGACGTCGTGAAGGCGGTCACAGCCCGGATCGGCGCCCGGGCCGAGCGCCGGGCGCAGTTCGCACGCCTGAAGGATACGCCGGCCTTCACTCGCGACGGCGCCAAGGTGACACTCCTCATGAACGCGGGCCTTGCAGTCGACCTCGACATCCTGCCCGAGACAGGCGCGGAGGGGATCGGCCTCTTCCGGACGGAGTTCCAGTTCATGGTCTCCGAGGACCTTCCGCGATTCTCGGCCCAGGCTGACCTGTATTCACGCGTGCTCGAGGCCGCGGGCGGCCTCAGCGTGACCTTCCGGACGTTGGACCTGGGGGGCGACAAGGTGCTGCCGTACCTGCAGGCGGAGCGAGAGGACAATCCAGCCCTCGGCTGGCGGGCGGTGAGGATGGGCCTGGACCGCCCGGCCCTGCTGCGCCTGCAGCTTCGGGCCCTGATAGCCGCGTCCAACGGCAGACCGCTGAGGGTGATGTTCCCTCTGGTCACGAGCGTCGACGAGTTCCGCGCGGCCCGCGCGCTCGTCGACCGCGAGGTCGCCTGGGCGATTCGTCGAGGGCGCGCCGCGCCCTCGCGGCTGGAGGTGGGCGCAATGATCGAGGCGCCGGCGATCGTCTTCCACCTGGACGCCCTGTTGCCGCTCGCCGACTTCGTCTCGGTCGGAACCAATGACCTCCTACAGTACCTGTTCGCGGCCGACCGCGGCAATCCCAGGGTGTCCGACCGGTACGATCCCTTGTCCCCCCCGTTCCTGCGCGTCCTGCGGGACATCCGCGAAGCCTGCGCCCAGAGCGGCACGCCGGTGTCGGTCTGCGGAGAGATCGCGGGGCGGCCGCTGGAAGCCTTCGCCCTCATAGCTCTCGGCTTCGACCACCTATCTATGCCTCCGGGTGGGCTGGGGCCGGTCAAGCAGATGGTCCTTTCCACCGATCGTGAGGCCGCCCGCCGGGGTCTTGCGGGACTTCTTGCGAGCAGCGCCAGTTCGATCCGTGGGGAGATCGAGGCTCTGGGGCGAAAGATCGCAGTATCCTTCTAGGGCGTTGATTGTGCGGGAATCCGCTGTTAGGGACCGAATTGGGACGGATAGGCGTTCCACGCTCCAACACGTCTGTAGTTACGTCGCGTAAGCGACGGGAGACGATCGGCATGCCGCTGGACACGGGCGACGTCGAAGTCGGCAAGCACGTCAGCCCTGTGGGCGACGGGCTGGGCTCGCTTCGGCCAACGCCAGTTCAGCTTGACGAGCGACTCCCGATTGGCGCGGCGCTTGCGGCTGCCCGCCTCTCTCTCGACCTCGCCGTCGAGGATATCGCCTCGGCGACCCGGGTGCGGACCGGGTACCTCATCGCCATCGAGAGCGCCGATTTCGACGCGTTGCCCGCTCGCCCCTTCGTGGTGGGCTATGTGCGCGCCTACGCCATGGCGCTGGGCTTGGACGCGGATGCGGTGGTCGCGCGCTTCCGCGCCGAAGCGCCGCCGGTCGCGGACGAGCTGAGGTCGCCTGTCGGCGTGGAGCGGCCCATGCCGGTGGCGCCCCGGATCATCGGATTCGTAGCGTGCGTCGTCGTCGCCGCGGTGGTGGCCTGGAACATCTGGCGCCACGCCGAGGCCCAGCCCCTGCGCAGTCTCCCGCCGCCACCCGTCGCCGTGACCGCCGCGCCGGGCCCCGTCGCGGTGGGCGCGCCGCCGCCCACGCCGCCTGAGGCGAGCACGCCACCCCACTACGATACGCCCGGCTTGCCAGGCCCTGACGGACCGGCGAGCGCTCCGGCGCGTCCCGCGAGCGCCCCGCAGGGACTATTGGCTCCGGCGACTCAACCCGGCGCGCCGTTCAAGCCGACCGGCGCGATCTATGGCGCCTCCGGCTCCAATCAGGGCCTTGTCCTCGAGGCGCGTTCGCCGACGACCCTGATCGTCCGCGGGCCAGGCGGAACAGTCTATTTTGCGCGTCAGCTCGCAGCTGGGGAGGCATGGCGCGCCCCCGCGATGGAGGGCCTCACCGTCGAGGCTGGCGCCCCCTCCGCCGTCGACGTGTTCGTTGGCGGCGCCCTACGCGGGGTTCTTGCGCAATCGCAGGCGCCTGTCTCAAAGCTGCTGGCGGGTTGAGAAAAACCGCCCCCCCGGCTTGGGCGAAGCGCCGATCTTCCCTATCCTAAGGGTTGCCATGACCGCCCAAGATCATACCCACGTCCGTCCCTGGCGCGCGATCGACCGCCGTCGGTCCCGCCAGATCCACGTCGGCCCGGTTCCGGTGGGTGGCGACGCCCCCATCACCGTGCAGTCGATGACTAACACTATCACCGGCGACGCCAAGGCCACGATCGATCAGATCCGGCAACTGGAGGAAGCGGGCGCCGACATCGTCCGGGTGTCGTGCCCCGACGAGGACGCGACGGCGGCCTTCAAGACCATCGCCAAGGCGGTGCGCGTTCCGCTCGTGGCGGACATCCACTTCCACTACAAGCGCGGCATCGAGGCGGCCCAGGCGGGAGCCGCATGCCTGCGGATCAATCCGGGCAACATCGGTTCGGCAGCGCGCGTGAAGGAAGTCATCCAGGCCGCCCGCGACCACGGCTGCTCCATGCGCATCGGCGTGAACGCCGGTTCGCTCGAGCGCGAACTCCTCGAGCGTTACGGCGAGCCGTGTCCGGAGGCCATGGTCGAAAGCGCCCTCAACCACGCGCGCATCCTGCAGGACCACGACTTCCACGAGTTCAAGATCAGCGTGAAGGCCTCGGACCTCTTCATGACCGTGGCCGCCTACCAGATGCTGGCGGACGCGATCGACTGTCCGCTGCACCTGGGAATCACCGAGGCGGGTCCGCTGCGAACGGGGACCATCAAGTCCTCGATCGGCATGGGCAGCCTGCTGTGGGCGGGCATCGGCGACACCATCCGCGTCTCCCTGGCCGCCGATCCGGTGGAGGAGATCAAGGTCGGATTCGACATGCTCAAGTCGCTCGGCCTGCGCCACCGCGGCGTGAACATCATCGCCTGCCCGTCCTGCGCGCGTCAGGGCTTCAACGTGATCGACACCGTGGCGGAGCTGGAGGACCGGCTCAAGCACATCAGCACGCCGATGAGCCTGTCGATCATCGGCTGCGTCGTGAACGGGCCCGGCGAGGCGCTGATGACCGACCTTGGCTTCACCGGCGGCGGCAAGGGAGCGGGCATGGTCTATGTGGCGGGCCGTCCCGACCACAAGCAGGACAACGGCGGTATGGTCGACCACATCGTCGAACTGGTCGAGGCGCGCGCCGCCGAACTGGAGGCGGCGAAGGCCGCCGAGCAGGCTGCGCCGCTGCAGGCGGCGGAATAGGGCCATCGCCGACACACTCGTTTCCGCGTGGACGGGGGCCAGACGACGCCTCGAGGCGGCGGGCGTGGACAGCCCGGCGATCGATGCGCGCCTTCTCCTCGAGACCGCTGCGGACGCGACGCGTACGGACATCCTCACCGACCCCTACAGACAGTTGACGGACGAGCAATCGGCGCAGTTGGCCGCACTTGTCGACCGGCGCGCGCGGCGAGAGCCGATCTCCCACATCCTCGGCTCCAAGGGGTTCTGGAAGATCCTGCTGCGGGTGACGCCCGACGTCCTGACGCCACGGCCCGAGACGGAGACCCTGCTGGACGTGCTGCTGCCCGAAATTCCGGTCGCGCAGTCGTTGCGGGTGCTGGACCTTGGAGTCGGTTCAGGCGCCATCCTCCTTGCGATCCTGGCCGAGCGCCCTGGCGCCGTCGGCCTTGGGGTGGATGTCTCGGAAGAGGCGCTGGCCGTGGCTCGGGAGAACGCGGCGAACCTCGGACTCGCCTCGCGCACCGCCCTGATGAGGGGCGACTGGGCCTTCGGCCTCGAGTCGGAATCCTTCGATGTCGTTGCCTCCAATCCTCCTTACATCCGCTCCGACGAGATCGCTGGACTTGAGCCGGAAGTGCGCAACCATGAGCCCCGCATGGCCCTGGACGGCGGCGCCGACGGGCTTGACGCCTATCGGGCGCTCGCACCGCAGATCCTGCGCGTGCTGCGACCGGGTGGTCTGTTCGCGGTGGAGATCGGGGTGGGACAGGCGTCCGAGGTTTCCGCTCTGTTCACCGCAGCCGGCGCTTCGTCTGTGAGCGTACGCAAGGACCTGGGGGACAGGGAACGTGTCGTTTGGGGCTTCAAGAAAGCCTTGGACAAATCGCCGTCGGACGCGTAGACGGCGCACGTCTCCACTATGTCCTAGGACAGTGCCTGCGCTTGCGCCGAAGGGCGCGTGCGTAGCGGCTCCTGCGGAGCCCGGCGAGGAACGGCCGCGTTCGACAACTGGTGTTTCGAAGATCCGTGGAGACGGAGCCAGACGTAAGCGAAAGGTCCTACGTCACTTTGCCGGCGAATCGCCTTCACTAGGGCGATCCGCCTCCCGCGCTGGCCGGGTTGACCGGCCGCGCACGCCTACAGGTCGACCGACATGAGAGATTTCAAGGGCATGAAGCGGCAGCGCAACCGCAACCGCAATGGCGGTGGCGGGGGCGGAGGCGGAAAGCCCCAGCACAACGCCAACCGGGCCTTCGACTCCAATGGTCCGGAGGGCGTGAAGGTGCGGGGTGCGGCCCAGCACGTCTACGAGAAGTATCAGCAGCTCGCTCGCGACGCGACGACGTCGGGCGACCGGGTTCTCGCGGAGAACTATCTCCAGCACGCCGAACACTATTTCCGGGTCATGAGGGCGATGCAGCCGCAGCGCCCCGTGGCCGAGATCATTGGTCGCGACCAGTTCGTCTCCGGCTTCGACATCGACTTCGAGGAAGAGCCTCAGGTCGTGGAGGCCGGCGAGACGGAAGCCGAGGGTGAAGCGTCCGACGGCCTCGACGCCGACCGCGGATTCCGTCCCGAGGGGCGCCGGGACGATGGCCGTCAGGGCGAGTTCCGGCAGGGTCAATTCCGCCAGAGCGAGGCCCGCCCGCGTGATCGTGACGAAGGGTACCGAGGCGACCGAGCCCAAGGCGACCGGCCCTACGGCGAGCGCGGACAGTCGGAGCGCTTCAGTCAGGAGCGCCCACGCGACGACCGTGGCCCGAGGGGGCCGCGCGAAGATCGTCCCAGGTTCCAGCGCGAGGATCGCGGCCCGCGGCCCGAGCGCGCCGATCGCCTCGAGCGAAACGAAGGCGATCCGCTCGGTGTCGTCGAACCGGAGGCCACTCCGCTCACGTCGGTGGTGTCAGAACCGGCCCCCATACTGCGCGCCGACGATGGTGAGGTGAGCCACGCTCCGGCCTTCCTGCAGCCCAGGACGCGCGAGCCTCGTCCCGAGGGTGAGGAGCGTCGCCCGCGCCGCAGACGGACGCCCGCGCTGGCGCCGCAGGATCCGGCGCCCGCGTCCGAAGACGAGGCCTGAACCTTCTCAACTGGCGTGCAGACCGCCGGTCGCCGGCAGCGGCAGGGCCAGGCGCGGCAAGCTCAGGTTGAACAGGGGGCGGGGCGGCGTGGGGATGCAGGTCTCCAGGATGTCGATCATCGACTCCGCCGGACCGTCATTTAGGAAGTGATTGGCGCCCGGCGCCGTGACGAAACGGATCGGCCGGCGCGTGCGTGTGCTCTGCGTCAGGCGCAGGGCGGCCTCGATCGGCGCGAAGTCGTCCTGGTCGCCATGAACGGCGTGGATTGGCGTCCTGAGGCGGGGCAACGCCTCCATCATCAAGGCCATCTGGCGCGGCTGGTGACTGATCTCCATCACAGCGTTCCTCAGGTCCCGCGGGATCAGGTTCGACATCCGCGAACCCGCGCCCACCAGCCACCGCGCCGTGGGACCCGGCTCTCCCAGATAGCTCGAGAGCAGCACGAGGCCACCTAGGCGGCGAGCGTTGGCGCGCGCCATCAAGGTGGCGATCGCTGCGCCGTAGGACTGTCCGACAAGCAGGAGTTTCTGGCCCGGCGCTGTCGTCAGCACCGGTGAGAGGGCGCGAGCCTGCACCGTAATGTCGGGCACGCAGGTCTCTGGTTCGCTGCAGGCGAACCCGGGTCGATCCACCACCACCATCTCCCGGTTCTGCGGGAGGGCGGCAAGGACCGGCGCCCAGTATTCGGCCCAGGACGGCGAGCCGGTGATCACCACGACCTTCCACGGGGCGGGGCGGCTGCGCGGGGTGGCGAGCGCCGAAAGGGTCCAGCCAAGACCGCCTCCGGCCTTGAATGCAAAGCGGCGCACGAGGCTCTCGGGGTAGTCGGCGGATGTGGGGCGGTGCTCGGGACGGCCGTTGGCCGCGCTCTCGAAACAGGCCCAACCCACGGCCAATACGCCTTTCGGTCGCTTGTCGATCACGACGCCATCACCGACCCGTTCTCGCGGCTGAGGTAACGTGTGCAGGTCCGGTGAGGTTCTCTGTGCGAAGGCGAGGGCCCACCCTTGTGTGACATTAACGCAACACTAAATGGGGAGGGCCATTCCCTCAGAGGCTTCTGATGAACCTGGACATTTATTCCGACCGCGCGAAGCAGGCGATCCAGTCGACACAGTCGCTCGCGCTTGCACGCCGCAACCAGCAGATGGGACCGGAGCACCTGCTCAAGGTGCTGCTCGAGGAGAAGGACGGCCTCGCACGCGCGCTCATCGAGCAGGCGGGGGGACGTCCCGACGCGGCGGACGTCGCCGTCGACGCCCTTCTCGACAAGGCTCCGAAGGTCGAGGGCGGCAGCGGTCAGCTGTATATGAAGCCAGACCTCGCTCGTGTCTTCGCAACCGCCGAGCAGGACGCCAAGTCCGCTTCCGACGCTTTCGTGACCACCGAACGCCTTCTCATCGCTCTGGCCAAGGACGGCGGCGACGCCGCCAAGGTCCTGAACGGCGCGGGAGCCAAGGTCGGCGCGCTCGAACAGGCCGCGAAGACCATGCGCAAGGGGCGCACCGCCGACAGCGCCTCGGCCGAGGAAGGCTACGAGGCGCTCAAGCGCTACGCCCGCGACCTGACCCAGCAGGCAAAGGACCAGAAGCTGGACCCTGTGATCGGGCGCGACGAGGAAATCCGTCGCACGATCCAGGTCCTGGCGCGCCGGACGAAGAACAACCCCGTCCTGATCGGCGAGCCGGGCGTCGGCAAGACCGCGATTGTCGAGGGCCTCGCCCAGCGCATCGTCAACGGCGATGTGCCCGAGAGTCTGAAGGACAAGAAGCTGCTCGCCCTCGACATGGGTTCGCTCATCGCGGGCGCGAAGTACCGCGGCGAATTCGAGGAGCGGCTCAAGGCGGTGCTGAACGAGGTCACCGCCGCCGAAGGCTCGATCATCCTCTTCATCGACGAGATGCACACCCTCGTCGGCGCCGGCAAGAGCGACGGGGCGATGGACGCCTCCAACCTTCTGAAGCCGGCCCTGGCGAGGGGCGAACTCCACTGTGTCGGCGCCACGACCCTCGATGAGTACCGCAAGCACGTGGAAAAGGACGCCGCCCTGGCGCGTCGTTTCCAGCCAGTCTTCGTCGGCGAACCCACGGTGGAAGATACGATCTCCATCCTGCGCGGGCTGAAGGAGAAGTACGAGACGCACCACGGCGTCCGGATCTCCGACTCGGCCATCGTGGCGGCGGCGACTCTATCGAACCGCTACATCGCCGACCGCTTCCTGCCGGACAAGGCGATCGACCTGATCGACGAGGCCGCCAGTCGCGTGCGCATGGCCGTCGATTCGAAGCCTGAAGCGCTCGACGAGATCGACCGCCGGGTCATTCAGCTGAAGATCGAGCGCGAGGCTCTCTCCAAGGAGACCGACACGGCCTCCCATCAGCGCCTCGAGAAGCTGGAAGAGGAGCTCGACGATCTGGAAGGCCGCTCGGCCGAGATGACCGCCCGCTGGAGGGCGGAAAAGGAGAAGGTCGGGCAGGCCGCCCAGGCGCGCGAGGCGCTCGAGCGCCTGCGCGCGGAGCTCGCCTCCGCCCAGCGGCGCGGTGATCTCCAGCGCGCCTCGGAGATCGCCTACGGCGAGATCCCCAGCCTCGAAAAGCGGCTCGCCGACGAGGAGGAGAAGAAGGGGGATGGCGCCCTCACCCCAGAGGTCGTCGATTCCGAGCAGATCGCCGCGGTGGTGTCCCGTTGGACGGGTGTGCCGGTGGAGAAGATGCTGGAGGGCGAACGCGAGAAGCTGCTGCGGATGGAGGACGCCCTTCGCGGCCGTGTCGTCGGTCAGGAGGAAGCGCTCGGGGCCGTGTCCGACGCCGTGCGGCGCGCGCGGGCGGGGCTGCAGGACGCCGGGCGACCGATCGGTTCCTTCCTCTTTCTCGGCCCCACCGGCGTGGGCAAGACGGAGCTGACCAAGGCGCTCGCAGAATTCCTCTTCGATGACGAGGCGGCGATCACGCGCATCGACATGAGCGAGTACATGGAGAAGCACTCGGTCAGCCGGATGATCGGCGCGCCTCCCGGCTACGTCGGATACGACGAGGGCGGAGCCCTCACCGAAGCCGTGCGGCGGCGACCGTATCAGGTCGTGCTCTTCGACGAGGTCGAGAAGGCCCATCCGGACGTGTTCAACGTCCTGTTGCAGGTGCTCGACGAAGGCCGGCTGACCGACGGACAGGGGCGGACGGTGGACTTCCGCAACACGCTGATCGTCATGACCTCGAACCTCGGTTCAGAGTTCCTCGCCGCACAGGGCGAGGGCGAGGAGACCGACACCGTGCGCCACCTGGTCATGGACGTGGTGCGCAAGCACTTCCGGCCGGAGTTCCTCAACCGGATCGACGAGATCATCCTGTTCAAGCGGCTTGGCCGCGAGCAGATGGACTCCATCGTCCGAATCCAGCTCAGGCGGGTGGAGAAACTGCTCGAGACCCGCCGCCTGACGCTCGATCTCGATGGTCAGGCGCAGCACTGGCTCGCCGAACGCGGCTACGACAGCGTCTACGGGGCGCGGCCGCTCAAGCGTGTGATCCAGAAGGAACTGATCGACCCGATCGCGCGGAAGCTACTTGCCGGCGACTTCGCCGAGGGCTCGGTCATCCGCGTCGGGGCCGATCGTGAGGGCCTGGAGATCGGGCGCGCGACCGTCAACTGAACGAAAAGGCCCCGCACCAAGTGCGGGGCCCATCGCGCCAACTTTTGTTCGGGGCGTCAGCAGCCCGGAGCGGGCACGTACTGGCCGTAGTAGGGGTCCCACACGGTTCCGCAGTCGTAACCGTAGTCGCCGTCGTAGTAGGAGTCGGCGAGGGCCGAGCCGACGGCCAGGCCCGCCAGGCCGCCGGCGAGTCCCCATCCGTAGCCGCCATAGTAGCCGCCGCCATAGCCACGGCCGTATCCGCGGGCGTAACCGCCGCGGGCGCCGCCATACCCGTGGCCGCCATAGCCGCCGCCTACGCCGCGTGCGCCGCCAAAGCTGGAGTGGCCGCCGCTGAAGGCTGCGTGGCCGCCGCCAAACCCACCGCCGAAACCGCCGTGGCCGCCGCCGAACCCGCCGCCGCCGTGGCCAGCTGCGCTCGCCGACGTGGCGGCCATGGCCACCGTCGCGCCAGCGAGCGCCGCGGCAAGGCCAAACTTGATTCCTCTGTTCTTCACAAGCACCTCCCGAGTATTCGAGGTGGCCTCGCGACTCTCGCGGGTCTTGCTCGGTCTCTGGACATCAGCCTGGCATGATAGGGGCGCGCCCTGAACACAGGCTGAACAGGCCGTTTACATGGGGTTTGGGGAGGAGTTTTTCGACCGCGATAGGCGATCGCTAGATGAAATCTTCTTTAAGAACTTTAATATAGGGCGACGTTGCGCGGTCCGCTGCCAATTTCGACACGACGCGTCACTGCGATCGGCTCTCCGGAACCATCAGCGGCGCGCCCCACGGTCACGACATACCAGGGCCCGACGGGAAGGCCGTCAAAGGCGAAGTGGTTGTCGGCGTCGCACGTGGTTCGCCGCACGTAGCGGGCGTAATCGCCACTGGGCGCCGAAGGGCTGCGGGCGCGCACGATGGACACGGGAATGGCCGCCGCGCTCGCCGAGCCGTACAGGATGATCATCCGACGCCGGCTCCAGGGCGTCTCCGGGATCAGCAGGACGTCCTCGCCCTGGCAGATGTAGTGCGTCGGGCCTCTATGGTAGCCGAAGGTTCCCGTAATCGATCCGCTTCCGTGTTCGATCGACCAGGCGAACTCCTGGGCGTTGAAGGCGCTGGGCGGCGGAACACCGTAATTGGACGGCGGGGGACCTGGCGTCGGCGCCTCCGGTCCCATGGGTGTTTCTTCGCACGCGGCCAACAGCAGCGCGGCCGTCGCCGCCATCACGACACGCTTCATGCCGCCCGTGTAGAGCCTCGGCGAGCGCGCGGCAACTCTGGCCGGCGACGCGTCCGATCCGACTCTTTTTCTCCTTGGACAAGGCTGGCTGAACAGCGATAAGCCGCAACAAGATCAAGGAAAGGGAGATCGATCATGAAGGCTGCGGTTCTGCGCGAAGTCAAAAAGCCGCTGCAGATCGAGGACGTGCAGATCAACAAGCCTGGGCCTCACGAGGTGCTGATCCGCACCGCCGCAGCCGGCGTCTGCCACTCGGACCTCCACTTTATGGAAGGACTCTATCCGCATCCGCTGCCCGCGGTCATCGGGCACGAGAGCGCCGGCGTCGTCGAGCAGGTCGGCTCGGAAGTTCGCACGGTGAAGCCGGGCGACCATGTCATCACCTGCCTGTCGGCCTTCTGCGGCCACTGCGAGTACTGCCTCACCGGCCACATGAGCCTCTGCACGAACCCCGAGACCAAGCGGGATCAGACGGACGAGCCGCGCCTGTCCAAGAAGGATGGGCAAATGAACCAGTACCTGAACCTGTCCTCTTTCGCCGAGCAGATGCTGATCCACGAGCATGCCTGCACGCCGATCCGCAAGGACATGCCCCTCGACCGCGCCGCCCTGATCGGCTGTGGCGTGATGACTGGCGTGGGGGCGGTGTTCCACACCTCCAACGTCCGTCCGGGCGACACGGTGGCCGTAATCGGCTGCGGCGGCGTCGGCCTGGCGGCGATCAACGGGGCGGCGATCGCCGGCGCCAGCCGGATCATCGCCATCGACCTGTCGCCGTCGAAGGACAACATGGCCCGCCACTTCGGGGCCACCGACTTCATCTGCTCGGCAAACACCGATCCGGTGAAGGAGGTGCTGGAAATGACCAAGGGCGGCGTCCAGCACAGCTTCGAGGCCATCGGCCTGAAGAAGACTGCGGAGCAGGCCTTCGGCATGATCCGCCGCGGCGGGGTCGCCAACATCATCGGCATGATCCCCTTCGGCCAGACGATCGAAATCCCGGGTTGGGCCTTCCTCGGCGAGAAGAAGATCCAGGGCTCGCTGATGGGCTCCAATCACTTCCCGGTGGACATGCCGCGTCTGGTGGACATGTACCTCGCCGGCAAGCTGAAGCTGGACGAGATGATCTCCCAGCGGATCAAGCTGGAACAGGTCAACGAGGCCTTTACGGAAATGAAGACCGGTCAACTCGCCCGGTCGGTCATCGTATTCGACGCCTGAATGAAGTCAGGGGGCTCCTTCCCGATGGAAGGAGCCCCCAACGGTTTAGAACCGCCGCCAGTGGCCGTGGTCCCAGTAGCCACGGCCGGGGCGATCCTTGGCCCAGTGGTAGTGGGCAGTACGGTCGAAGACCCATCCATCGTCGTGGATCATGACGCCTGCGCCGGCCGGATAGTCATATCGGTCGCTCACATGCCAGCACTCGCCTGCATGGTTGCAGGCGACATAGGCGCTGGCGGCGGTCGCCGAGGCGGCCAGGCTTGCGGCGATCACCGCCGTCCCCAGCACTTTGTTTGTCAAGAATCGCATTCGGATTTCTCTCGTTGGTCCCTCGGACAGGCCAGAACGGAGGGAAAGCCAAGGTGTTCCCCCTCAGTCGCGCTCGATCGAACGGGCGGCGCCGTCGAGGATGTCGCTGACGCGGGCGATCTGCTCGGCCGTGAGGGGGCCTCGGTCCAGCCGCAGGCGCAGGGCGAGCCGAAGGTTCTCCATGGCCCGAACGATCTGCGGGGCTGCTCTGCCGGCCGTACGCTCGGCGACCTGTTCCATCCGCTCGTTGAGCGAACTGACCGCCGCGCTGTTCTCCTCCAGGGCGCGACGACCCTCGTCGGTGATGGCGTACGCTCGACGTGAGCCTTCCTCACCGGCCGGCGCGATGTATCCGAGGTCCTCCAGCAAGGTCAGTGTCGGGTAGATCACACCCGGGCTTGGGCTGTAGGCGCCCCCGAGCCGTTCCTCGATGGTCTTGATGAGCTCGTATCCATGGCTCGGCTTGTCGGCGATGAGCTGCAGGATGACCCACTTCAGGTCGCCCTGATCGAACACTCGGCCGCCGCGGCGGTGGCGTCGACCATGGTCGGCGATGTGGTCGTGCAGGGCCTCAAAACCCCGCCTGGGATGAGCGTGGGCTCGCCAGGCGCCGCGCCTGTGGAAGTGATGATGCATATGAATGTCTCCAAAGATAGTACGAGATATATCGTACATGTTCGATATATCGATCTTTGGCAGGGATTTTGCAAGGGGAAATCGAAAAGCCGGGATTCGCCCAGCCTCAGAAGCGGACGTGCTGCTGGCCGGTGAACACGCTGAAGCCGGGGCGGTCCCAGCCCATCACGCGCGAGGTGAAGGGCGGGGGGCTGGCGACACCGCCTGGCCAACCCGAAAGCCATGCCGAATACGTCAGGTCGATCTGACTTCCGGCAGGCGCGCGGAAGGTCGCGGAGATCGGGCGGTGTTCGCCTTGCCAGACGATCCGGAGGCGCGACTCGCGCGCAGCCAGGGCGGCCACCCGCGCTCCGTCGACGTCCACCCCCAGAACCGGCTGGTTTGTCTTGAACTCGAGGACGAGAGCTTCCTGTCGAGCGGATGGATCATTCCGGACAACCAGGGTGTCGCCAGCGTGAGTGACGGTGAGCGGGGGAGGCGACGGCTGGACCGGAGCGGTCGCGCCGACGAGGGAGCCGGGAGCGCCCGGGACGTCAGGGATGGGTCGCGCCAGTGCGCCAGATCCGAGATAGCTCACAGTCCACGGATCGCTCGACGAAAGGCTTGCCCGCCAGGCCTGCGTCCCGTTGGTCACGTAGAGGGGTTGGACGGCGCTCGGATAGCGGGGTGACCAAGGCTGGGTCAGCCGCATTCCCAGCAGGATCGCGCAGGCCGCCAGGGCGAAGACCGCTGCGGGGCCTAACGCCGCCCAGCCCGGCCGCGGCGGCGGGCAGAGGAGGGGCCAGAGGAGAAGGCTCGCCAGCCATGCGAGGAGGGCGCAGGCGGGCGCGATGTCGAGGCCCTGCAAAAAACCGTGGAACCAAGCGCCGATCCAGGCCAGCGCGACGATCGCGACTATCGCGTACCACAACCAGGGCAACCGGGTGGTTCGCGAGCCGCCCGCGGTCAGGGCCGCGCCCGCCGCGCCAGCCAGGGTGGGCCAGGCGACGAGGAAGGCCGTGAGCGGGGCGAAGACTTGCAGAACGACGCTCGCAGCGAGGCCAGTCAGGAGCAGCCCGATCCATCCGCTTGCCATGCGATCTCCGCGGCCCAGCAGGGCGGCCCCGAGAGCCATCCCCGCCAGCGCCGTCAGAAGCATCGCGACCTCGAATATCCAAAAGCGCGCGAGCAGCGGCCGGTAGGGCATCCAGCCGGCTCCGACCCCGGTCGCCTGGCGGGCCAGGTAGAGGAGGGCGCCCGCGATCGCCAGGATGGCGAGGCCCGCAAGGCTCCCCCGTATGACCCCGGGCCCTGACAGCCGCTCGCGCCCGGGCAGCTGGGCGGCGACGGCGATGAGGAGGACGGTGATGGCGAGGATGACAGCCCAGCCCCAGACCGGGGGATAGGCGATCACGCCCGCGCCCAGCACGTCCGAATAGACGACGTCCGGCGTCCGCGCCGGAAGTTGCGGCGCGTAGGCGAGCGCGGCCGCGGGCCCCAGCGTCGTCTCCCCCATGTGCTGGACGGCCCCGCTGTCCAGGTTGGCGATCGTCGAACTGGGGGAATGATAGTCGAACTGCCTGCCGATGAACGCGAAGTTGAAACCGGCAAGGCCCCGCTTCTTGGCGATTGTGAAGTCGGTGTTGTTTGGGAGGTATCGGTAGATGAAGGGAAGGAGTGAGTTGCTGCTGGGGGCGGCGGCCGTCCGCTGGAAGAGGCCGATGGCGGCGCCGTCGTTCGCGCCGGTCTCGAACATGCTGGTTCTGCCGCCCCCTCCACGGGCCTCCAGGTTCATCACGAAGCCCACACGCGCGGCGGCGGGATCCTGGTCGAAGAAGGCGCGGGCGCCCAGCAGGCCTGCCTCCTCGCCATCGGTGAAGATCACCATGACATCGCGGGCGGGAGGGCCGCGGATACGGAGTGCGCGGACGATGTCGAGTATGTTCGCCACGCTCGTCGCATCGTCCGCCGCGCCGGGAGAGCCCGGCACGCTGTCGTAGTGGGCCATGAGAGCCAGGGCGGGAAGGGAGTGGTCGCGGCCGGGCAAGACGCCCACCACGTTTTCCACGGGAGCGACGGCGACAAAGGCGTCCCTCCCGAAACTCATGACTCCCCGGCTGTCCGTCCGCTGCACTCTCGGCGAGAGTCCGAGCAGTCTCATCCGGGCCATGAGGTAGTCGCGCACGGCCGCGTTGGCTGGGGAGCCGACGGGATGGGGTTGGGCGGAGATGACCGCGATCTCGGCCAGGGCGCAGTGGGCGCAGAAGTTGCGGGAGGCCGGGCCGTCGGCGCGCGGCTGGGGCGTCCGGGCGCCCACGTAGAAGAGAAGGAAGGCCGCCGCCAGCAGGCTCGCCAGAGCGGCCAGGCGGCTCATCCTAGGCTGGGACCTTCTCTCGCGGATCCTGCAGCATGTAGCCCCGGCCCCAGACGGTCTCGATACAATGGTCGCTTGCCGCCATCTTGAGCTTCTTGCGAAGCTTGCAGATGAAGACGTCGATGATCTTCAGTTCGGGCTCGTCCATCCCGCCATAGAGATGGTTGAGGAACATCTCCTTGGTGAGGGTGGTCCCCTTCCGCAGGGAGAGAAGCTCGAGCATCTGATATTCCTTGCCGGTCAGATGCACCCGCTCGCCCCTCACCTCGACCGTCTTGCCGTCGAGATTGACCACGATGTCGCCGGTCCGGATGGTCGACTGGCTGTGGCCCTTGGAGCGGCGCACGATGGCGTGGATCCGCGCGACGAGTTCGTCGTGGTGGAAGGGCTTGGTTACGTAGTCGTCGGCCCCGCCGCCCAGGCTGCGCACCTTGGTCTCCACCTCGGAGCTTCCCGTCAGGATCATGACCGGTGTCTCGACCCGCGCGTTGCGCAGGGCTCGAAGCACCTCCAGGCCATTCATGTCAGGCAGGCTCAGGTCGAGCAGGATCAGGTCGTAGTCGTACAGCTTGCCAAGGTCCGCGCCTTCCTCGCCCAGCTCCGTCGTGTAGACGTTGAAGCCCTCGCGTTTGAGTATCAGCTCAATGCCGCGACTGACGGTGGAATCGTCTTCGATCAGGAGGATGCGCACCCGTTGTCTCCCCGCCAGCGAATCCATCAGCGCCGGGCCCAAAGCGGTGGCTCCGGGTCCGTGACGACCGCCCGAATCTAGAGGGCGTAATGGTTAACGAAAGGTGTTAACGGCGTAGGGTGATTTGGCCGACTGGCCAAGCGTGCGGGCGGTGACTCTTTTTGTCACCTGGTGCGCGTCACCGCGGCGCGTTGGCCTCGCGCTCAGCCGCGCGGCGAAGGGCCGCAAGGTCATCGCTGATACGGAATATGGCGACGTAGAACTCGCAGAAGGCCCGCCACAGGATCGCGCCGCAAAGCACCACGAGCAGGC
>DATHPX010000082.1:0-12021 GCA_035483335.1 Caulobacteraceae bacterium | reverse complement strand
TCTTCGAGGGTGTAGTCCTCGTCGGCGGGCAGGCCGATCGCCCGCACCTGGGGGCCGGAGGCGAGACGGCTGCGCCCGTCCAGCGCCAGGCTCACGGCGAGCATGCCGTTGAATGCGGCGTGGCGGCGCTCGCGCAGCGCTTCGCCATGTTCGGGCGTCACGAAGCCTGCGTCGACAAAGAGACGCCCCGCCGGCACCTCGTCGATGATCTCGGCCTGGCCAGGCGCAAGGCGCACCATGTCACCGTTGCGCGGCGCAATGGCTTGCGAGACCTGCAGGTCGCGGGCCAGGGCCACATGCTCGAGCAGATGTCGCCGCTCGCCATGGGTGGGAACCGCGATTTCCGGCCTCGCCCACTGGTACATGCGCTTCAGCTCGTCCCGGCACGGATGGCCCGAGACGTGGATCCCCGGATGGTCGCGCTCGGTGTAGAGCCGCACGCCAAGGTCGGCGAGCTTGTTCTGCAGGTTGCGGATCGGGATCTCGTTGCCCGGTATGACCCGCGAGGAGAAGATCGCGGCGTCGCCCTTGCCCAGCTTGACGTGGGGATGACTGCCGTCGGCGATCCGCGCCAGGGCTGCCCGCGGCTCGCCCTGGCTGCCCGTACACAGATACAGCAACCTCTCCTTGGGGACGTCCTTCGCCCGCACGTCGTCGAGGAAGGGTCCGACGCCCTCCAGCAGCCCCACCGATCGTGCCGCCTGGGACATGCGGATCATCGAGCGCCCGACCAGGCACACCCGCCGCCCGGCTGCCTCGGCGGCGCGAATGATCGTGTCCATCCGCGCGACGTTGGAGGCGAAGCAGGCCGCAGCGACCCCGCCCTGCAGGCCGGCGATCAGCGGCGTGAGGGTCTCGCGTACATGGGCTTCCGACCCGGCCTCGCCGTCCACGAAGACATTGGTGCTGTCGCAGACCATGGCCAGCACCCCCTCGTCTCCGAGGCGACGGATGGCGTCCACATCGGTCACCGGGCCGGTCAGGGGATCGGGATCGATCTTCCAGTCGCCGGTGTGCAGCACCGTCCCCAGCGGGGTGCGGATCGCCACGCCATTGGGCTCGGGGATGGAGTGGGTCAGGGTGAGCAGGTTCAGCTCGAACGGCCCGAGGCGGAAGGTCCCGCTCAATGGGATCTCGGTGATCGGCGCCTCGTCGAGGAGGTCGGCCTCCCTCAGCTTCTCGCGCAGGAGGAAGGCGGTGAACGGCGTGGCGTACAGCGGCGCCCTGAGCTGCGGCCAAAGCCAGGCCACCGCCCCGATGTGGTCCTCATGCGCGTGGGTGAGGACGATCCCGAGGATGTCCTTGGCGTAGTCGGCGATGAACTCCGGGTCGGGCAGGATGATCTCGACCCCGGGCGTGGTCTGGTCGCCGAAGGTCACCCCAAGGTCCACGACGATCCACTTGCGACTATGGGCCGGGCCATAGCCGTAGAGGTTGAAGTTCATGCCGATTTCGTTGGACCCCCCGAGAGGGAGGAAGACGAGTTCGTCGCCGGGAGCGCTTTGAGGAGATGTCATTGGCCGCGCAAATGGGCGTTGCGGCGGAAGATTTCGAGCATGCCCATGATGGTCAGGTCAGGATTGAAGTGGTCGATCGCCGTCGTGGCGCCGGCGAAGAGGGAGGCCACGCCTCCGGTTCCAATCACGGTCATCGGCGCCCCGTACTCGGCCTTGAAGCGCGCGACCAGCCCTTCGATGAGCGAGATGTAGCCCCAGAAGATCCCCGACTGCATCGCTTCCACCGTTTCCTTGCCGATCACCCGGCGGGGCCGCTGGATGGCGACGCGCGGCAGCCGCGCGGCGGCGTCGTGCAACGCCTGCAGGGAAAGGTTTATGCCGGGCGCGATCGCCCCGCCCTCGAACGCCCCATCGGGGGCGACGACGTCGAAGGTCGTGGCCGTGCCGGAGTCCACGATGAGCAGTGCGCCTGGATAGGTGATGTGGGCTCCGATTGCGTTGACCAGCCTGTCGGCGCCGGCCTCCGAGGGTTTGAGGATCCTCACCTCGATTCCGAGGTCGACGTTCTCGCCGATGATCATCGGTTCGACGCCGATGTAACGCCGCGCGAGATTTCTCAGGTTGAAGACGGATTGGGGAACGACGCTGGAGATGATGCAGGCGTCCAGGCCTTCCAACGTCAGGTCGCGCATCCGCAGCAGTTGGCCGAGCCAGACCCCATACTCGTCAGCCGTACGGGCCGCGTCCGTCGCTGCGCGCCACTGCGAGGTCCACGTCTCGCCGTCGTGAATGGCGAACAGCGTGTTGGTGTTGCCCTGTTCGATCGCCAGCAGCATCGGGCATCCCTGAACGCCGCCCGCGCCGGGACCGCGGGGACGCGCTGCTTAGCAGGGGCGCAGCGCGGCCGTCGAGTGGAGGCGCGCCTAACTATGGCTCACCGCTGCGGCGCAAGGGCGAATCGAACCGCGACGGTGACGCTCGCTTCGCTGCCCGTCACGGAGCGGGCGAGCAGGATGATCTGCCGCGCCTCGCCGAGCGATCGGCCCGCATCGGTAGCCAGGCGCGCGGCCTGTCGGCGCGCCTCCGCCACCGCCTCGTCCGCGGCGTGGTCGAGAACCGCCGAGTCGACCGCCGGCGCCCCGGTTGACGAGAGGCCCGTGAAGTCGAATGGCGAGACGACCGGTCCGAGCAGGATCTCGGCGTCAACGCCGGCGGCCTGCAGTGCGTCGAGAAGCTCGGCCTGCTTGGCGGTGTCGCCGCCGCGCATTTCCACAACAGCGCTCGCGAAATATTCCGGAGCGACCGGAGCAGGGCGAACGACGCCCGGCGCTGGCGCCGGAACCAGCGGCGGGTTCACAACCGCTGGGCCGTGGACCAGTCCGGCGCCCACACGTCCCAGGCTGCTCTTGCCGAGACTGACTTGGAATCCCAGCCTCCGCGCCTCGTTCAAGATCGTCTCAACGGCACGGTCCCGCTCGCGGACCGCGGCCACGGCAGATGCGTTGTTCCGAACGACCGTCATGCGAAAGGTGTCGGCCCCCACCTGGGCGATCGGCGCGTGTCCCGTGGCGGTGACGAAGACGCTCGGGCCAGCCAGGGCGGATTCGCCAAGGCTCTGGCCGAAGACGTCGGCGCCGCCGACGATCGAGGTCATCGGATCGGTCTGTGCGGCGGCTCCGGCGGCCGCCATCGAGGTCGCGGCAAGACATGCCGCGAACCGGCTCAAGATTCCCATGGATGCGGCTCCCCCCGTCACCAAGCTTCACGGATAATGGCCACGCGCGATCTTGAAAACGAGACGTTTCGGTCGCCAATCTATGCTTCGGACGTCAGGAGGACGGCTCATGGCCTGGACCTGGGTCGAGGGCGCTGCAGGCGCCGGGGTGCTGAGCCGCGAGCGGATCCTCGCGCGGCCGGGCTACAACCGCTGGCTCGTGCCGCCGGCGGCCCTGGCGATCCACCTTTCCATCGGCATGGCCTACGGCTTCAGCGTGTTCTGGCTGCCGATGGGCAGGCTGCTGCCGGTCGCGCCGGCTTGCCACACTGGCTTCATGGCGGAGCTCACCGCGACGGACTGCAACTGGACCATTGCGGCGGTCACGCCGATCTTCGCGACCTTCATCGCCATGCTTGGGCTGTCGGCCGCAGTGTTTGGCAGATGGGTGGAGCGCGTCGGACCGCGGGCGTCCGGTTTCGTAGCCGCCGCCTGCTGGGGCGGAGGTCTTCTGATCGGCGCGGGCGGAGTGGCGATCCACCAGCTCTGGCTCGTGTTCCTGGGGGCGGGCCTGATCGGGGGGATCGGCCAGGGCCTTGGCTACATCACGCCTGTGACCACCCTGATCCGCTGGTTCCCCGACAGGCGGGGAATGGCCACAGGCTTTGCGATCATGGGCTATGGCGGCGGGGCGATGATCGGCTCGCCCCTGGCGGTGTGGCTGATGTCACGCTTGTCCGCGGGAGACGCTCCTGCAGTCGCCCCGACCCTGGCCATCCTTGGCTGCGTCTATTTCATCGCCATGAGCCTCGGCGCCTTCGGATTCCGCGTCCTGCCAGCGGATCGGCCCGCCCCGGCGCCGCTGAAGCTGCAGTCGATGATCACCCACCGCCACGTGCACGTCAGCCAGGCATGGAAGACGCCCCAGTTCTGGCTGCTGTGGGCCGTGCTGTGCGCAAACGTCACCGCCGGTCTTGCCCTCATCTCCATGGCGAGTCCGATGTTCCAGGACGTCTTTGGCGGCCTGCTGGTGGGATTGCCGCTCGGGACGGTGCTGGACGCGGATCAGGAGGCCCAAATCGCCGTCACTGCGGCGGGGCTGGTGGGATTGATCAGCCTGTTCAACAGCCTGGGCCGGCTGTTCTGGGCCTCGGTCTCGGACCATATCGGGCGCAAGACGACCTATGCGATCTTCTTCGTCCTTGGAGCGGGCCTCTACGCCTGTCTGCCCAGCCTGGCCCATCTGGGCCTCGCCGCAGCCTTCGTGGGCGCCGTCTGCCTGATCATCGCCATTTATGGCGGTGGGTACTCCACCCTTCCCGCCTACCTCGCCGATATCTTCGGCACGCGCTTCGTCGGCGCGATCCATGGCCGGGTGCTCACGGCCTGGTCGGTTGCGGGCGTGATCGGTCCGGTTGTCATCGCCAGCCTGCGCCAGTCCCAGCTTCACGCGGGGATGCCGAAGGTGCAGGTCTATGACGTCACCCTGTACGCGATGGCTGTGCTGATGCTGGTGGGCTTCGTCTGCAACCTTCTCGTACGGCCGGTGAAGGACACCCATTGTCTCGAGGAACTGGCCGAGCCGGAGGCGGCGGAAACCTGCCCAATCGGCATCGCCGCCCGCAACGATCGCCTGGGTCTCGCCGGCGCAGCGGCCTGGCTGGCGGTGAGTATTCCCTTCGCCATCGGCCTCTTCATCGCCCTGCAGAAGGCGGCCGCTCTATTGTAACAACCCGGTTCAGAAGAAGACGTCGCCGGCGGTGATCCGCCGCATCGTCCCGTCGGCCAGGCGCAGCCGCAGGGCGCCATCGAGGTCGAGGCCTTCCGCGACACCGTCGACGGTCTCTCCGGGAAGACGCGCCGAACAGGCTTGGCCCAGGCCATGCGCGCGCTCGGTCCAAGCCTCCGCAATGGGCGCGAAACCCGCGATTTCCCACAGGTCTCGCCACCGCTCGAAGGCCTTGGACAGGATCTCGAGGGCCTCGGAAGGTCCCGGCGGCGGGCCATCCATGTAATCGGCCAGCGCCGTCGCGGGCCGCTCCACATCGTTGGGCGCCTCCGCGAGGTTCACGCCAATCCCCACCGCCAGCCACAGCCCGGCAAGGGACGGCCCGGACTCGACCAGGATCCCGGACAGCTTGCGTCCGGCCAGCAAGGTGTCGTTGGGCCACTTCAGGCTGACCTTGGACGCCGGCGCGTAAGTGGCCGCGAGATCGGCCACAGCCAGAGCCGCGACGAAGGCGACCTGAGCCGCTTCCAGCGGCGGCTTGCGCGTCGACATCAGCAGCGTGGCGGCGAGGTTGCCCGAGCCGCTGCGCCAGGTCCTGCCGCGCCGCCCTTTGCCGGCGGTCTGCCACAGGGCGGTGATCCACAGCGGGCCCGTCTCGCCTGCGTCGACGCGGCGGCGGGCCTCGAGGTTGGTCGAGTCGATCTCGTCGTAGGCGACGATAGGCGGCAGGTCAGGCATCGGCGGCATAGGGTGATGGGCCGCCATCGGCGATGAAGCGGTCGATGCGGCGCGTGAGGATCGGCAAAGGCACGGAACCCAGCTGAAGGACGGTGTCGTGGAAGGCGCGGATGTCGAACCTCGGTCCGAGCTGCGCATGGGCCTTGGCCCGAGCCTGCAGGATCGCCCGCTGTCCCAGATAGTAGGAGAGCGCCTGGCCAGGCCAGCTGATGTAGCGGTCGACCTCAGTCTCGACTTCGTGACGTGGGAGTGCGGTGTTCTCGGCAAGGTAGGCGATCGCCTGCTCCCGGCTCCAACCCATGGCATGGACGCCGGTGTCGACGACCAGGCGCGCCGCGCGCCAGGCCTGGTAGCTGAGCATGCCGAAGCGGTCATAGGGCGTCTCGTACATGCCCATCTCCTCGCCCAGACGCTCGCAGTAGAGCGCCCAGCCTTCGCCGAAGGCTGAGATGTAAGTCTTGCGGCGGAACTCGGGTTGGTCGCGCTGCTCGTTGGCCAGCGGCATCTGGAAGGCGTGGCCGGGGGCGGACTCGTGCAGGGTGAGCGCCGGCAGCGCGTAGAGGGGGCGCGAAGTCAGGTCGTAGGTGTTGACGAGATAGACGCCCGGCCCTCCCCGCCCAGCGGTGTAGAAGGGCGCGATGGCGTCGGGCACAGGGCGAATGGCGAAGCGGGAACGGGGCAGCCGGCCGAACCATTGCGAGGCCTTGCCGTCGAAGGTCTTGGCGATCCACGCCGCGCGATCGAGGAGATCCTGGGGCCTCTTCACGTAGAACCTTGGGTCGGTGCGCAGGAACTGCAGGAAGGCGGGAATGTCCCCTTCGAACCTCACCTCGGTCATGACGTCCTGCATTCGTCCGCGGATCAGCGCGATCTCAGAGAGGCCCAGGGCGTGGATCGCTTCGGGACTGTCGTCGAGGGTGGTGAACTCCCTGATCTTGGACTGGTAGTAGGCGCGCCCGTCGGGCAGGGCCTCCGCCGAGATCGTCATGCGGGTCCGCGGCAGGTATTCCTCGCGCAGGAACTCCAGCAGGGTGCGGTGGGCAGGGATGACCTGTTGCGCGATCACCTCCCGCGCCGAACTGCGCAAGTCTTCGCGCGTGGCGTCCGGGAGGATCGGCGGAATGTCCGAGAACGGCGCCCAGAACTGCGTGGCCTCGGGTGTGGCCGCCTGGGCGACAGCCGCCGCCGAGAGATCGCGACCGGCAAGCGTGACCCGCGGGGGCGTAAAGCCGCGGGCCAGCCCGAGACGCATGGCGGCGATCTGCTGGTCGAAATACCGCTTCGTCTGGCCGAGCCGGGCGATGTAGCTACGATAGTCCGCCTCGGTCCGGAACGGCCGGTGCGCCGCCTCCGCGAGGTCCCCCCAGAACGTGGTGTCGCTGTTGAACGGCGCCTCCCAATCGCGCCAGGCCTGGGACGCCTCCAGCGCGTCGATCTGGGCAGCGTACACGTCGAAGTCGATCTGCTCCGCCGGACTTAGCGATGCCCGGTCGATCCTTCCCAGAGCGGCCTGCGTTTCCCGCCACCAGGCGAGGCGCGCCGCCTGAGCCTCTTCGCCGACATCCGGCAGGTAGGGCGGAAGCGGCGTGTCCGGATCATCCGCAGGGGCGAGTAGAGCCTTGCGCCAGGTCCATTCGCGGGTCCAGATCTGCTGGAAGTCTGACGCCGCCGTGGAGGCCGCAGCCACGGTCGGGACCAGGACGGCCGCCGGGACGAAGGCGGCGAGATCTCGGCGGGTGAGGGGCACGCGGGTCTCTAGGCCAGAGGTTGCAATTCCAGGCGCTTAGCCCGCGCCGCGAGCGCCCGCCAGCGCGGCCGCGCTTGCCTCGCATAACACGCTCGACATTGTGTTACGCTCGCATATCGGCGGCAAACTTCTTCGGCCGCCTGCCTGAGAGATAGGATTCCCCCGGAACAACCTGATCATTGCGGAGTTCGCGGCCCTATGGACGTCGATACCCCCTGCGATCCCGCCGTGACTGCGGACGCAATTTCTGCTCCCGCACGGCGGATCCTGCTGGTCTTTCCCCGCTACACGCCCTCATTCGGGACGTTCGAGTACGCCTACCCGATCATCGGCGCCCAGGCTTTCATGCCGCCCCAGGGTCTGCTCGTGGTCGCCGCCGCCCTGCCCGCGCACTGGGAAAAGCGATTCGTCGACGAAAACCTCCGCCCCGCTACGGCGGAGGATTTCGCCTGGGCCGACGCGGTCTTCATCAGCGGCATGCACATCCAGCGCCAGCAGATGCACGACATCTGCGCGCGCGCCCACGCGGCGGGGCGTACGACGGCCCTGGGCGGCCCGTCGGTCTCGGCCTGCCCGCACTACTATCCCGACTTCGACTACCTGCATGTGGGCGAGATGGGCGACGCCACGCAGGAGCTGGTCGCTCGACTCCAGGCCGATCCCTCCCGTCCGCCGCGGCAGGTCGTGCTCACGACCCGCGAACGGACGGACCTCGCCGCCTTCCCCCTCCCCGCCTACGAGCTGGCCGAACTGCCCAAGTACTTCATGGGCTCGATCCAGTTTTCCAGCGGCTGCCCCTACGAGTGCGAGTTCTGCGACATCCCCGCCCTCTATGGACGCAATCCGCGGCTCAAGACGCCGGAGCAGGTCTGCGCCGAGCTCGACAAGATGCGCGCCCTGGGCATCCGCGACGCAATCTACTTTGTGGACGACAACTTCATCGCCAATCGAAAGGCCGTGCGGGATCTGCTGCCGTCCCTGATCGAGTGGCAGAAGCGCAATGGCTACCCCTACAGAATGGCCTGCGAGGCGACGTTGAACATCGCAAAGCGGCCCGAGATCCTCGGGCCAATGCGCGAGGCGGGCTTCGAAACGGTGTTCTGCGGGATCGAGACCCCCGACCCGACGGCGCTCAAGGAGATGCACAAGGCGCACAACATGATGGTGCCGATCCTGGAAGGGATCGAGACCTTGAACAGCTACGGCATGGAGGTCGTCTCCGGGATCATCCTGGGCCTCGACACCGACACGCCCGACACGCCCGAGGCGATCCAGAAGTTCATCGAGGCCAGCCACATCCCGCTGCTGACGATCAACCTGCTGCAGGCGCTGCCCAAGACGCCGCTCTGGACGCGTCTGGAGCGCGAGGGACGTCTGGCGGAGGACGAGAGCCTGGAGTCAAACGTCGTCTTCCGACGCCCGTATCGAGAGGTCATTGACGGCTGGCGCCGATTGATGGCCGCGGCCTACGAGCCGGAGGTCCTGTTCGCCCGCTTCGAGCATCAGGTCGAGGCGACCTATCGCAACCGTCGGCCACGCCCGCAGCCTGCGACCTGGGCCAACATCAAGAAGGGCGTCGGGATCATCTCCAGGATGCTGTGGATCTGCGGCGTGAAGGCCCGTTATCGCCGGAGCTTCTGGAAGTTCGCCTGGCCGCGGATCAAGGCGGGCGAGATCGAGTGGCTGATCTCCTCGGCGGTGGTCGCCCATCACCTCATCAGCTTCACCAACGACGCCTCCAAGGGGCGCCAGAACGCTTCCTTCTACTCCGCCAAGCTGCGCGACGACCCGCCACAGGCCCCTGCCCACCTGCCCGCCGGCGCCACGGCGCCCGCGCCCCAGGCGGCGTGACGCTCGGCCCGACCCTGGCGCTCATCGACCTGGCGGCGTGCGCGCTTCCGGGTTCGGCGGCGACGAGCCGAAGTAGGCGGCCTTTTCCGCCGCCGTGCAGGTGACCTTGGCGCAGATCTCTTCACCCATGTCGCGCCGCAGCTGAGGCGTCAGCCGCACCAGCTCGACCATCACCCCCTGCATCAGCTGTGGCGTCTTGGCGATGATCGCTCGTCCCGAGGGGCTCTGGTAGAAGGCGACCGCGTCGGAGAGTTCCTTCTCGGTGAACTCGCGTGCGTAGCCCTGGACCATGGCCTCCACGATATTGGGGACCATTCTGGGCAATACGTCCGCTTCCGCATCTTGGATGGCCTTCAGCTTTGCCTGGCGGTCGGGGGCGAGCGTTTGACCGCCCTGCGCGGCCTGCTGGCTGGCCAAGCCGCTCGCCATGCCGCGCAACGCCGCCACCATGTTGGCTTTCAGGTCCGACATCTGCACCAGTTGACGGGCGAGTTCGAGCTTGCGCGCGCTGGGCGCCGAATCCTCGCTCGAGGCCGGCGCAGGCTGCGCTGTCACCTGGGTAACCGACGCTGAAACCAGCGCCAGGACGGCAAGGCCAGTAGCCACCCGATTCATCGACCCGCTCCCTGCTTTCGGCGCAGGATCGCACGGTCTGATGGGCGCCGACAACGGTGACGCTGGGCGCGCAAGGCGCCCCATCGTCAGGGCGTGATCAAGGCCGCTGCCGCCGTGTGCGCCAGGGGGTCGATGGCGTAGAGCGCGAAGAGGACGAGCGGGAAGGCGAACAAGGCCGCCCCGTAGCCGATCACCACGCCCTCGGGCGCGGGCCGGTCGGTGGGGCCGGGGCTGGCGTCCAGCCACATCACCTTGATCAGGCGCAGATAGTAGTAGGCTGCGATCACGCTGCCGATCAGGGCGATGACCGCCGCGGGCGCGAGTCCCGCCGCGATCGCGGCCTTGAAGACGTAGTATTTGCCCCAAAGGCCGCTGAGCGGCGGCAGTCCAAGCCCCGAGAGCGAGAAGAAGGTCATGGCCACCGCGAAGCCGGGGCGCTCGCGCGCGAGACCCGCGAAGTCCGCGAAGGTCTCCATCGGTCGGCCCTGACGCGACAACACCGCCAGGCACGCGAAGAAGCCGGTGACGTCTATGACGTAGAGGGTCATGAACACCAGCACCGACTGAACGCCCACGGCGCCGCCGGCGGCGAGGCCGACCATGGCGTAGCCGATCTGGGCGATCGAGGAGTAGGCCCACAGTCTCTTGAGGTTGGTCTGGCGCAGGCCGGCATAGGCCCCCACGGCGACCGAAAGGATGGCCACCGCCACGATGACCTGACGCCACTGCTCGACTGCTCCGCTGAAGCCCTCGGTGAGCAGGCGGGCCAGAAGCATCATGGCGGCGAGCTTGGGAGCGCCGGCGAAGAAGCCGACGACCGGGGTGGGAGCGCCTTCGTAAACGTCCGGCACCCACATGTGGAATGGCGCGGCGGATACCTTGAATGCGAGGCCGCAGATCACGAACACCAGGCCCAGCAGAGCGCCGATCCCAGCCCCATGGCTCATCGCCACGGCGATGGTGTCGAAGCGCGTCGAGCCGGCGAACCCGTAAATCAACGAGGCGCCGTAAAGGAGAATACCCGAGGAGAGGGCCCCCAGGACGAAGTACTTCAAACCGGCTTCAGACGACTTGCCGTTGTCGCGCTCGAACGCAGCGAGGACATAAAGCGCCAGCGAGTGCAGCTCGATCGAGATGTAGAGTGAGATCAGGTCTCCGGCGGAGACCATCATGCCCATGCCGAGCGCTGCGATGATCACCAGGATCGGGAACTCGAAGCGCGCCTGGCCGCGGCGCGCGAACCAACCCTCGCCCATCGGGATCGCCGCGGCGCTCGCAAGATAGATCACGACCTTCGAGAAGACCGCGCCCTGGTCGAGGATGAGGCCGTCGCCGAAGGCGCGCCCCATGGGAGCGACGACAGCGACGACAGCCGCGGCGCAAAGCGAGGCGACCGAAGCGAAGGTGAAGATCGCGTTGGCCTTGCCCTGGAAGGCGCCCCAGACGAGCAGGATCAGGGTCGCGCCGACGAGCACCAGCTCTGGCGAGGCGATGGCGGCGGTCTGCATCGGCGTCATGGCGTGGCTATCAGCGTCCCGTCGCGGCGTGGAAGACGTCGACCATGTGAGTGGTCGCCGCATCGGTGATTGAGAAGACCAGGCCCGGCTGGAAGCCGAGCACGAGGGTGGCGATGATCAGGGGCAGGAAGATGATCGCCTCGCGGCCCACCAGGTCGCCGATCGTGGCCAGCGAGGGATTGGTGAGCTGGCCGAAGATGATCCGTCGGTACAGCGTCAGGGCGTAGAGGGCCGAGAGGATAAGCCCGCTGACAGCGGCGATCGCCGTCCAGGTGGAGACCCCGTAGGTCCCGGTCAGCGTGAGGATCTCGCCGATGAAGCCGCTGGTGCCGGGCAGGCCGACATTGCCCATGGTGAAGAGCATGAAGACCGCCGCATAGACCGGCATCCTGGTCACCAGGCCGCCGTAGTAGGCGATCTCGCGCGTGTGCATCCGGTCGTAGACGACCCCGACGCAAAGGAAGAGCGCTCCGGAGATCACCCCGTGGCTGAGCATCTGGAAGATGGCGCCCTGCTCGCCCTGCAGGTTGCCCGAGAAGATGCCCATGGTGACGAAGCCCATGTGAGCCACCGAGGAGTAGGCGATGACCTTCTTCATGTCGTCCTGACGGAACGCCACCAGGGAGGTGTAGACGATGGCGATCACCGAGAGG
>DATHPX010000081.1:0-6364 GCA_035483335.1 Caulobacteraceae bacterium | reverse complement strand
GACGGCGTAGCCGAACACCAGATCGAGCGCCACCGTAGGGTCGATGTCCTCGCCGGCGCGGTTGAGCGCCACGACGAGCTCCACCTCGTGGTGCAGGTCCGCGGTGCGCGTCGGATAGGGGACCGCTTCGCCCGGAATCACGACGGCGTCGGCGGGCTTGGCGAAGAAGAACGGCGGATCGCGCTCGTCGCCGCCCATCTCGCGGGCATGGGCGGCATAGTTGCGGCCGACGCAAAGGATGCGGCGAACTGGGAACAGCGCCGGCGTCGCCAGCACCGGAACGGCGGGATAGACGGGCGGGGCGAAGATGTAGCTGTCCATGGCGCGCCGATTAAACCACCGCCGCGCTGCGGGCCATGCTCCTGCCTGCGCCTGGGTGACGCTCAGCGGCCCGAGAGGGCGGAGACGAGGGCGGCGGCGATCTGGCGAACGTTGTAGGGTTTGCGCACGACCGGCGCATCGAAGCCTTCGGGCGCAGCGCCCGCATCACCGTACCCGGTGGCGAAGATGAACGGGGTCTTCCGCTCCGCCAGGGTCTGCGCGACAGGGATCACGGGCTGGCCGTTGAGGTTGGCGTCGAGGACAGCGACGTCGAACGACAGGTTCGCCATCCGCTGCGCCTCCTCGAGGCTGGCGGCCGTTCCCACGACATGGGCGCCCGCTTCGGTGAGGCCGGCTTCGAGCTCCAGCGCCAGGAGCACCGCGTCCTCGACGATGAGGACCCGCACCCCGCGGATGTCGTACGGGGCGTGCTCCCCCTCCGAGGCGCCGATGAGGCTCTCGTCGGCAGGCGGGGCCACCGCTCGCGCGCGCGCCTTCTGAGCCTCGCGCTCCTCCTGTGCGAGAGCCGTCTCGTCAGCCATGAGGGTCGCGCGCACTCCTTCCGGGCGGAATTCGAGCACGGCCGTTCCGCCCAGCTCCCGGCCCGTGACCCGCTCCAGCAAGGTCCGACCGAAGCCGTAGCGCGTGGGCTGCCCCACAGGCGGGCCTTCGCTCTCGAGCCAGACGAGCTCGAAGCCGCCGCCCGGGCGGACGGTCCAGCGCACATCGACGCGGCCGTGTTCGGTCGAGAGGGCCCCGAACTTCACCGCGTTGGTTCCCAGCTCATGAAGGGCGAGCGTCAGGGCGTTGGTCGCCCTGGGGTTGAGCAGGATTTCAGGACCGCCCCAACGGGCCTGCCCATGCGCCAGGCCGGCCAGCTCGGCGGCTGCGATGTTGCCGATTTCCGCACCCCGCCAGCGAGTCGCCATCAGCAGTGCGTGGGCGGCGGCCATGGCGTCGATGCGGCCCAGGAAGGTCTTGAGGAAGGCTTCGAGGGACACCGTGCGACGCGCCGACTGGGACGCGAGCGACTGCACCGACGCCAGGACGTTCTTCACCCGGTGGTCGAGTTCGGAGACCAGCGCTTCGCGCTCGTTTTCCTTTTGGCGCTGCGCCGTGACGTCGCGGACAACGCCCACCGCGCCCGCAAGCCCCTCCCCCGCGGGAGTCGCCTGGCCCCAGGCCTCGATCCACCGGATGAGGCCGGTGTCCGGCCGCACGATCCTGAACTGGAAGTCGAAACGACCGTCCTGCGCCAGGCTGTCCTGCCAGCCCTGGCGCACCGCCTCGCGGTCCTCCTCATGAATGACACCCAGCAGCGTCTCTCCCCCGCACGCGGGGGTGGCGCCTTCGGCCAGGCCGACGAGCGCCGCTGTCTGGGCGCCGACGATCAGCAAGTCCTGCTGCGCGTCCCACGCGAATTCGCCCAGACCCGCGGCCGACATGGCTGGAGTGACCCGGTTTGCGCGGAGGTCGAGCGGCTCGGTCACGCTGAGATCTCGACCTTTCGGGTCTTGCGCCATCGGGCCTAACCTATGGCGCCCGCTCGTGAAGCCAAGTCGGCGGGGGAAAAAAGTTGCGGTCGGCTTGTTTCGGTCGCCAGTGGAACCTACGACTTCAGGGTCGCGTTGGGGCCGCGCGCCTAGCTGGGCCTGGGCCCTGCCGCGGCGTTGGTCCTGAAGCCGGAGAGCAATCATGGCGTCCGACACATTCGACAGCGCCTCAAGCGAGGCTTCAAAGGCCCGATCCGCGGCCGCCGACGCCGCCGACCGGGGGCAGCGCGCCTTCGCCGACGCCGTGAGCGCGGCCGAGCGGACGCTTGCGGACGGCGTCAAGCGCGCCGAGCAGCTCCTGGGCGAGACGGAGAAGCTGGTCCGCGAGAACGTCGAGCGGCTCCGTGAGCACGCCAAGACCTACGGGGGGACCGCCGGCCAATCGATGGACGAGGCCCAGCGCTATGTCGTCGAGAGGGTCAAGGAGCGGCCCGTCACGGCGACTTTGACGGGTCTCGGCGTCGGACTGCTGCTCGGGCTGCTTCTGGCCAACCGCGACAAGTGAGCCTGCGGCGGGGCCTGGCGATCGTCATCACCGGGGCGGCGCTCGTCGCTTGCCTCGGCGTCGTCATCGTCGCGCTTGTCTTCGCCGGGCACGCGCTCCTGCAGCCCTGGCTCGGGTCCCCCGGCGCGACGGCTGCGGTGTTTGGGGTCGTCGCGCTCCTGATCGGCGTGGGCGCCGTCATCGCGCGACTGGCCCTTGGGGCTCGCGTGCGCGTCGCCCCTGCGCTTCCCGCAACGGCTCTGGTGGACCGCGCTCTGGTGTTTGTGCGGGACCGCCCGGTGGTCACCATGGTCGGCGCCGTGGGAGTGGGCGTCATCGTGATCGCCAGACCTTTGTTAATCGCTCGCGTCGTGCGCGCTTTCCTGGAACGCCGCCGCGGCTGGGACTGATGGCCGCTCCGGCGGCTGCCAAAGCTGATCTCGCGGGCCCCCTTACCGGCGCCGCGGCAGGGCCCATTCCCGCCAAACGTCGAAGCCCGCGCCTGTCCAGGCGAGCGCGGTCACCTTGATGGTGTCGGCTGCGCCCTCGATCACGTTGAAGCCCGCGGGCGCGCCGCGCTCGCGGACCGAGAGGGTCCCGGCCCCCACGGCATAGGTGAGGCCGTCGGCATGGGGCAGCGCCATGGCGAACGGGGCATGGATGTGACCCGTGAGGATGAGATCCACCTGACCTTCACAGAAGCGCCGGGCCGCGCGCTCGCCGCCCCGCACGCGTGCTGTCATCGGGCCGCCGACCATTTCGGCCAGTGGGTGGTGGCAGGCGACCACGCCCAGGGCGCCGTCGCGTCTCGCCTTCAGAGCTTCCAGTGCCCGCCCCGCCTGCTGGGGATCGATCGCACCCTTGGACCAGTTCAGGCGGAACTGCATGCCGCGCGCCGTGTTGACCCCTGCCACGCAGACCGCCCCGTTGGCCCACGACAGGCCGTCGGCAGGGCCGAAGCAGGTTTCGAAGCGTTCGAACGGGCGCGTCACCCGCTCCCACATGCCGAGGTACGGCGTGTCGTGGTTGCCGGGCACCACGAGCCGCTCGCCCGACAGGGCGTAGATCCATGCCGCGGCGCTTGCGAACTCGGCCGGCTCGCCGAAGGCCGTGAGGTCGCCTGTGACGACCGTAAGATCCGGGCGCTCGGCGGCGATCCAGTCCGCGGCCGCCTCGATGGCGGCGGCGTTCTCCATCCCGAAGTGGATGTCTGACAGGTGGGCGAACCGGACCATCAGCCTCCGGCCGCCCAGCTCGCCGGCTCATCCGTTCCAGCGTGGCGCTTCACTGCGATGGAGCGCCAGCGTCCTTCTGAAGATGCTCTCCAGCGTTCTGCAGCGCCTGGCCGGTCCTGTCCTCGGCGCGCCGCACGGGCTGGGTCGCCTGGGACAGGTCGCGGTCGACCACCGCCCCGCCTCGTGCGAACGAGCCGTTCTCCGCTGCGAGATAGAGCATGACGGAGCCGAAGATTACGACCAGGAGCACCAGAAGTCCGAGGATCGGGACGCCGCCTCGGCGCCGCCGATTGGCGGCCCTGATCTGCGCCCGGCTTGCCGAGCCCGCACCGGCGGCCTCGTCCCGGCGCTCGTCGATGCGGCCCTCGCGATAGGCCTGGGTCTCCCGCGCGCCGACGCCCGGCGCCGCGACGCTTCGATGTGGGAACAAGGGTTTCATACCGCCTCTCCGAAAGAGGGTGGGCGGCCGAAACGAAACTCCCGTGATCGAGGTTCCCTCTGCTCAGGCGGCGCGCTCGCGGCGTCGTGGATGGAAGAAGAGCGCCTGGCCAATCGCCGCCTTCACCGTCTCTGGCTGGAACGGCTTGGTGATCAGGAAAGTCGGTTCGGGCCGCTCTCCGGTGAGCAGCCGTTCGGGAAAGGCGGTGATGAAGATCACCGGCACGTCCAGCTGGGCCAGGATGTCCTTGACCGCATCCACCCCCGAGGATCCGTCGGCCAGCTGAATGTCCGCAAGGACAAGCCCGGGCGTCGACTTGGCGACGGAAGCGCGGGCCTCGGCCCGTGTCGCGGCAAGGCCGCTGACCCGGTGGCCCAATTCGCGCACGAGGGCTTCGATGTCCGCCGCGATGACCGGCTCGTCCTCGATAATCAGGACGTCCGTCGCGAGCTCGGCGTCGATCTCCCGCTGGGCCTCGTTGATCAGGGCCTCCACCTCGGCGAAGTCGGTCCCGAGGATCTCCGCCGCCTCGCTCGGTGTGAAGCCTTCGACCGCCGTGAGCAGGAAGGCCTGGCGGGAGCGCGGGGCGATCCGCATCAGACGCAGGCGCGCCGCATCCGACGAGCCTGCAGATTCTTCCGGCGCCGCTTCGAGCTTGGCGCCCGTCACGCACCAGATGGCGTGAAACACATGGTAGAGCGCCACCCGGGGAGACATGTCTGCATCAAGAGACTTGTCGCCCGAAGCCAGGGCCTCCAGCGCCACGCGCACGTACTGGTCGCCGGCAGTCTGGTCGCCCGTCAACGCCCGCGCATAGCGTCGGACGTAGGGCAGGTGCGGCGCAAGTTTCGTGAGCAGGCTCAAGATTACCCTCCAGGCGGGCGGCGATTGGAGATGGCGCAGGGCGATTGGCGTGTAATGATGCAGAAACGCCCTCCCATGAGGGAACGCAAGAAAGCCGCGCCCGTTCCGTCGCAGATTTCGACCGGACCGTTCTGGGGAAGCTGGAGCGGAACCCAAATCAACCCGGGACGTTTGACGGCCGCGAAATTAGAGGCAATGGCGGCTAGGCGCGAGTCCATGTGGCGCAGGCACATTTGAATTGGGGGTTCATGAAGAAGTCGCCCAAGGGTTCGCCCGAACTCGATGAGGCCCGACTGCGCCAGCAGGCGATCGGGGCGCGCCTTCGCCAACTTTTTGACGACGTGGTGAACGAGCCGGTGCCGGACGACTTCCTCGAGATCCTGCGCCGAGCCGAGCCGGAGGGTTCTGTCTCGCCAGCGGCCGTCGGCAAGTCGACAGCCGAGGGCGACGAGGCATGACCAGCGCCAGTCGCTCCGACAAACCGGCCGACCCGGCGCGAGACGCCGCCTTCAAGCGTGAGCTCGTCGCGCTCATCCCACACCTGCGCGCCTTCGCCCGAACCTTGACCGGAGATCCCACCTCGGCCGACGATCTGGCCCAGGATGCGATGATGAAGGCCTGGGACGCGCGTGCGAGTTTCGAAATGGGCACGAACATGAAGGCCTGGACCTTCATGATCCTGCGCAATCAGTTCTACTCCGAGAAGCGCCGGTCCTGGCGCCAGAGCCAGCTCGATCAGGAAGCGGCGGAGCGGACACTCGTGGCCATCGACGACCCATCGGCGCCGGTGGCGCTCGACGAATTGCGCATGGGCCTGGGCATGCTGCCGGCCGAGCAGCGGGAGGCCCTGATCCTCGTCGGAGCCGGCGGCTTCGCCTACGAGGAGGCCGCCGAAATCTGCGGTTGCGCCGTGGGTACGGTGAAGAGTCGGGTCAGCCGCGCGCGGCGGGCCTTGCAGGCGATCCTGGAGCGTGGCGACTACGACCGCGACGGCGCTTCGGCCAGCGAGGCCATGGGGTCCATCCTCGCCCACGCGGAGCGCCTGAGCAACGCGAGGTGACCCCGCGGGAAAGTCCGGGCCGGTGGTGGCGCACCACCATCCGGGTCCGGCTCGGAATCGCTCTCACCCTGGCCTTGGCGCCGGTGCTCGTGCTCAGCGTCGCCCAGTCCGCCCTCAACTACCGGCTGGAGATGCGCGACCGGAAGGCGGAGCTCGTCGGAGCCGCCGAGCGCAGCGCCTCGAGCATCCGCGCCCGGATCCTCTCTGGCGCAGTGCTTCTCCAGACGATCGCGCCCGGTTCGATGGGCTTCGATTGCGCCCAGCGGCTCGCGGAGATCCGCACGCGCATACCCGGCTACCAGAACCTGATCCGTTTCGACTCGATCGGTCGGGTGGCCTGTGCGGCCGCCACCGCGCCGCCCGATCCTGCACGCCGCTATCGGCCGTGGTTCCGCGATCTGGCCCAGG
>DATHPX010000080.1:0-22242 GCA_035483335.1 Caulobacteraceae bacterium | reverse complement strand
TTCGCGCGCCGTGTCGAGGCCGGCTTCCGGCGATCCTGAGATCCACAGGTCGCGCGCCCTCACGGTCAAGGTTCGGATACGCGCATCCGAGCCCAGGATGTGCGCGCCAAGAGGGTTCGGTTGCGCGACGACGAGACCGGCCTTGAGGTGCGCCCTCGCCTCTTGATGTCGGCCCGCAAGGTGCAGGCAGGTACCGAGCAGGCCGTGGCCGTCCACTCGCACTGAGGGGTCGTCGAGGCGTTCGGCCACCTCATGGTAGCGAACGGCGTAGGCGACGGACTCGGTCAGACTCCCCATGCGATGGACTAGTGTGATCAGGCCCGAAAGGAAGTGCAGCTGGCGGGTCGCGTCCCCGAGTTGCTCGGCGAGAGCCAGGCCCTCCTCGAAGGCCGATCGGCCCTCCAGGCCGTCGCCCGTCCGCGAACTGGTGAAACCGCAGGCGGAGAACAGCTCCAGCTTCAGCGTGGGCGCATGCATGGTCGGGTCGAAGCTGTCGAGCGCGAGCCTGGTCCAGGCATAGGCGTCGCGATACAGGACGAGGCTCACAAACAGGCGCGACGAGACGGACGCCAGCGGCACGCTGATGTCCCTACGGGCGGGATCGGCGAAGCTCCACGTCAGCGCAGCCCGCACATCGGCGAGAAGCTCTTTGGCGTCGCGGGCCGCGCCGGACCAGCCGGCGCCGCCCGGAGCCGAGCCTTCCAGCACCGCCCGCAAGTGTTCCGCATGGCTGCGCTCGGCGCTCTCGCATTCCTCCGCCTGCTTGAGGCGGCTCCGCGCGTAGGCTCGGGTCGTGTCGAGCAGACGATAGCGGGTCGCGCCATTGCTGAATTTCACCTGGAGGAGTGATCTGGCGACAAGGCCAGCCATGGCTTCCGGCACATTCACTGGTTGCAACGCCCCAGACGAGGCCACGGCCTGAGCGTCTTCCAAGGTGAATTCGGCCGCGAAGACAGCAAGGCGGCGTAACACCCGCTTTTCATTGTCAGGCAGCAGTTCGTAACTCCACCTGAGCGTGGCCTCGAGTGTCTGGTGTCGGGGCAGAGCAGTTCGCCGATGCCGCCACTGAAGGTGGAAGTGCTGATCGAGCATCTCCGCGATATCTCGGAGGCCGTACGCGCCGACGCGGCTGGCCACGAGTTCGAGCGCGAGGGGTATGCCGTCGAGTTTGTGACAAATCTCCGCGACCAGGCTCAGGGCGTCGTCGGTGGTCTCTATGTGGTGGCCGCTGGCGGCGGCCCGATCCAAGAACAGTTCCACGGCGGCGTAGTTGAGCAAGTTGTCTCGATCGGGCGAGAGTTCATCCGGCGGGGTCCCCAAAGGGAACAGTCGGTAGACACGTTCGCCTTCGACGCGCAGAGCCTCCCGGCTCGTGGTCAGCACGCGCACATGATCGAGGTCGCGAAACACCTCTTCGGCCAGCTTGGCCGCCGGTCCGATGACGTGCTCGCAACAGTCCAGGACCAGCAGGACCGCACGTCGACTGAGCCCGGCGAGGATTGCGCCGCGGGGTTCGGGCGAGCCTTCCGGAAGGCCCAGGGCGGCGAGCACGGCTTCCAGGACTTGCGAGGGCGACCTGACCGGGCCGAGATCGACGAACACCGCCGTGGCGTCCAGGGCCTCGCACAATGCGCCGGCCGCCGCCACGGCGAGGGTCGTCTTTCCGATCCCGCCGGCGCCAACGATCGAGACGAAGCGATCCTCCAGCAGCATCGACTTGACGGTTTCGATCTCGCCCTTGCGCCCGATGATCAGCTGTCGGGCCTTTGGGAGCGTGCTCGGGAAGACGTTCGCGGGCGGCTCCTGGGACTTCCGGCGATCCGAGGAGATTTTGGCGACCGTCCCGGTGAACCCGTAACCGCGGCCCGGTACCGTGACGATCATGCTGTCCTGCGACCCCGCGCGCTCGCCCAGGGCCTTGCGCACGCCAGCCATGTGAGTGCGCAGGCTGGTCTCGCCGACGTTCGCGTGCGGCCACACCCGGGCCATGAGCGTCCGTTGGTCGACGATCTCGGGCGCCGACTCCACCAAGACGTGGAGGATATCGAAAGCCCGTGCTCCGATGCGGATCGGGAGCACGCCCTTTTCGAGGGTGCGCCGTCTGGCGTCTAACCGAAACTCGCCGAAGCGGAACTCTTCGCGCTGCGCCGGGTCTGAAACCGGGTCGCTCACCGTAACAAGACCGCCGGCTCCATCGCTTGTCCTAGCCAACGAAAGAGGGATAGCACCTCCCTCGCCCACCGACGATTCCGTCAGATCGTGCTGCAGGGCTAATCGTTCCAGAATCGTCTCGGACTTCGCGGACCAGAACGACAAGGCGCTCGCTGACCTGCAGAGCTGGGTCGCATCCGGCCAGTTGAAGGTCCACGAAGACATCGTCGATGGTTTCGCGGAGCGAGACCCTTCGAATGCCTGCGCCACCCGTCCCGCAGCCTGGAACTACGGGTTGCTGGCCTGTGTGGTCGCCTGCGCCGAGCGCGCCAGGTCCTGCTTGAGCAGATAGAATGAGACGGCAAGGAAAAGGACGTCCTTCATCAGAAAGCCGAGCGGCAGGGTCATGATTGGAAACCCTCCCGCCTGCTGCGCCCATGCGCCGGGCAGGAAGAAAATGATGCTCGCCGTGCCTGTGAAGGTCACGATCGATCCAAGCGCTCCCAGGATGCCGAGCCTCGGACTCCAATAGCCGATGAGGATGAGTGAGCCGAAGATCAGTTCGCTTGTTCCAAGGAAGTAACCCGCGCCCCGAACACCGAAGGCCGGCTCCAGCCAAAACACAATGGGGCTGTGACTGATCAACGGGACCAGCATCTCACTGGTGTAGGCGTTCCATTTCTGGATGCAGAAGGCAAAGAATTCGAAAACCATCGCGGCTCGTATCAAATGCCGATCGAGGTCGCCACGGAACAGAGCAGTTCTCGAAATCGACAGAATCAGTTGATTCAATTGATTCATGATCTTGTTCCTGATTCGAGGGTCATGCCGTCGGACCGCTGATCAAGCGGATCTTCTGTTAGTCATTTGTCCCGCACTTCGTAGACGTCCCCTGTTGATATCACTAATTCCTGCCGGGAATACCCCAACCTTCTCGAACCAATGCCTGTTTGAATGGAGCGGCGGATGCGCCGGTGAAAGGCGGCAGACGCCTTCGCCGCGTCCCAGCGAGACGAGCCGGGCGTCGCGCGACACGCACGCGCTCCGACTTTGTCCTGTTCAGCGCCGGCTCGGGGTTTCCCCCAATTGAGGTTGCATCGCATTTGAGGAGGCTCGCCGGGCGCTCGAGGCGCGAGCGCGTGAACTCGGCTAGCCCGCATGACCATTGCTGATGTCTCCAGTCCCGCCGAACTCCCGCTTTCCAGCCCGCGGGCGCGAGAGATCGTCGAGGGCGTTTGCGACGGCTTCATCAGTGTGGACCCCGACTGGGGGATCACCGACTGCAATCCGGGCGCTGAGGCGTTGCTTGGCCGCCGGCGCAGCGAGCTGCTGGGCCAAAGGCTTTCGAGCATCGCGGGTTTCTCGAGCGACAGCGCCGCCGCCGAGCTCGGCCGGCGCGTCGCGCGCAACGGGAAACCGGAGGAGGCGGAAATCGACTTCCATGCCAATGCCGGCGCCAAGCTGCTCCTGGTCAGAGCCTTCCCGCTGGCCGGCGGCGTGGGGGTCGTCTGGCGCGACATAACCCGGGTCCGCGCAGCAGAGCGAAGACTTGCGGCGAGCCAGTCGCACCACCGCGAGGTGGCGAACGACCTGCCTGCGCCAGCCTGGCTGACGCGCAAGGATGGGCAGCTGATCTTCATCAACGAGTCCATGGCCGAGGCTATCCAGCGGCCGCGGGCGGACCTGCTGGGATTGGGCTGGATGGACTCGATCGATCCTGACGATCGGATGCGGCTGGAAGTCGTACGGGCGCACGCGCGCGAGAACGCCGCGCCGATCCAGTACGAGGGTCGGTTTCGGCGGCCCGACGGCAGCGTGAGGATCATACAGCTGTACGGTCGCCCGCGCTTCGATCGCCTGGGCCGCTTTAGCGGCCATGTCGGGATCGCGACGGACGTGACCGAAGTGCGCGCCGCTGAGCACCGGCAACATCTGCTGATCAACGAGCTCAACCACAGGGTCAAGAACGCCCTGGCGACGGTGCAGGCTCTCGTGCGCCAGACACTGCGCGTGCACGATGCGGACCCCGAACTCGCACAGGCGATCGAAGGGCGAATCTTTGCGCTCGCGGCGGCCCACGATGTGCTGACCCGTCAAAGGTGGACGGGCGCCGAGATGGGTGCGCTCGCGAGGGAGGCGACCAAGCCCTACAGCGAATATGGCGGATTCGATTTCGCTGGGCCAACCGTCGCGATCGCGCCGAAGTCGGCCATCGCCCTCGCGATGGCCCTGCATGAACTCGCCATCAACGCGATCAAGTACGGCGCGCTCTCGACTCCCACAGGGCGAGTGGCCGTGAACTGGAGCTGCGCCGATGGCGCGATCAAGCTCGAATGGCGCGAATCCGGCGGTCCGCCAGTCACGCCCCCCGAGCAAACGGGCTTCGGATCACGGCTGCTGGGCCGGGTGCTCGAGGGCGAACTCGGAGGGCCGGCCGAGTTGGACTACGCGCCAACGGGCCTTGTCTGCCGGATCCGTGCGCCGATCGGCGGGCCCTGACTCGTACGCGCAAGGCGCCTGCAACCGTACGGTGACATCAGGAGTTCTCCGTTCAGCTTCTCAGGTTCTCACCTGATATGGCCGGAGTCGCACTCTGCTCCATGCTGGCGAGCCCTGAGCGATCGCAGGCGGGGTGTTGCGTATGGACGCGCGGTCAGAAAGCGCCACGGTTAATCCGGGCGCCCGATTCATCCCCGCTGTGCTGGACTTCTCGGTCACCGACTTCTGCAACGCTGACTGTGATTTCTGCGGCTTCGCCCGCAGCAAGATGAAGCGCAAGCCGCGCCAGTTCGCCGATGCGAACGCCTTCGAGCGAGCCCTGCCGATCATCGCCCGGCGCGGAATTCGCTACCTCAACTTTCAGGGCGGCGAGCCGTTGCTGCATCCGCAGATCATCGCGATGGTCGACGCCACGCACCGCGCCGGGATCAAGCCCAGCCTGATCACCAACGGATGGAAGCTGCCGGAACGGGCGGACGCCCTGGCTGACGCGGGACTCCACAACCTTCTGGTCTCGCTCGACAGTGATGACCTGACCAAGCACGACCAGAACCGCGGCATGCGCAACCTGTCGCGCCGCATGGAGCGGGGGATCGCCCGCATGAAGGAGCGCCGCGTGCCGGTCATGGCGTCGGTAACGGTCTCCAAGCTGGTCGATTTCGACGCCCTCCCCGCCACCCTGCGAGCGATGGGCTTCGAAGCCGTGACCTTCTCCTACCCGCGCCAGCAGCCGTTCGGTTCAAGCTCCCTCGTGTACGACGAAGGCTCGGAGATCATCGACTTCACCGATGACGAACTGAACGCCGCGCTCGAGGCGATCCTGAAGCTCAAGCACCGGTTCCGGGTGCTCAACCCCGCCGCCTCAGTCCGCGACATCCAGCGCCACATCCACGGCGAGCAGGAACGCTTCCCGTGCGTGGGCGGCTTCAAATACTTCTACATGGACTGGCGGCTCGACGTCTGGCGCTGCGAGGCCTGGCACGCGCCGGCAGGCTCGGTATTCGAGTTCGATCACATTGCCGACGACCGGACCCACTGCACGGCGTGCATCATGTCCTGCTACCGCGACACCAGCACCCTGATGCATGCGGGCGTCGCCGCCGCCGACGCGGCAAAGGCCCTGGCGAGCGCCAGGCCGCTCGCCGCCGCGCGCGCGATGATCACGCCGAGCGTGGCGCAGTCCCTGGGAACCACTCTTGCCGAGATCGGCCTGCTGATGACGCTCGGACGCTGATCAGCGCCGCAGCCCCCGCCTCAGTGAACGCGGTTCGCGGTCAGGGCGACGTTCACGGTCACCTTCGTGGCGACAACGTCGCCGGCTTTCCACTGTCCCTGCCCCACGCCAAAGGCCGTGCGATCGATCAGCGTCGACCCCTTCATGACGGCTTTGTCGCCCGCGATCGCCAGGGTGAAGGGCAGGCTGACGGGTCGGGTGACGCCGCGCAGGGTGAGATCTCCCGTGGCCTCGTATCGGCCGCCGCCCAGGTCGCGGAAGGCATGTGTGACGAAGGTGGCCCTGGCGAACTTCGCCACCCAGAACCAGTCCGCCGTGGGCATGGTCTGATCGCGATCGGCGTCGCCGCTGGCCGCCGACGCCAGATCGACCGAAACCGCAACATGAGAAGCGGCCAGCGCCTTGGGGTCGAAGGCGATCTGCGCGGTCCACCGCCGGAACGCGCCTGTGAAAGGCGTTCCGTTCACGGCGCCCTGGAAGGTGAGCTTCGAGGCGGCCGGATCCACGGTCCAGACGGCCGGCGCCGCCAGCGCTGGGGGCGCGGTCAGCCCGAGGAACAGTCCCAGCGCCAGGACGATGGAACGGACGGCTGAAGTCATCGCGACACTCTCGATCCGAGGAACGGAACCATTCGCGCCACAACGAGGTCCCGGCTGATGAACTGGTGCCTGAGCGCGCCGCCCACATGCAGGACCACCAGGACGTAGGCCAGCTTGGCCAACAGGCCGTGGGCCGTCTGGAACCTGTGCTCCGCCGCCTGCGCCGCAGATCCGGTCAGATCCGCGAGCGGCGGGATGGTCGGCCAGGGCAATGCGAAGAGGCGGATGGGCAGAATGTGATGCAGCGAGCTGGCCGAGCGCATCGCCCAGCCTGTCAGGGGCATACCGATCATGACGACGTAGAACAGCACGTGCACCAGCTGCGCCAACCGCTGCTCCAATTGCGCCATCGTCTCGGGGAGGGGCGGAGGCGGATTCGCCAGGCGCCAGGCGAGCCGCGCCACGCTCAGGATCAGCACCGACAGTCCCAGGGACTGATGCCAGGCGATCGGCGCGAGTCGCGCCAATCCATGAAGCGTATTGAAGTACCAGGCGATCCCGATGTTCGTCAGGATCAGGGTGGCGATGAGCCAGTGCAGGCACATCGCCACCAGGCTGTAGCGGCGCAGCGCGTCGTCCTTGGCCTCGCTGTGGGTGCGTGCGTCCATGGCCGTGGGTGTCCGCCGTCGGCGATCGGGTTCAAGCCTGCCTGAGGCTACTGAACCTTCTCGAAGGCGCCAGCGATGGTGAGATGAACGTCATCACCGACCATCGGAACATAGGTCTTCACGCCAAACTCGCTGCGCTTGACGACGCCGGTCGCCTCGAACCCGACCGTGTAGGCGTGGTCCAGGGGGTTCACACCAGCGCCGACGAAGCGGGCCTTCAGTTCGATGGGACGCGTCACGCCATGGAGGGTCAGATCACCGTGGATGTCGGCGGTGTCCGGACCGGTCTTCGTGACGCTGGTCGAGATGAAGGTCGCCTTGGGAAACTGCGCCGCGTCGAACCATTGGGCGCCCTTAAGTTCCTCGTCGAGCTTGGGGACGGTCGTCTGCGCGGTGTTCACGGGGATGGCCACCTCGAGCTTCGAGGCGACAGGGTTCGTCGGATCCAGTCGCAAGGAACCGCTCGCGCCCGAGAAGAAACCCGAGAAGTCGGTGAATCCGAAGTGGCGGACGGAGAACTGCACCTGCGTGTGGTACGGCTCGACCTTGTATTCGCCAGGCTGGACGCCCGCGGGGTTTGGAGCGCCCTGCGCCAAGGCGCTCGGTCCGATCGAGAGAAGAGCAAGGACGGCCACGGAGGCGGCCAGGTTGGTCAGCTTCATTTCGGGACCTTCAAAAAGGTTCGCTTCTGTAGCGAGCGTCGCCGCACATGTGGCGCCTTGGAGCTCCTGCAAAAAGCAGGCATATAGCGATCCTATCCATCGGTTTTGGCGATAGATCACATGCTGGACGGCCTGTCGCTCGATCAACTTCGCACATTCGTCGCGGCTGTCGAAGAGGGCAGCTTCTCCGCCGCGGGCCGCAGGCTCCGCCGCTCGCAGTCGGCGATCAGCGAGCTCGTCAGCGCGCTCGAAAGCCAGCTCGGCGTCGCCATCTTCGACCGATCGGGGCGCTATCCGCGGCTCACCGAGGCAGGAGCCATTCTGCTGGGCGACGCCAGGAGCGTCCTCGCCGGGGCGGAGGGAATGAAGGCTCGGGCGAGAGGCATGGCCACGGGACTGGAGCCGGAACTCTCCGTGGCGTTCGACGTGTTCTTTCCCATGGCCGCCCTCACCGCGGCCGCGAAGGACTTCCAACGAAAGTTCCCAAGGATCCCACTACGGCTCTACGCCGAGTCACTGGGCGGCGCCTTCCAAGTGGTGCTGGATGGTCGCGCGCGCCTTGGCGTCGTGAGCCCCCTGCACGTGGATGTCCCGTCCTTGTCCAGTGAAAGACTCGGCGCCGTCTCCCTGGTGATGGTGGCGGCGCGCGACCATCCGCTCGCCGCGATCGAAGGGCCCATCCCAAGACGCGAGCTCGCCAACCATACCCAACTCGTCCTGACGGACCGATCCGACCTCACGGCCGGGCGGGAGTTCGGGGTGATGTCTGCCTCGACCTGGCGTCTCGCCGACCTGTTCGCCAAGCATGCCTTCCTGCTCAGCGGCCTGGGTTGGGGCGGCATGCCCACGCACGTTGTGGAGCGCGACATCGCAGAGGGGCGGCTCGTGCGTCTGCAGATCGAGGATGTCCCCGAAGCTGGCATGATCCTGCCGATGTCGGCGATCTACCTCGCGACGACACCGCCGGGTCCGGCCGGGCGCTGGCTCATCGAACGCCTCAATCAGTGCTCCTCGAAGCAGCCCGACAGGGGCGAGGCGAACACGCTGTCAGTTCAGGACGCGGCGGCCTGAGTCTTAACCGTCGATCCGTGAGTTCGTCCTTGCGCAGCCGCGAGCTCCTGCGCCAGGACCGCGACCAGTTCGGCGGCGGGAAGATTTCGCGCGAGGGGAGCCCCTTGCCCGGCCCATTGGGCGCCAAAACCGCCCTCCCCCTGCGCTCGGCCGGCCGCGGCCAGGGCTTTGCCGACGTCGTAGGCGATCGGGTAGTCCGGGATCGCGAGACCCTTCAGTTCCGCGTCCTCGAGGCCTGTGAAGCGGTTGGCGAGGCAACGGGCGAGACGGCCGGAGATCACCGGCGTCATCCGGGTCGCTAACGCCCCCGGCCCGAGGAGCGCTTCCCGATAGAACGTGTCTGCGCTCGATTCCGGACAGCCGACAAAAGCGGTGCCGAGTTGGGCCATCTCCGCTCCAAGATCGAGGACCGCGGCGATACCGGCGCCGTCCATGATTCCGCCCGCGGCGATTACCGGAAGTGGGATCCTGCTGACGAGGAGACGCGTGAGGGCGAGAACGCCCAGCCGCGGATCGGGGGCACCGGGATCGAACACGCCGCGATGCCCCCCCGCCTCGTAGCCCTGGGCGACGATCGCGTCGACGCCAGCGGCTGCGGCCATCTCCGCTTCCTCAAGGTTCGTGGCCGTCGAGAGCAGGATGGCGCCGGCGGACCTCAGACGTCCGATCGTCTGCGCTGAAGGCAGGCCAAAGTGGAAGCTGACCACCGACGGCCGCGTGTCAGCCAGAAGCTCGACCATCGCCTCGTCGGCGAGGAAGCTCGTGTAAATCTCTTCGATCGCGGCGGGAGGTTTCGCGCCGTAGCGCTTGAATTCCGGCTCGAGGGCGGCGAGCCAGGCTTGTTCCCGCCTGGCGTCGGCCGTCGCGGGGCGATGACAGAACACATTGACGTTGAACGGCCCATTGGTCCGGGCGCGAAGCGCTTCGATCATGGCCCGCGCCCCCGCCGCATTCGTCGCGCCCACGCCAACGGATCCAAGCGCTCCCGCGTTGGCGACGGCGGCCGCCATGGCCGGGGTCGAGACGCCGGCCATCGGCGCCTGCACGATCGGCAGCTTGACGCCCATGCGCGCCATTAGGGTTCCCATCGTCGGGCCTCCTGTTCCCGCTTGGCGGCCGGCTGGTCAGCCGACCGATCACCCCTCAAACACGCGCCTTATCGTTCCAGCAGGGGTTCAGGCCAGAGTGGCGGTGAGCGAAATCTCCGCGTTCATCAGCCGCGAGACCGGGCAGTTCTTTTCCGCCTTCTTCGACAGATCGTCGAAGGTGGCCCGGTCGAGGCCGGGAACATCGGCCCTCAAGGTCAGGGCGGATTTCGTGATCTTGAAGCCATCGCCATCCGGATCCAGCGAGACGGCCGCCTCCGTCGAGAGCTCTGTCGGCTCGTAGCCGGCGCTCTGCAGCTGAAAGGCGAGAGCCATTGTGAAACAGCCAGCATGGGCCGCAGCGATCAGTTCCTCCGGATTGGTCCCGGGCTGATCCTGGAACCGGGTCTTGAACGAATAGGCGGTCTCCTTGAGCACGCCCGAGTCCGTCGTGAGCTCGCCAGCCCCGTCGCGTCCCGTTCCGCGCCAGACGGCGCGAGCCTTGCGGATCATGAACTCCTCCTTCCGAACCCCTCCGACGGCCCAAGCGACCGCCCGACGTCTCCCACTACACGCCATCCGAAAGCGAATGGGTAGCTGGACCAAAGGCGGATGCGACGTGAGGGGCGTCCGACCGACCGGGCTGGCTCGCCAGGTGCGACCGGCAGATCGACTCTCCCGTTCAGGCTGCGCGGTTCACGCGGCGAGCTGCGCGCTCGTCGACGAGACGGCGGTAGAGCGCGAAGAGCTGCACGAAATGCGCCTCTGCGCTGCTCGGGCCCAGCGGCGGCGCGTCGCCACTTTCCACGGCGGCAGGCGCGCGCAGCGCCTTGCAGATGGCCTCGGCGCAGGAGGCGGCGTCGCCCGTCCGATAGGTGACCGCGCATCCGCGCCGCGCCAGGTCTGCGGCGCCGCCAGTGTCCGGCGCCACCACGGGGAGCCCCGAACTCATCGCCTCGGCCACGACCAGACCATAGGTCTCCGCTCCCGAGCCGTGCACCAGCAGGTCAGCGCTGGCGTAGATCTCGGCGAGGCGTCGCCGATCGCTGACCGGGCCCATCAGATGGACGCCTGGCGAGCGACGCACGAGACGCTCCACGGCGCCCCGCGTAGGGCCATCGCCGATGACGAGGAGCACGATGTCGCCCCGCTCCTCGCGTGCGCGAACGAAACCCTCGATCACCGTCCGGTGGCGCTTCTCCGGGTGCAACCGCCCCACCGCGAGCAGCAGGCGGCTGTCTGGTCCCGCGCCACAGTCCGACAAAAGCTCCCGCCGAAGGGATTCACTGCGCTGGGAGGGGGAGAACAGGTCCGCCTCTATGCCGAAGGGCACCGCCACCGGATGGTGGACGCCAAAGCGCGCCAGCCGTTCGGCCAGCCACTCGCCCCCGGTGACCGTCACGTCGTAATTGGCGCTGAGCCGGCGCAGATACGCCCAGTAGCCATTGAACAGCCGGTCAATGCGATCACGGTCCAGCAACCCGTCCAGCAAGGTGTGCGGATAGCCGGCGATGAAGTCCTGGTGGAAGACGAGCGAACGGACGGCCTCGCCCGGCCACTGGGCGGCGATCCAGCCGCCGCGCCAGGGCGAAGACCCCTCGACGACGTCCGGGGCCTCGGCGTCCATCACGCGCCAGGCTTCGCTGGCGCCCAGGAACATCCGGTAGTTGGAGTCGAACGGCATCGGGGGAGCCGAGACCCAGACGATCTTGCCGCCCGGTCGGACCTCCTCGCGGCTCTCCGAGCCCGGCGCGACGACGACGACCTCGTGACCCTCCCGGGCCGCGAAGGCGAGCTTCTGGCGCACGTAGCTGGCCACGCCGCCGCCGGTCTCGGAATAGAAGCCCGAAACGTCGAGGATCTTCATCGGCCGACCGTCTCTGCCCACGCTCTTACGAGCGACCCGCCAGCACGCGATAGCGGGCCAGGGCGCCCGCCATCGCCTCGTCCCAGGAGAACCTGAGACTGCGGGCGCGAGCGGCTTCTCCCATCTTGCGACGCAGAGTGGGGTCGTTCGCCATTCGACGCGCTCCGTCCTCCATCTCGTCAACGTCGCCCACGGGCGCAAGAAAACCGGTCACGCCGGGATCGACGAGCGAGCGGCTGCCGGTGGCGTCGGCGCACACCGTGGGCAGGCCTGAGGCCATCGCTTCGAGGGTGACGCTGCCGAAGGTTTCGGTGTCGCTGGGGAAGACGAAGATGTCCGCGCTGGCGTAGGCGGTCGCAAGGTCGTCCCCGATGAGGAAGCCCTCGAACAGACCTCCCGGAAGTGCGCGCTCGAGCGCGGCGCGCTCGGGACCGTCGCCGACCACCAGCGCCCGCGCGGGCGCTCCGGCGGCCTGCAGGCGCCGAACGACGGCGACGAAGTCGTCCAGCCGCTTTTCCCGGACGAGCCGGCTGACGAAGGCGACGAGGATCTCGTCAGGTCCGACGCCGCGGGCGGCGCGCCAGGCCTCGGACCGGCGCCCGGGGTGGAATCGCTCCGTGTCCACGCCCCGTGTCCAGAGATGGAATCGGGCGTCCACGCCCTCGGCCGTAAGGGTCTCGGCCATCGAGGGCGAAGGCACGAAGACCTCGTCGCACGCTCCATAGAAGCGACGCTCGGCCGCCTTTGCGACCGGCTGGAGAAAGCCGAAGCCATAGTACTTGAGGTAGGTGTCGTAGCGCGTGTGATAGGACGCCACCGTCGCCCAGCCCGACGCCTTCGCCAAACGCAGAGCCTGATGCCCAAGGATGTCAGGCGTGGCCAGGTGCACGATGTCCGGGCGGAAGGCGACCAGGCGCGAGCGGAGCGGCCGGGTCAGGCCAAGCGCAATGCGGTATTCGGGTCGGAAAGGAATGGCCAGAGATGGCGCGGGAACGACCTCGCCTGCGTGATCCAGGGCCGGCTTGCGAGCCACCGGCGTGAAGATCAGCGTCTCCACGCCGCGGGACTGGAGATAGGCGATCAGCCGGTTCAGGGTCAGGGCGACGCCGTCCCGGATGTAGTTGTATGACCCCGTCACCAGAGCCACACGCAGCGGAGTCTGATTGATTCCCTCGGCCTGGGGCGCCGTCTGAGGCGGGCGGATCGCCACTTCCTGATCCGCCATCACGTCCAAGCCAAACATCCTCGCCGCCGTTCGAGTCCGGCCCGCCATATAGCGGGCCGGACCTCACGATGCACGTGGCGAGGGGACGCGCGGGCTCGCGCGTCCTCCAAGAGCGACTACGACTTCAGGTGCTTCGCAAGGTGCTTGTTCATCTCGAACATGCTCACCTTGTCCTTTCCGTCGAAAACCGGGCGAAGCTTGGCGTCCGCGAGGATCTCGCGCTTGTTGGCGGGATTCTGCAGATTGTGCTGCTTGATGTAGGCCCAGATCTTCGACACAGCGTCGCCTCGGGACAGCTCGCTCCCGCCGACAACGGCCGCCAAGGCCGGCGATGGCTTCAGCACCTGCTGCAATCCGTTTGGCTTCTTCGGAGGCTGCGCCATGTTTTCGTGGCTCCCTGGGTTATCTGCGCGCCGTTGCGCGTCCCTTTGGCAAGAATGGCGGTTTCTGAGCCGATGCCAAGTGTCGATGTCTCTGAAACGGCTCTGAGGCGGTCACACTGCGACCATTCGTACGCTCTAGCTAGGCTTCCATCGCGTTCTGACGGGGTTGCACAGGGCAAGACGCCATAGAATCGTGCGAAATCGCTCTGATTTGCGAATCGGCGAATCAAGCGGCTGTCCCGTTCGAGGAGGCGGATGCGAGACCCTCGCGACCATTCTCCTTGCCTGTCCACACAGTCGACGCAAGCGCGGGACGGCGAGCGTCTGTGACAGCGTCGCTCGACGCCGCCCGCGTCGCGCCCCGCAAACACGCGCCGAGGCGGGCGTCCCCCAGAAGCGCCAGCCAGCCTCAGCCCTCGTAGATGGTCATGACCTGATCGAGCAGGCGCAGGGCGTGTTCGCGCGTGCGCTGGAACGAGTTGCGACCGATGATCGAACCGAAGCCGCCGCCTGCGTGGATATCGCGGATCTCCGACAGGAACGCCTCGTCGTCGGCAATCGCCGCGCCGCCGGAGAAGATGACGATACGCCGCCCTGCAAACGTGCACTGGACAATGTGACGGACGCGGTCGGGCCCGGTCGCGATCGGGATTTTCTGCTCGTCGTAGACCTTGCGCGCAGCGTCCTGCTCGATGTGCGCGGTGGGCAGCTTCACCTTGATGATGTGGGCGCCCAGCTGGGCTGCGATCTGGGCCGCGTAGCCGATGACGTCGATCGCCGTCTCGCCTTCCTTGCTGAGCGACGAACCGCGCGGATAGGACCAGACTACCACCGCCAGCCCGCGCTGCTTGGCCTCCTCAGCATAGGCCCGAAGCTGGCCGTACATCTGCGCCTCGTGGGCGGAGCCGGGGTAGATCGTGAAACCGACGGCGCAGCAGCCCAGGCGCAGGGCGTCGTCGACGCTTCCGGTCAGCGCCTGGTTCGGATCCCTGTCCTCGCGCAGGACGTCGCTGTCGTTGGTCTTGAGGATAAGCGGGATCTGGCCCGCGAACTCCCTGACGCCCGCTTCCAGGAAGCCGAGCGGAGCGGCATAGGCGTTGCAGCCGGCGTCGATGGCGAGCTGGAAGTGATACCGCGGGTCATAGGCCGGCGGGTTGGGGGCGAACGACCGCGCCGGACCATGCTCGAAACCCTGATCCACCGGCAGGATCACCAGTTTGCCGGTTCCCCCCAGCCGTCCGTGATTGAGCAGGCGGCTGAGATTGGTCAGCACCCCGGGGTTCTCGGCGCCATACCAGCCGAGGATCTCCTTCACGCGCGTCGTCATCTTCACTCCCTCCTCGCGTCGGTGCGCGCCTTCACGCAAGGAAGGATCAGGCGCTCGACAGCCTTGGCGAAGCCCTCGTCCTCATTGCTGTCGGTGGTCGCGCTCGCCTTTGACTTCACCTCGTCCGAGGCGTTGCCCATGGCGACAGAGAAGCCGCTCTTCTCGAACATGAGGACGTCGTTGGGCATGTCGCCGAGCGTGGCGATCTCCTCGGGGCGAACCTTCAGCAGGCGGCTGAGCGTGTCGACCACCGCGCCCTTGTTCGCCTTCGGGTGGGTCACGTCGAGGTAATAGGGCTGGGAGCGGGCGGCGCTGGCGCTCTGCCCAAGCTCCTCTCGCGCCTTGTGCTCAGCGGCGGCCACCCGATCCAGATCGTCGGACACGCCGACGATCTTCACGATCTTCTCGAAAAGTTCGTCGGGGTAGCTCTTCACCACCTTGGCGTCGAACTTCACCGTCCACGCCTCTCGCGCGACGTGCGGGGCGTCCGGATTCCGGATGAACCAGTCGTCGGGCGTGTAGAGCCAGACGTCGAGCCCCGCCTTTTCGATCAGTTCGGCCACTTTCCGCGCGGCCGCCGGATCGAGGGTTCGGGTCTCGATGACGCTAAGGTCGGGCTGGACGAAGACCCCGCCGTTGAAGCCGGCGATCGGTGTCTTCAGCGCGAGCGGCTCGATCAGCATCTCCATGCCACGCGGCGGCCTGCCGCTGGTGACGGCGAAGTCCGCGCCCGCCTGCTGGAGGGCGCGGGTCGCCGCCACCGCTCGCGCGGTGAGGATCTTGTCCTTGGTCACCAGGGTGCCGTCCACGTCGGCCAGGACCAGACGGATCGGCGTCTCGTCGCTCATCTGACCCTGGCCCCCTTGGACGGCCGGCGCTGCGCGTCAGGCGCTCACGCTCGAGCGGGATGGTTCCGGATATCGATAGGCCCCGCCCCGGGCTCGGGCGTCAAACTGTTTGGCCGCAAAGCGCCAGTTCGCCAGAGCGTCGAACCACTTGGTGAGGAAGGTCTTCCGATCGTTCTGGTAGTCCAGATAATAGGCGTGCTCCCACACGTCGCAGACCAGCAGGGGCGTCATGCCCTGCTCGGTCAGGGTGTCCGCGGCGTCGTGCGTGGAGATCACCTTCAGGGCGCCGCCCGCATCGGAGACCAGCCACACCCAGCCTGAGCCGAAGTGACCTGCGCCCTCGGTGATGAACGCATCCTTCAGCTTGTCCGTCCCGCCAAACGCCTTCTGAATCGCCGCCGCCAGGTCACCCGAAGGATCCTGCGTCTCCGGCGACATCGCTTCCCAGAAGAAGGCGTGGTTCCAGGCCTGGGCGGTGTTGTTGAACAGCTTCTTGTCGCCGGAGCGGTGCGCCTCGGCCACGACTTCCTCGAGGGTTTTGAAGCCCTTGCCCGCCTGCTGGAGGATGTCGTTGGCGTTCTTGACGTAGGTTGCGTGGTGTTTGTCGTGATGGAAGTGAAGGGTGTCGTCCGAGATCACGGGCGAGAGGGCGTCGTACGCGTACGGCAGGTCAGGCAGGCTGAACATCACAAAACTCCGGCTCAGGGATACGCGCTAAAACCCCCCGCCTGCAGCTTTGGTTCATCTGCAAGACGAGGACCGCCGCGCTTGCGCGGACGCGGCGAGTTGATGGTCAGGATTTCATGGTCCGGGCCCTTGCGGACGACGAGGTCGCTCGTTTCGCGCAGGGGAAGGATGTTCTCGCGAAGATTCGGCAGGTTGATCCCCGCCCAGACGCGACGGGCGAAGACGTCCACCCCCGCTTCGTCGAGGTTGGCGAAGCGGTGGTAGAAGGAGGTGGGATCGTTGCGTCCAGCGTTGCTCAGCGTGAGGAAGCGGCGAACGTACCAGGTCTCGAGGTCGGCCTCGTCCGCATCGAGATAGATCCGGACGTCCGCCGGCGTGGCGTCCGTGAAGCCCAGGCCTTCGATGATGAGGACGTCGAGGTCGCGGACTTCCCGGGCAAGCGCCGGATCGCGGTCATAGGTGAGGTGCGAGTAGCCGGGGAAGGCGGTCGGACCCTGCCGGACCTGGCGCAGCGCGGCGTCCATCGCCTCGGCATCGTAGGTTTCGGGAAAGCCCTTCCGCAGGGTCAGACCGGCGGCGTCGAGCTCCGCGTTGGGCCGGAGGAAGCCGTCGGTCGAGACCGACGCAACGGCGATCGACGGCTGCGCTTGGGGGAGCAGCTCCACCAGCGAGGCTGCGAGCGTGCTCTTGCCCGAGGCGACGGCGCCTGTAAGGCCGATCACGAACACGCCCTGTGACGGGCGAAGATCGAGAAGATGACGCGCGAGATCCGATGCGTCGACCATTTCACCCATCCACCCGAAGGATGGCGGTTCCAAAGGCCGGCAGGTCCAGACCCCCTTGCGCTGGGCGCGCGCCGGCGACGTCGAACACGACGCGAGCGCCACGCGGGATTTCCACCCGCCGGTCAGCTCCCCCCAGCTCGAACAGGCAGAGCAGCGCCTCTCCCGCCGTCCGGCGCTCGAAGGCGAGGACGCCGTCCTGCCCCGCCGGCGCGAGGCGAGCCTCGCCGGACTGGAGGGCCCGCGAACTGCGCCGAAGCGCGATCAGGCGCCGGGTGAAGGCGAGCATCGAATCCTCGCGCCCCTCCTGCTGCGCGATCGCCAGCGGTCGGTGGGCCGAGTCAATGGGCAGCCAGGTCTCGCCGCTCGCCGAGAAGCCGGCCGAAGGCCCGTCCGCGGTCCAGGGGATCGGCGTTCGGGCGCCGTCGCGGAAGGCGCCGCCGTCATAGGCGGCGATGGCGAAGGGATCGCGCATGAGGTCACGGGGAACCTGGGCCTGAGGCAGGCCCAGCTCTTCGCCCTGATATAGGAAGATGGTCCCCCTCAGGCACATCAGCGCGGCGAGAAGCGTGCGGGTGAGGCGCGGGTCGTCGCGAGCGAGGCGGCTGGCGTAGCGGTCCACATCGTGGTTGCCCAGCGACCAGCTGGGCCAGCCGGCGGCTCCGGACCACCCTTCGATGGCGCGCTCGAAGAGCTCTGTCGTCGGCGTGCGCGCGCTCAGGAAATGGAAGGTGTAGGCGGTGTCGAGACCATCGGGCGGGCTCGTGTATTGCTGCTGCCGCTCGAAAGGCGCCGGATCGACGATCTCGCCGACGGTCATCCGGTCGGGATAGCCGTCCATCAGGTGGCGCAGGCGCGCGAGGAAGGCGAGCGCCTCGGGCCTGGACCTGTCGAAGACGTGCTTCTGGAAGTAGGTCGGCGATGACGGTGACCGGCTATATTCGGCTACGGGGTTATCTCGCAGTTCGCGATCGTGGACGATGTAGTTGACGACGTCGAGGCGGAAGCCATCCACCCCGCGATCGAGCCAGAAGTGGGCCACGTTCAGGATCTCTTCCCGAACTTCGGAATTCCAGTAGTTGAGATCCGGCTGTTCCACCAGGAAGTTGTGGAAGTAATACTGTCGCCGCGCCGGCGCCCACGTCCAGGATGGCCCACCGAAGGCGGCCTGCCAGTTGTTGGGCGGGGAGCCGTCGGGCTTCGCGTCCGCCCAGACGTACCAGTCCGCCTTCTCGCCATCGCGCGACGCCGCGGAAGCCTTGAACCAGGCATGCTCGTCGGAGGTGTGCGCCCAGACCTGGTCGACGATCACCTTCAGACCGCGCCGATGCGCCTGGGCGAGGAGTTCGTCGAAATCGGCGAGGGTCCCGAACTGCGGATCGACGTCGCGATAGTCGCTGACGTCGTAGCCGAAATCCTTCATCGGCGAGCGATAGAAGGGCGAGAGCCAGAGGGCGTCGACCCCGAGACTGGCGATGTGGTCGAGCCCGGCGATGACGCCTCTGAGGTCGCCGACGCCGTCGCCGTTCGAGTCCCGGAAGCTGCGCGGATAGACCTGGTAGATCACCGCGCCGCGCCACCACTGGGGCATGTCGCCGCCTGGATCGGACACGAGATCTCCTTTCGCCGCCGGGCCTTTAGCAGGCCTGCCGGCGATTGGAAGCGGCGGCGCGAGAGTTCCAGCCTGGCGCAGCCCCTTGCCACGAACGGCGGAATAAGGTCCGAGGAGCCTTATTCAAACAGGCGTTCGCGCCGAACCAATCACAACGAGGAGCCGCCGTTACATGGAAAGAGCATTGCCCCAACCTACGCCGGAGACCCAGCACTTCTGGGACGGCTGCGCCGCGGGGGAACTTCGCCTGCAGCGCTGCACGTCCTGCAAGCAGGCGTATTTCCCGCCTCGCCCGTTCTGCCCCGAGTGCGGCTCGCGTCAGGTCGAGGTTTTCCCGGCGAGCGGAAAGGCGACCCTCTACAGCTATGTGATCAATCACCGGCCCCGCCCCGACATGGGAACCGAGCCGCACTCGATCGCCGTGGTCGAACTGGCCGAAGGACCTCGGATGATGACCAATGTCGTCGGCTGCCCCCAGACGCCCGAGGCGCTGCAACTCGACATGCCCCTGGAGGTCACCTTCCAGAGCTTCGGGGCCATCACCCTGCCCTTCTTCAAGCCCGCGGAGGCCTGAGCCGATGAAGCCCGGATCCATCGCCGTCGTCGGCGCGGCCGAGACCACCAAGCTCGGCAAGATCCCCGACGTGTCGGTGCTCGGCCTGCACGCCGACGCCGCGCTCAACGCCATGGCCGACGCCGGCCTCAAGCCCTCCGACATCGACGGCGTCGCCACCGCTGGCGCGAGCCCCGTCGAGACGGCCCACTACCTCGGCATCACCCCGACCTGGGTGGACGGCACGAGCGTGGGCGGCTGCTCGTTCATGCTGCATGTCCGTCACGCCGCCGCGGCGATCAACGAGGGCCTGTGCAAGACGGTCCTGATCACCCACGGCGAAAGCGGACGCTCGCGCGTCGGCGCCGGGGGCTTCGGCCGCGCGCCCTCGAGCCTGATGGGGCAGTTCGAGATGCCCTATGGCGTCACCTCGCCCCCCACCATGTTCACCGTCCCGGTGCTCCGCTACCTCAAGGCGCGCGGCTACACCGTGGAGGATCTGGCCACGGTGTCGGTCATCCAGCGCGAGTGGGCGGCGAAGAACCCGCGGGCGTCCTTCAAGGACCCGATCACCGTCGATGATGTGCTGAACTCTCCGATGATCGCCTGGCCGTTCCGCATGCTGATGTGCTGCCTGGTCACCGACGGCGGCGGCGCCCTGATCCTCACCAGCCGCGATCGCGCCAAGGACTTCCCGCACAAGCCGGTCTACATCATCGGCACGGGCGAGAGCGTCGAGACGCCCATGGTCAGCCAGATGGAGGATTTCACCACCTCCAAGGCGTTCCGCGTCTCTGGCAAGAAGGCGTTCGACGAGGCGGGCATTTCGCAAAAGGACGTCGATCACCTGATGATCTACGACGCCTTCGCCCACCTGCCCCTCTACGGCCTGGAAGACCTGGGCTTCTGCGCGCCCGGCGAGGCGGCGGCGTTCATCCGGGAGCGGAACACCGCGCCTGGCGGCAAGCTGCCCCTCAACACCAATGGCGGCGGCCTCTCCTACATGCACTCGGGCATGTACGGCATGTACGCCCTGCAGGAGAGCGTGCGGCAGATGCGCGGGATCGCGCCTGCTCAGGTGGAGGGCGCCAAGATCGCGGTCAGCCACGGCGTCGGCGGCATGTTCGCCGCGTCCGGGACGATCATCTTCACCAATCAGGACTGAGCCGCCGAAGGGCGAGCGCAGATCAACGAAGCCTCGAGGCGGCCCGGTGGGCCGCCTTTTTTTTCCGGGCGCCGTTCAGTGATCCTGCGTCCAAGAGCGCTGGGGGCGCGAGAACTCGCCCCGAAGGTTGGTGTTTCGACCTCGTCGACGATCGGCCGCGCAGCATGCACGGCGCCGCATTCCGACATCTCTGCGCCCAACTGTTCTCCATCGATTTCATTCAAGACTTTCGTCGGATTCCGACCATCTCGGAACCGATGCCTCAGGTGGGGCGTAATTGCGGCAATCACGAACCAAATGTGGAATTTCGCGACCAAAATCTTTTACAAAGAAAGAATATAAGAAAATGAAGATCAGCGCTCTGCTCGCAGGCGCCGCGCTGGCTGCAACTGCAGCCGTCTCGGCCCATGCAACAACTTTCGCCGGTTTTGTCCAAGACGGCGATGCAACCAACATGACCTGGACAGAGTCTGGAACACAGGGAGGCGCCCTCAGCGCCTCGGCTCCGGTGTACTTCACCTACGACGTCACCGGACTTCCCACCACGCCAGTGCTCGCCACCCTGACCCTGACCGGCGCTGCGACCGACGCCGGTTCCATGGCCAGCGGCGACGTGATCCAGGGAGGTATCGACGGGACCTTCACCATCACCTCGAGCATGCCGATCGACGGCACGACCGACCTGTTGAACGGCACATTCTCCGGAGCCCAGATCTCCGGTCCGACAAATGGCACGACCGCCGCCATCCAGGACAATTTCCAGACTGGCAGCGTCGCCTACACAAGCGGTCTCGCCAAGAGTGTGCTGACCTTCGGGTCCGACGCCTCCGGGAACGGCTTCAGCTTCTCTGGCACATCGCTGACAGTGCTGGCGCTGAAGGGCAATTCGCCGGCAAGCTTCAACGGCGTATTCGCCGGCAACTTCGCCGCGACGAGCGCCAGCCCCGGCGGCCAGGGGGGTGTCCCCGAGCCGGCGACCTGGGCGATGATGGTCGTGGGCGCCGGCGCGGTCGGCAGCGTCTTGCGTCGTTCGCGACGGACGATCTTGACTACGGCCTGACCCTAAAAGTCGCCGGGTTGCTTCAGGCGACCTGCGCTCCGGATAGCCTCCGGCGGCGCAGGTTCGCGCCCGTGAACAGCACACCCAGGACCATGAGGCTCCAGATCGCGGGTTCCGGCACGTCGCCGCCGAGAGAAAGCCCGCTGGAAAACCCGACGCCGGAGGTCACCCACCCGCCGGGATTGGTGCGCGTATCCCAGCCCAGAGCGTTCAGCGCGTCGAGATCAGCCGACGACAGATCCATATTCGTCCCCTCACCGGCCGTCGCGTCGAAGGCGTCCGCGCTCGTGGCGGCGGTGTACCAGTCACCTCTGTCGCCGCCTCCCACATAGTTGAACGACGCCAGTTTGGTCACGCCGCCATTCACCGAAAAATAGGCTGGCGCAGAATAGGAGAAGGAATTCCGACCAGGCGCCGAATAGCGGAAGAGATCATACGGCGTGGCGTAGGCCGGACTGCTCGAATAGAGCCCGCTGAGCCGACCCATCACCTCGGACATCTCATGCTCGGCCAGGGCGACGAAGTCGTAGTGTCCGCTGGGCGTGCTGCTTGGGTTGAAAGAGTACGCGTCAGACGAATTGAAGCCGACATATCCATCGACGCCCATCCCGCTTGGCGGTGTCAGGCCAAGCGCCTGGGCGTCAGCTTCGGTGATGTCGAAGTGGCTCTGGCCGAGTGGATCGGTCATTGGAAGGTGGGCCACTGCAGAAACGAGCACGCTATCGGTTGGATTCGTCGCGGCGGCTTCCCGCAGGTCCGACACGATATTCGCGTAGGTGAAGCCGGTATAGAGATAGGAAATACTCTCGGAGACATCGCCGCTC
>DATHPX010000079.1:0-36669 GCA_035483335.1 Caulobacteraceae bacterium | reverse complement strand
CTGAGGCAAAAATCCAGCCGGAAAAAACCCGTTGGCGGTAGGGACGGCGCCTTCAGGTCAGTTTGCCCCGGTCCTTGGACGTAGCACCCGGCTCACCCAGCTGGCGCCGGGAAGCGTCATTGCCGGGTTGTGGGCTTAAGCGCCCGAATAGGAGACTCAACGAGAAGCGGTGGGAAGTTGCAGGACCGGGCCGCTTCCGACGACGCGTGAGCGACAGCAACACGGGGAAGCCGTCTTGGCGGACTGATCCGGATCCTACGGGATGGTCCGTGCCGCCTCCGCCGCAGCATCCCCCCCGACCAGTCCCGCGCCGAGGATCATCAGCGCCCACCCGGCGGGCTCTGGCAGGTGGCTCGCCGGGGATCGGTTTGGCGGCGACGACGGGGGGGCGGCGTCAGAGGGGTTTGCCTCAGGGGTGGTGACCATGTCGTAGGGGCGGCCCCATCATTCTGGCCGCGGTCGCCCGCGCCGTCCGCTGCGCTCGGATCGGCGGGCCCGCGACTTGGGCGCCCCCGGGCCGCGCGCGCTTTGTTCGGTTCCGTCCAGCCTATCGCGATCGGTTGAACGCTTCGTACGCCGATGCGGGTGGCGTTCGCCGCGACGCGCCGTATAGCTGCGCCAAGCTTGAGTGGGGGCGGGGTATGTCACGACGCGGCGCGGTATTGCTTTCGACGTGTGCGGCGGCGGCCCTCGCGTGCGGCGCGGCGTTCGCCCAGCAGGCTTCCCCGCCGGCGACGGCCCAGGGCCCCGTCGCCACCTGGCTCTCCTCGGTCCTGGTCGACGGCCGCATCCAGTCCGGCGCGACCTTCAATCCGGCCGGTCCGGTCACCGGCGTGAACTTCGGCCAGCTGTTCACCGACAAGGCCAACCAGCTGGTGCTGAACCAGTTCGACCTGCGGGCCGAGCGGGCGCCGGATACGGGCGCGGGCCGGGCGGACTTCGGTTTCGCGTTCGAGGGGTTCTACGGCATGGACGCCCAGTTCACCCACTTCATGGGGATCGGCGACCAGGGCTCGACTGGGCGCAATTCCTTCGACCTCCTACAGGCCAACCTGCAGGCGTTCGTTCCGGTGACGCACGCCGTTGGCGTCGAGGCCAAGGCGGGGATGTTCGTCAACCCCGTGGGCTACGAGCAGCTCGATCCGCGTGCGAACTTTTTCTATTCGCATTCGTACATTTTCGACTTCGGCCTGCCGTGGAAGGCGACCGGCGTCCTGACCACCACGCACCTGGGCTCAGGCGTGGATGTCTATCTGGGCTACGACACCGGGGCGAACGCCTCGGTGGGGCCGGGCGGGGGCTATGACGACGGCCGCCCGCACGTGCTGGCCGGGGTTGCGGCGCGGCTGGGCGAGACGACGATCAAGGCCTTCACCCACATCGGCCCGGAGGACGCGCCATTGGCGTTGCCGCCGGGGATCAGCCCCTACGGCAAGCTGCGGTTCTACAACGACCTGATGGTCAGCGGCCCGCTCGGTCCGCATCTCGAAGGTGCGGCGGAGCTCAACTATGTCGAGGACCAGGGGCTGCACGCGCACGGCGGCGGGGCGGCCGGCTATCTGACCTATCAGGTCTCGCCTCGACTCTCGCTGGGCGCGCGCGTGGAGGCGTGGCGCGATGCGGAGGGGGCGTTCGTGGCCTCCTATCCCGGAAATCTCGACTATCTCGACCAGGAGGAGGGCCTGCCCAATCACGCCTTCCATCCCGGGCCGGCGACCTATGGCGAGGCCACCTTCGGGCTGAACATCCGCCCTGGCGCGGTCCCTGGGGCGGATGAGGTCCCGGCCCTGGCGGATTCGCCGTTCGGACAGCTGACCGTCCGACCCGAGATCCGCTTCGACCGCGTGCTGGCGGGCGCATCCGGCTTCGGCTCCTATCCGGGCTCGGCGCGCGGCCAGGTGACCTTCGCCGTGGACGTGGTCGTGCCGCTGACCTTCCAGAAGCCCGGCGGCGAGAAGGAGAATTTCGCCGGCAGCCTGCTGGCCGAGTCTGATGCGGAGCAGAGCGGGGCGGGGGCGATCCTGGCCGCGGCGCGGGCCTTTCGCGAGCCGGATGCAGCTGGAGGCGCACCCTTCGAAGCGATCGACCGGGCGCAGATCCTGCTCACCAATCCCCAGAACGTGCAGGACCTCGATGGCTATGCGCCCAACGTCATGCTCGCGCGCTCGGCGGACGGGCCGGCCCTGGCGCCCTATGTCCGCGGCCTGGGCGACGCCGCCCCCCACACCGGCCAGGCGCCGTCCGTCGGTCTGACCCTGGACGGGGTGACGATCGATGGCGCATTCGCCCAGCTGATCGACCCCTGGGATCTGGCGGGGATGGCCGTCTCCTACGGTCCCTCGGGTCTCGACCATGGCCGGGAGGCCGACGCGGGGGCGATCGACTTTACGAGTGTCGCGCCCAAGCGCGCCTGGGGGCTCGATGCCCAGTACGCCCTCGAACAGGGCTTCCACGCCAGCGACACGCGCCTGCGTCTCGACGCGCCTGTGGGCGACGACGCGGGGCTGCAGCTGACCCTCTCGCACCGCCAGCGCGGGGGCTACGACACCAACGTCTATACCGGCGATCCGCTGTACGGGCGCGAGGAGACCACCTTCGGCCAGGCCAGGTTCGACTGGAGCGTCACGCCCCAGCTCGAGGCGGACCTCTCCATCGCCGCCGGCCATCTGGACGGTGAAGGCGTTCCGTTCTCCGTGGACCAGGGGCTGGGGAACTATCAGACCGCCGCGGATCAGCCCAACGGCGAGAGCCTGACCGGCCAGATGTACAGCCTGACCCTGAAGGACCGCTCGGCGCTTGGCGAAGTCTCCTCGATCACCGCCTATGTGCATGAAAGCCAGAGCACGGCGCAGGACCTGGACGGCGGGTGCGCCCCCTCTGACCTCGGCGGCCTGGCGTGCCCGGTTCCCGCGAACCCGCTGGTGGGAGCGCTCGACGCCTCGGTCGCCCAGACCTACAGCCAGGTGACACAGGAGCTGCGCCTCGACCACGACTTCGGCGGCTTCGCCACGCTTCGGACGGGCGGCTTCTTCATTCACGACGAGACCGACCGCGCCCAGCTTACCCGCACGGCGGCCAACGACGCCGCGCCGGCCCCAGCAGCCGGCCAGGACGCCTCGGCGCGGGAGACGAGCTGGGCCGCCTTCGTTGGGATGACCGTGCATCCGACCAGCCGGCTGACCCTCGAGGGGACGGCGCGCTTCGTCGACGCGCAGGAGAACGCCGCCCTTTTCGTGGGGCCGGGCGCGTGGACCGGGCCGGTCGATCCGGCGTTCGCACAGGACACGCATTCGAAGCGCCTGCTCAGCCGGCTGGCGGCCGACTACCAGCTGACCGACCAGGTGCGCCTGTTCGCCGACCGCACGACGGGTTTCCGCCCCGGCGGTCTCTCGCTCGCCTCAACCCTGTCCGAGCGCGTCCCCGGCCAGAGCAACTTCGATCCCACAGATCCGAGCGCGCAGTTCGCGAGCTTCGGGCCGGAGAGCAACACCTCCTACGAGGCAGGCGCGGCCCTGCGCGCCCTGGACGGACGGCTAACCGGCCGGCTGACCGGCTACGCCATGCGGGTGTGGGGCCTGCAGTCGAGCCAGGTCGTCCTGACCCCCGGCTATGGCCCGGCCTTCGACACCTATGTGCTGAACCTGCCCCGCGTGGACGCCAAGGGGGCGGAGGCGACGCTGTCCTATCGCCCGCTCGCCGCGCCCGGCCTGACGCTGACTGCGCTGGGCGGATGGGAGGACGCGCGCGTCGCCGACGGCCTCGTCCCCGCCGCCCAGGTCCCGGTCGGTCCGGCGAACGTCGCCGGCCCGGCGGGGGCCAGCGCCGATCTCGCCGGAATGCCCCTGGTCGGCGCGCCGAAGTACAACGCTGTCCTGCGCGCTGACTACGAGCACGCCGTGGGCCCCGGCCGGTTCCTGGCGGACGCCTCCTACGCCTTCACCGGCAGCTACGCCCTGGCGGACCTGGGGGCCCAGGGGGCGTTCCAGAATCCGACCCATGTGGCGGACTTCTCGTTCGGCTACGCGCGCAGCTTCTATCGCCTCACCGTCACGGCGCGGAACCTCTTCAACCAGCTCACCTACAGCGCCGCCGAACCCGCGTTCTTCTCCCACGCCTTCGGCCAGCCCCGCACGGTGGTGGTGGCGATCGAGGCGAATTTCTGAGCGGCTGCGGAAACCCATTCATCCGTCATCCCGGGCAGTAGCGAACCTCGCGGATGCGAGGGGAAGCGAGGACCCGGGACCCAGGTGACCGGAACGGAGGGCTGGGTCCGCGAACCGCAGTTTCCGTTGGCGTGGCCCCTGGGTCCCGGGTCCTCGCTTCGCCCGACCTGCGGCCGGGTTCGCTACGGCCCGGGATGACGGGAAAATAAGGAGCGAAGAGTTTCGCAACGGCGCTGCAAAGGGAGAAGGGCGTCGTCAGGCCGTCTGGGTCTCCGTGGCCGCCCAGGCGGCGTCGAGGCCGCCGAGGAACGCTTCGCGCTGGGGGCTGTCGCGCAGGGCGCGGCCCCAGCGCATGCGCCAGGTGGCGAGTGGCGTGACCGGTTCGGCGCGGCGCGCGCGCAGCATCGAGGCGCGGGCGTCATCGAGACGACCCAGATGCTGGCAGCAGACGGCCCTGCCGATGTTGGGCGCGGCGTTGTCGGGCGTCAGGTCCAGCAGTTGCTCGTAGACGGCCAGCGCCTCCTCCCAACGGTCGGCGCGAACGTGGGCGAAGGCCCGCCACAGCCAGGAGTGCGAGATCGAGGCGTGGCCGGGCGCCGCCTCCACTTCCCGCTCGAAACAGGCCACGGCCTCGTCGCAGCGACCCAGCAGGGTGAGGGCGACGCCACACGCCTGCAGGCCGAACTCGTTCTCGGGATTGAGCTTCACCGCCCGCTGGGCGGCGGCCAGCGCCTCTTCCGGAAAGCCGACCGCCTGCAGGGCGACCGCGGCGGTGGAGAGGACGATGGTGTTGTCCGGCTCCAGGGCGATGGCGCGGTCGGCGAGGCTGCGGATGCGCTCGACCTCGGCCGGATTGTCGGGCACGAGCTGGTTGTAGATCATCGCCTCGGCCTGGGCGACGAGGGCCAGGGCGAGGGCGTAGTCCGACGCGATCTGGACCGCCCGGCGCGCCTCCTGCAGGCCCAGCATCAGGGCCTCGGGCGTCATCTTGCGATAGGCGGCGACAGCCCGCTGCACAGCCTCCCAGGCGGTGAGGTCGCCCGGCTTGCGCAGGGCGCGCTCGATCTCCGCGCGATGGGTCTGGACGCGCAGGCGTCCGGCCACCTCGAGCACCAGGGTTTCCTGGAGCTCGAAGAGCTGGTCGAGCGGGCGGTCGAAGCGCTCGGACCAGATCACCGCGCCGTCGGCGATCTCCACCAGCTGGGTGGTGACGCGCAGGGTCTGGCCGCTGCGCCTGACATTGCCCTCGAGGGCGTAGCGGACGCCGAGCTGGCGGCCGAGCGCTTCCAGATCGATCGCCCCGCCCGAGCGGAAGCGGGCGATCGCCGAGCTGGCGATGACCCGCACCTCCACGCCGCGCGAGAGGGCCTCGACGATGTCCTCCACCATGCCCGAGGCGAAGGCCTCGTCCTCCGCCAGGCCCGAGCGGTTGGTGAACGGCAGGACCGCCAGGGACGGGGCGCCGCCGCGCTTGCCGCGTTTGGGCTGGGCGGGGGGAGGGGGCGCGGCGGCCGGCGCCGGAGAGGCGAGAGCGGAGCCTTCCTCGCGATCGATGAAGCGGCGCACGTCGGCGACGAAGCCGCGCCAGGCCACATCGTCCGGCTCGCCCCGCCAGTGGGCGAGATCGGCGGTCTGGGTGAGCTCGAACATGATCGGCCGCTCGCACGGCTCGATCATCACCGGGGCGAGCACGCCCCTGCGGTCGGCAAGCGTGGCTTCCGAGCGAACCCAGCGCGAAACGGTCGAGACGCCGGACCAGAGCACGACCACCGCTTTGGCGCTCTTCAGCGCCGCTTCGGTGACCTCGTCATAGGCCTCGCCCGAGCGCAGGGTGACGTCCCACCAAACATCCAGCCCCTCCGCAGAGAAGGCCTCGGCGAAACGGCGGGCCGTCGCCTGGTCCTCGCGGCTATAGGACAGGAAGATGTCGGGCATGGCTTCTTACAATGAGCCTTATGGTACTGACTTCGCGTCAGGCAAGGTCGGCGGCCGGGGCGGACGCGGGGAGCGCGATCCGTCCCGACCCCCTCAGACCTGGCGCGAGATGTTGATCACCTGCAGCTGGGTGAACTCGGCCAGGCCCTCCTCGCCCAACTCCACGCCGACGCCCGACTGCTTGGCGCCGCCGAAGGGGATGTTCGGCGCCAGGTCGCCGTGGTGATTGATCCACACCGTGCCGGAATCCATCTGCTCGGCCAGGGCGTGGGCGCGCTCCGCATCGTTCGACCAGACCGATCCGCCCAGGCCCCACGGGCTGGCGTTGGCGCGCGTCAGGGCGTCCCCGGCCTCGCTGAAGCGGATCACAGGCAGCACCGGGCCGAACTGCTCCTCGTCGACGATGCGCGTTCCATCAGCGATGTCGCGCACGATGGTCGGGCGGATGAAGTAGCCGGGCTGGTCGGGAACGACGCCGCCGGCGATGACCTTGCCGTGCTTCCGTGCGTCCTCGAGCAGTTCCTTCACCTTCTCGAACTGCATCTTGTTCTGCAGAGGGCCCATCTGCACGCCCTGCTGCAGGCCATCGCCGATCACCGCCTCGTCGGCCAGCCTGGCCAGTTCCGCGCAGAGCTCGTCATAGATGCTGTCGTGGGCGTAGACCCGCTTCACGGCGATGCAGACCTGGCCGTTGTTCTGGAAGGCGCCGCGGAAGATCTTCGGCGCGGCGGCCTTGGGATCGACATCGCCCAGCACGATGGCCGCGTCGTTGCCGCCAAGTTCCAAGGTCACGCGCTTGAGCGCGTCGGCGGCGCCGGCCATCACCTTCTTGCCGGTGGGGGTCGAGCCGGTGAAGGACACCTTGCGCACGTCCGGATGGGCGGTCAGCTCGCCGCCCAGGTCGTTGGCGTCGGCGATCACATTGACCACGCCTGGCGGAACGACGTCCTGAATCAACTCGCCCAGGCGCAGGGTCGCGAGCGGCGTCGTGGCCGCGGGCTTCAGCACCACGGTGTTGCCGGCGAGCAGGGCGGCGGGGACCTTGAAGGCCATCAGGATCAGCGGGAAGTTCCACGGGACGATCGCGGCGATCACGCCCAGCGGCTTGCGGCGCGCCTCGACCCGTTTGGCCGGGGAGTCCTCGATCACCTTCACCGGCAGGTCGAGGCTGGTGAAATAGCGGAAGAAGGCCGCCGCGCCGTAGACCTCCATGGTCGCGTCGCCGATCGGCTTGCCCTGCTCCTGGGTCAGCAGCCGCGCAAGTTCCGACGCGTTGGCCTGGATGACGTCGGCGATCTTGGCGATGACCGCCTTGCGCTCGTCGATCGGCGTGCGGCTCCAAGCCGGAAACGCGTCCTTGGCCGCCGCCACCGCGGCGTTCAGCTGTTCCTTCGACGCCCGCGGACAGGCCGAAACCACCTGCTCCGTGGCCGGATTGATCACGTTCATCGACAGCTCGCCGTCCGTCAGCGCGCCGCCGATCAGCATCTTGAAGTCCGGCATGGTGTCTCCTCCGATTGCAGCCCGAAGGCGGAGATTGGCCGAATGGGCTTCCGCTCAAGGCGCCATCAGCAAGGCGTTGAGCCTTAAGGGGCTGTCCGGACGGCAAGCAAGGGGGGTTGGACGGCGCTACGGTCGGCCTGCCCACCAGAAGATTGCAACCCTCAGGCAGCGACCTCCGCCTCCGACCACAGCTCGCGAAACTGAGAGATGAACTCGTCGCGCCGGGGGCTGCCGATGTAGGCGCGGCCGTGGCGGAGCTCCCAGACTGCGACGGAGGTCGCCGGCTCCAGCTTGCGGGCCAGGGCGAAGTCCGCGCGGGCTTTGTCCATCCGGCCGAGGTGGGCGCAGCAAATCGCGCGGGACATCTGCGGCGTGGCGTTGTCGGGGGCAAGCTCGAGGATGTCGTCATAGACCAAGAGCGCCACATCCCAGCGCCCCGCGCGGACGTGGGCGATCGCACGCCAGAGCATGGAGAGCCAGATCAGCGGATGGCCGGGGGCCAGCACCGCCTCCTTGTCGAAATAGGCGATGGCCTCTTCGGTTCGATCCAGACGCGTGCAGGCGATGCCGCAGGCCAGGTAGCCGAACTCGTTCTCCGGATTGAGTTGGATCGCGCGGCGTCCGGCTTCCAGGGCATCGTCCAGGAAGCCGGCGCAGTGCAGGGCGCCCGAAGCGGTTGAGTGGACGATCGAATTGTCCGGCTCCAGCTCGATGGCCCGCGCGGCCTGGGCGCGGATCCGCTCGGCCTCCTCCGGATTGTCCGGCGAGAGCATGTAGTAGATCAGCCCCCTGGCCTCGGCGACGAGGGCCACGGCGAGGCCGTAGTCGGGAGCGATCTCCACCGCCCGCGTCGCTTCCTGCAGCCCCAGCATCAGGGCCTCCGGCGAGAGGCGCCGATAGGCGGCGATGGCCCGCATCACCGATTCCCAGGCGGTGAGGTCGCCCGGCTTCTTCAGGGCCCGCTCGATCTGCACGCGGTGCGACTGGGCGCGCAGGCGGTGCGCCACCTCGAGCACCAGCTCCTCCTGCAGTGACGCGAGCTGGGCGAGGGGACGGTCGAAGCGCTCGGTCCACAGCACCGCGCCGCTGTCCGCCTCCATCAGCTGTGTGGTCACGCGCAGCACATCGCCGGTGCGGCGGACATTGCCCTCCAGCACGTAGCGGACGCCCAGGTGATGGACCATGCCGTCGAGGTCGGACACCCCGCCGGAGCGGAAGCGGGCGATCGCGGAACTGGAGACCACCTTCAACTCCACGCCGCGCGAGATGGCCTCGATGATGTCCTCGGCCATGCCGAAGGCGAACACCTCGTCCTCGGCCAGGCCCGAGCGATTGGTGAAGGGCAGCACCGCCAGAGACGGCGCTCCGCCGCGGCGGGCGGGGGCGGGCGGATGCTGGGGGGCGGCCGCAGGCGCCGGGGCGGGCGTTTCGCGGCCGACCAGACCGCGGACTCCGGTGAGGAGACCGAGCCAGGCGGGATCTTCCCGGTCGCCTCTCCAGTGACAAAGGTCGGCGGTGGGGGTGAGCTCGAACATGATCGGCCGCTCGCAAGCCTCGATCGTGACCGGCGCGAGGGTGTGGTGGCGGTCGGCGAGCGTCGCCTCCGAGCGGACCCAGCGCGACACCACGGATCTTGGCGACCACAGCACGACGACCGCCTTGGCGGTGCGCAGGGCGGTTTCGGTGACCTCGTCATAGGCCTCGCCCGAGCGGAGCGTGACGTCCCACCAAACGTCGAGGCCCTCGGCCGCGAAGGCGTCGGCGAACCGGCGCGCAATGGCCTGGTCCTCTCGGTTATATGACAAGAAGATGTCGGGCATGCGCAGCTCCCCCGGCCGCCATAGTGCTCTGAGCGGGACCGCACAAGACTGACGTACGACGGGTCGTCACTCCGGGGCCTTGCGCGTCCGCAACAATCATGACGCTATCGCACCGCGCAAGGACGACGGGCCAGGGGCTGCCCGCTGTTTTCGGGGGAGGCGCTGGGGATGGCGGGGGCCAGACAGAAGATCGCGGTGCTCGGTGGCGGCGTGGGCGCGCTGGCCGCGGCTTTCTACCTCACTGAAGAGCCTGGCTGGGAGGACCGTTACGAGATCACGGTCTATCAGCAGGGCTGGCGCCTGGGCGGCAAATGCGCCAGCGGCCACGACATGCGCCCCGGCTACGGCGACCGCATCTACGAGCACGGCCTGCACATCTTCGCCGGCTTCTACGACCAGGCCTTCCACATGCTGGACCGGGCCTACAAGGCCCTCGCTCGCCCCGACAACCATCCCAACAAGACGGTGTGGGACGCCTTCACGCCGGAAGACGCCATCGCCATCGTCGACGCCGACCAGCCGTTGAAGACGGCGCGTCAGTGGCTGATGGATTTTCCGCCCAATGCGCGCCTGCCCGGCCAGGACCTGTCGACGTCGCCGATGATCGTGATGATCCAGCGCCTCGTCGCCCTGTTCCTGCACGGCGCGCCGACGCGCACGCGTCCCCCCGTCCCGGCGAACACTGCGCCCATTCACGAAGGCGGGTTCGAGGGTGTGATCGACGGCGTGTTCAACGGTTTGGGCGACTTCATCAAGAAGACCGAGGAAGATCTCAAGGAGTGCGTCGAGGCCTTCATCATGCACGAGCTGATAAAGCACATCGAAGCCGAGATGCTGTCCTTCGACAGCCAGAAGCTCGATCCGCAGTCACGGCTTTCGCTCGAGCGCTTCCTCTATTTCGGCTTCCTGACCCAAGCGGTGCTGCACGGAATCGCCGAGGAGAATCTGATCCATCGCGGCTACGACGTCATCGACCGCTACGAGTGGAGCGACTGGCTGTACAAGAACGCAGTCGCCGTGGCGAAAACCCAGAGTCCCAAATGGGGCGAACCAGGTAAGCGCGCCCAGGACCTGGTCGACTGGGCGCCGATCGCCAGCCTCTACGACTACGTCTTCGGCTATGGCGACGGGGGAAACACGAAGTTCCGCAATTTCGCGGCGGGAACGGCCCTGCGCTCGGGGTTTTTGCTGATTTCTTACAGCGGGCATTTCTTCTGGAAGATGCGCGGGGCGATGGGCGACGTGGTGATCGCGCCGCTCTACCTGGCGATGAAGAAGCGCGGGGTGAAGTTCGAGTTCTTCTCGCGCATCACGAACCTCAACATCGATCCCAATTCCGACCGCGTCGCCTCGATCGACTACGTCCGCCAGGTCGAGCTGAAAGATCCCGCGGCGGGTTACAATCCCCTGATCGGCGTTCCCATCCCGGGCTGGCCCAGGGAAGTCCCACTGGAGGGCTGGCCCGCCGAGCCCCTGTGGGACCAGATCGCGGATGGGGACGTCCACCGAGCCTCAGGCCGCGACGTGGAGCAGGAGCACAATGAGGCGCCGGGCGGCGGCGGGACGGCGCGCCGGCTCGAGGCCGGAGTCCACTTCGACAAGGCGATCATCGGCATTTCCGTCGGTGGATTGAAGGAGGTTTGCGCGAGCTTCCCTGCGCGCCTGCCGAGGTCGAACTGGGGTCCGATGTTCAACGCCATCACGCTCACGCGCACCTGCGCCATGCAGCTCTGGATGAAGCGTGACATGGACGACCTTGGCGCGGTCTCGGCCGGGCGCACGCTGACTGGCGCGGACCAGCCCTACAGCTCGTGGTCGGACATGTCCCACCTGCTCTCGCGCGAGACGTGGAACGGGGCGGAAGTCCCCCGATCGATCATCTATTTCTGCGGTCAGATCCAGGGGCCGCAGAACGGCGCGCCGGCCAACATCAAGGCATATGATCTGGCGGTGAGCTGGCTGGAGACGAACTCCGATTTCTACTGGCCGCGGGCAGTTTCGCCGAGCAGTCTCTACAGCCTCGATCCGGACCTGATCTACGATCCCGATCCCGGAGCGCCCGGCGACGTGCTGACGCGCCAGTATATCCGCGCCAACTGCGCGCCCTCGGATCTCTACGTCCAGTCTCCCAAGGACAGCGTCTATACCCGCATGGACGCCCACCAGTCGGGCCTGGAGAACCTGTTCCTGGCCGGCGACTGGACGCGAAACGGGATCAATTCTGGGTGCGCCGAGAGCGCGGCGCGCAGCGGCTACCGGTGCGCCATGGCCATCCTCGGCAAGCTGCCCGAACTGCCAACCTGATCGTCACACGCAAGAACGAGGGGAGAGGTCGTGAGCGAACTGCCCGCCTACGTCAAAGACGGCAACCTTTACGATGGCCTGGGGACCGTCCAGCTGGACGGGGTCACCATGCACAACTTCTGCCTCGCGGCGGATGGGGCGAAGCTGCAGGCGTGGCTGGACAAGACCTTTCTTGCGCCCAAGGGCGTGAAGTACCGGGCCCTCGGCGATCGCGTCTTCCTCGGCATCGCCGAGATCCAGAAACTCTACCTGCTCAACGAGCATCCCTCGCGCGGCTGGACCAGCGAGATCGACATCACGATCTGGATCCTCGCCCAGCGGGAGGGGGACGGCGGCATCGCCCTGCGGTGGATCCCCGCCTACCTGTTCGTCGACAGCGGACCGGCCCTGTGCACCGGACGCGAGGTCTGGGGCTTTCCCAAGCAGCTCGGTCGCTTCGACTTCAGCCCCAAGGGATCCGATCCGGCGGCCGCCCGCACCTTCTCGGCCGAGGGGTGGGTCGTGGATGTCTACGGTCCGCAGAGCCAGGCGCATTGGGGGCCGATGTTCGAAGTGCGGCCCGCGGCCCCCTTTCGCCGCGAGGGCATACTGGGTAGCCTCGAGGAGCTGGGACGCAAGGCCGTGGAGCGGCTAAACGGCGATCTCGTTTCGGCCGCCGGGCGCATCCAGGCCGCCATCGGGGGCGGCGAGATGACAATGGCCTTCCTCAAGCAGTTCCCCGATTGCTCCGAGCCGAACCGCGCCTGCTATCAGGAGGTGGTCGAGGCCAAGGCGACGGTGACCGGTCACAGCGCCTCTGGCCTGACCCATGACGCCTATGAGGCGCGGGTGATCTCCTACGCCTCGCACCCCTACCTGGATGAACTGGGGATCTCGCCCGACTGGCAGCAGGTGGGCCAAGGCTTCTGGATGCAGTTCGACTTCCGCCAGGACCTGGGGACTGTGGTCCGCCAGGCGCAGGGCGCCGGCATTCAGGCCGAATGAGCCTGACGCTGGAGGCGGACGGCCGCGAAGCGCCCGCGCCGCCGCGGCTGCGGCTTTCGGTGGGCGTTACTGGCCACCGCCACGGCAACGCCGCCTTCGTCGCCAATCTGGGGGGCATCGAAGCGACCCTCCGGGCGGTGTTCGATGCGGTGGATCGGGTCCTCGCGGCCGCGCCGGCCCTTCTGGGTCCCGGTCCGCCATCGCCTCCGCGTCTCCACTCGCTCCTCGCCGAGGGCGCCGACCAACTGGCCGCGGCCATCGCCCTTGAACGCGGCTGGGACCTCAGCGCGCCCCTCCCGTTCGGACGCGAGCTGAACCGCGCCATCAACGCCCTTCCCCACACCGCGGAGGAGGCTCGCTTCCTGCTGTCCAGCGAGGGCTCGTGCGGGTCGGGGACAATGGCGCGCGCGGCGAGGATCCGGGCGCTCGAGCAGCACGCGCGCCTGTTCGAGCTGGCCGACAGGGACGGCGCCATCGCACCGCTGTTCCTGAGGAAGATGGGTGGGGACGCCGCCGCCGCGGACGCCTACGCAGCCGAGGCGTCCGAACGCGTCTCCCTGGCGACGCAGGTGATGATCGAACACTCGGACCTCGTGGTCGGGATCTGGGACGGGAGCGCCTCCGCCGCCGTCGGCGGAACCGGGCACACCATCGCCCTGGCCCTGGAGCAGGGCGCGCCGGTTGTCTGGATCGACGCGCGGGACCCGACCGGCTGGCGGATCCTCACAGCTCCCGAATCCCTTGCGGCGATCATGGCTGGCGCGCGAAGCGAGCCCGACGGCGAGGCCGCCCTTGCCCGGGTCATCGAAGAGACGCTGCACCCCGTCGCGGGCAAGGAGAGCGACGCCCACGGGCGCGCCGCGCAAGGGCTCCAGGCGCTGCATGCCGAGCGCTGGCGACCGCGCAGCAGCCGCTTCTGGCATGCCTATCGCCGCGTCGAGGCGTTGTTCGGGGCGAAGGGACTTTCGGGGCGGTTCCGCAATCTGACCCAGGTCTACGAATCGCCCAACGAAATCGCCTATGGCAGCGCGGCTCTCCAGCTCGCCGCGGCCGAGTCACTGCCCGGTCAAGACGTCGAGTTCGCCACGCGCATGCGCACCGAGGTGCTGCGGCGCTTCGCCTGGGCCGACGGCGTCTCCGCCCGTTTGTCGGACGCCTATCGGGGCGGGATGGTGTTGAGCTTTGTTTTCGCCGCCCTGGCCGTCATCGCCGGCGTCGCCTACCTGCCGTTCGCCACCCATCGCGAGAAGTGGATCTTCGCCATGGTGGAGTTCGCTCTCCTGGCGGCGATCCTCGCAGTCACCTTCGTGGGCCAAAGGCGGCGTTGGCACAGTCGGTGGTTTGAGACGCGGCGGGTGGCAGAGTACTTCCGCCACGCGCCGATCCTGCTGCTCCTCGGCGTGGGCCGCCCAACAGGTCGCTGGCCCCGTGGGACCGAGACCTCGTGGCCCGAGTGGTATGCGCGCCATGGCCTGCGGGATGTCGGACTCCCGCGCGTGCGCGTGACCGGCGACTACCTTCGCGGAGCGCTCGAGGGCCTGCTGCTCGTGCACGTCGTGCAGCAGAGGGATTATCACCGGGCCAAGGCGGAGCGCCTGGCGCGGGCGCACCGCGGGCTCGACCGGCTCTCAGAGATCCTGTTCGTCCTGGCGGTGGTGTCTGTGGGTTGCTACCTCGTTCTCTCGGCCGCCGCGGCCATGGGATGGGTTGGCGAGGGCGTTCCCCTGGCGTCCTCGCCATTCACGACCTTTCTTGGCGTGCTGTTGCCTGTCTCCGGCGCCGCGATCGCCTCCATCCGCTACTTCGGCGACTTCGAGCGCTTCTCGGCCATCTCGGAGGTCACCGCGGAGAAGCTGGACGCGGTGGCGCGTCGCATTGACGTCCTGCTGGGCGCCCCCGAGGGCGCGATCGACTACGCCCGCGTCTGCGATCTCGCGCACTCGACTGACGACATCGTCGTCACTGAAATCGAGAACTGGCAGTCGGTGTTCGGCGGCAAGCACATCACCATGCCGGTGTGACCGGGGGGTTATCCCTCGGCCACACCTCGCTCTACTTCCCCTTCATGGGGGACCGTTGTGAAATTCAATTTCATCCGACATCCCGTGCCGTAGCGAACCCGGCCCTGGTCCGGGCGAAGCGAGGACCCGGGACTGAAACGACGATAGCGGATCGCGAACTTCGACGTCTCACCCAGTCGCCTGGGTCCTGGGTCTCCACTCCACTCCACTCCACTCCACTCCACTCCGCTTGGCGTCGTCTAGGATGACGGAGCGGAGTGTTTCCCAACAGTTCCTTTCATGGGGAAGGAGCGCGCGGCGTTTCCGAGAATCCTCAGGCCGGCGTCATTGGGGTGGGTGGGCCGAGGTGTTGGAGGAAGTCGGCCTTGCCGACGTTCACGCCCTTGGATCGCAGCACGGCGTAGGCCGTGGTGACGTGGAAGAAGAAGTTGGGCAGAGCAAAACCAGTGAGGAAGGCGCCGCCCTGGAAACGATACCCGACGCCGTTGGCGAAGCTCAGCACGACCTCGCGCTCGGCGCCGGCCTCAATCGCGGACCGATCCACACTCTGCACGAAATCAATCGTCCGGCGGCAACGATCCTTCAGCTCGGCGAAGCTCGCTTCGGTGTCGGGCATCGCCGGCGCCTGCAGGCCCGCGAGACGGGCGATGGTGTTCTTGGCCGTGTCGGACGACATCTGCACCTGGGCCGTGAACGGCCGCATATCCGGCGCCAGGCGCGCATCGAGCAGTTCGGCCTCGCTCTTGCCCTCGGCCAGAGCCTTGTCGAGCCACGCGGAGATGTTGGTCATGGCGCGAACGAAGACGGGCGCCGACGCGTCATAGATAGTGAAGCTCATGGATTCTTTCCCTCGATAGGCGCTTTCCTGCGGTGCGCGAACGGCGAAGTCCAGGCCGCGCCGCCTCAATACGGTTCGAAGTAGAGGTGGTGGTGGGTCTTGCAGCCGGGATTGAACGGCGCGCTGCAGGAAGGGCAACGGCTGTCGCAGTCGAGGTATGCTCGCACGGTGAGCTCGTGGCCGCAGGCGCCGCACAGGACCGCCGGCTGATCCCAATCGGCTTTCGGCCAGACCTGCACCGGGTGGTCGGCCAGAGTGTCGTGGCACTCGCGACAGGCGAAGTAGGTCCCGCAGCACCGCATGCGGATCGCAATGATGTCGCGCTCGCTGCGCCAGTGCGCGCAACGGGTCTGCGGGTCGAGGTCGAGGCCGCGCACCGGCGGCCTTTCGGCAGGATCGGTCATGGAGTGTCCGTTGGTCGGGAGACCCGCGCCTCTAGCCCGCCTACTCGGTCGCAGACAACACAGCTGATGGTTACTGCTGGCGCTGGGCCGCATCGTAGGCCGCGCGCGCCTTGCGGTCGGCCCGGTCGGCCGCCTGGCGCGTGTCGTACGCCGCCCGTCGACCCGCCTCGGTCATTTCAGCATTGGCGCGGTTCGCCGCATCGTCGGCGCGGCGCGCGGCTTCGTCGGCCCGGGCCGTAGACCGCTCGATCGACCGGTCCGCATCGTGGACGGTCGTGGCGGCTGCGTCGCCGGCTTCCTGGGCGGCCTCAGCGGCGTTATCGCCTGCCGCATTGGCCCGGTCCTGAGCCCGCTGGGAACAGGCGCCTAGCAGCGTCCCGGCGATCGCCACCAGGGCGAGAGTCCGCATCGGCATGTGTCGATATCCTCCGGCGCAGCGCTCCGTCCCGTCGGATAGAACGCAGGCGCCGGGTGTCGCGGTTCCCCCCGGAGTGGCGCGTCAGGACGACGCGCCGCTCACCCGCCACACGGTGTTGCCGACATCGTCGGCGATCAGGAGGGCGCCGGTGGTGTCCAGGGCCACGCCCACCGGACGCCCATGCACTTGATTGTCATTCTTTGTGAGGAAGCCCGTGACGACGTCCTGGGCCATGCCCGAGGGGCGGCCGTTCGTGAACGGGACGAACACCACCTTGTAGCCGTTCATCACGCCGCGGTCCCAGCTGCCATGCTCGCCGACGAAGGCCCCGCCTTTATACGTGGCGGGCAGGTTCGTTCCGGTGTCGAAGACCACGCCAAGCGGCGCGACGTGGGAGCTCAGGGCGTAGTCGGGAGGGATGGCCCGAGCGACGAGGTCGGGCCTCTGGGGTCTCACGCGCGGATCGATGTGCTGGCCGTAATAGCTGTAGGGCCAGCCATAGAAAGCGCCGTCCTTCACCGAGGTCAGGTAGTCGGGCACGAGGTCGGGGCCGAGCTCGTCGCGCTCGTTGACGACGGCCCACAGGACGCCGGTCTGGGGCTCGACCGCCAGGCCGGTGGGGTTACGCGTCCCCGTAGCGTAAAGACGATGGGCGCCCGTCGCGCGATCGATCTCCCAGATCGCCGCGCGGTCGAGCTCCGCCCCGATTCCGTTCTCGGTGATGTTGCTGTTTGAGCCGACGCCGACATAGAGCTTCGTCCCGTCCGGACTGGCCGTGAGGGACTTGGTCCAGTGGTGGTCGATCGGTCCCGCCGGCAGGTCGACCAGCTTCTCGCCCGGTGTAGTGATCTGCGTCTCACCGGTCTGGTAGGGAAACCGGAGCACCGCGTTGGTGTCGGCCACGTAGAGATCGTTTCCCACCAGCACGATGCCGTACGGCGAGTAGAGGTGGTCGATGAAGACGGTGGGCTGGGAGAAAGTGCCGTTCGGACCGGGGCGCACCAGCAAAACGCGGTTGCCCGGCTTGATCGGGCCGTGGGCGCGGTCAACGACCCACGACATGACGATTTCCTTCGGCCGGTTGACCGGGGTCGGCGGCGCGCCGCCCTCCACGATCAGCACATCGCCGTTGGGCAGGGCGTAGACGATGCGGGGGTTGTGAAGACCCGTGGCGATCGCCTCGATGCGCAGGCCCGGAGCCACGTCCGGCTTGGCGTCGCCCCAGCCGATGACCTTGGCCACACGCATCGGCGGCATGAGGTACTGGTGGATCGGCGGCAGGTAGGGGTTCGCACCGATCTGGCGACGGGGATCGATCGGCTTGGGACCGCAGGCCGCGAGGGCGAGAAGGCTGGCGCCGGCCCCGACAATAGCGAGATGACGGGCGTTCACCGGCTGCCCTCCGGACGAACGCCAACTCCGTGACGGTAGACCATGCTCCATCCATTCCAGACTGTGACCGCGAGGATCAGTACGACGATAAACGACAAGGTTAGGCCGGTCGGGACGACCGACGTGTAGGCGTCCCGGCTGTGTACGAAGGCATTCCATATCGACAGGATGAGGACGAGGCCGTTGCCCAGGCCGTGCACCCAGACCTGACGCAATCCGCGGATGCGCCGGTCGGCGAGGAAGTCGATCAGGCCGGCGATCACCACGAAAATCGAGAAGAACAGGCCGACGGCGAGGAACCAGGCTGAGAAGTTCGCCCACTGCATGTTGGCCGTGCGCCAATAGGCGATGTCAGTGATCAGTGTGCCCGTGAAACACACGATCGGGACGGGAACGAGCATGGGGTGGATCGGTCGGCCCGCGATCCGGGCGGTGGACCGGGGGGTGTCCATGGTCATCTCGCTCATCCTTCTACAGCCCAGGTGCGGCGGCGAAGCGGAGACGGCGCAGTCGTGGCGCCGACGCCGAGGAACTATACGCCTTTCGACTCTTGTGCGGGAACGCACCGATCTGCCCCTCGCTCAGGAGGCCATGCAATCCTGGGCCGTCGAGGCAACGAATGGTACGATCTAATACAAACAAGAGATCTAAGCGCCTGACTTCGCAACGCACTTGTCAGTCTTGACGCCTTTTGCAAAGTGCGGACACTGGCGTCTCCTCCATAACTGCTGATTTTGTCCTGTCCGTGCGATAGAGTCTCTGCCGGGGACAGGGAGGATACAGCTGTGGAAAACCTGGATCAGGACAAACTTCACGAGTTCGTTGCGAAGATGTTGGGCGACCTGGGCGGCGCCATGGGCGTCGCCACCGTGCGCATCGGCGTAAGGCTGGGCCTGTTCGACGCTCTTCACTCGGGCGGATCGGCGACCGCGGGCGAACTGGCGGCCCGCGCCGGGGGCCTGGCGGAACGCTATGTCCGCGAGTGGGCCCTCGCCCAGGCCGCGAACGGCTATGTCGACTACGACGCCGCGACCGATCGGTTCAGCCTGGCGCCGCACCAGGCGATGGTCTTCGCAATCCCGGATAGCCCAGTCAATATGACGGCGGCCTTCGATGTCGCCGCCGTGATGATCGAGGCGGAACCCAAAGTCGAGGCGGCGTTCCGCGCCGGCGGCGGCGTGCGCTGGGGCGATAGCGCCGGTTGCCTGTTCTGCGCCACGGGCGCCTTCTTCCGTCCGGGCTACGTGAACAACATCGTGCAGAACTGGCTGCCGGCCCTCGACGGCATGATCGATCGCCTCGGTTCGGGGGCCCGCGTCGCCGACGTCGGCTGCGGAGTTGGGTTCTCAACCCTGCTGATGGCCCAGGCCTTCCCGCAGAGCCGCTTTGTCGGTTTCGATTTCCACGAGCCCTCCGTGGTCGAAGCCCGACGCCACGCGAAGGAGCATGGCCTCGCCGACCGCGTGCGCTTCGAAGTCGCCAAGGCCAAGGAGATCGCCGAGCGTGACTTCGACCTCGTCACGACATTCGACTGTCTTCATGACATGGGGGATCCGGCCGGCTGCGCGAAACACATGCGCGCGATCCTGAAGAAGAACGGCGCCTGGATGATCGTCGAGCCCATGGCCGGCGACAGCCCGCAGGAGAATCTCAATCCGGTAGGCCGGCTGTACTACAACGCCTCGACCATGATCTGCGTCCCCACTTCGCTTGATCAGGAGGTCGGAGCGGCCCTTGGCGCGCAGGCTGGCGAAGGTCGCCTCTCCCAGGTCCTGCGCGAAGGCGGCTTCACGGACGTCCGCAGGGTCACGGAGGGCGCGTTCAACATGGTCCTGCAAGCGCGGGCCTAGAGAGGTCCCCCAGATGGCCAGTAGGGTCCTGCGGGACGGAAGTGTAGGCTTGGGTCGGGAGACCCGACCATGCCCCGTCCGCCGCTGCCGCCGTTCTCCGAGAAGACCGCCATTGAGAAGGTCCGCCTCGGCGAAGACGCATGGAACACCCGCGACCCCAAGACCGTCGCGCTCGCCTATTCGGCGGACAGTCGATGGAGGAACCGGGTCGAGTTCGTGAACGGTCGGGCGGCCATCCAGGTCTTCCTGGCGCGCAAGTGGTCAAAGGAGCTGAACTACCGCCTGATCAAGGAACTCTGGGCTTTCACGGGGGCCCGTATCTCAGTGCGCTTCGCCTATGAATACCACGACGACAGTGGCAACTGGTTCCGCGCGTACGGCAACGAGAACTGGGAATTTGACGACGACGGCCTGATGCGCCGGCGGATCGCGAGCATCAACGAACACCCGATCACGCCGGAGGCGCGTTTGTTCCACTGGGCGCTGGGCCGGCGCCCGGACGACCACCCGGGACTGAGCGAGTTGGGGCTGTAACTGTCGGAAAAGGAGTCAACTCGATGATCCATCACCTGTCGATTGCCGCCCGCGATCCCCAGCATGTGGCCGAGGTCCTGGCCGAATTCATGGGCGGCTCGGCCACGCGGTTCACGCCCAATCCGGGAAGCTGGTTCGCCCGCGAGGGCGACGCGTTCGGCACCGGGGTGGAGATCTATCCATCGGGGACCGAGCTTCGCCCCACGGGTTTTGCTTCGAGCGAACCGTCGCCCCGGTATGGGCCAACCCATTTCGCTCTCAGCGTGAAGATGTCCCAGGACCAGGTCGCCGCGATCGCGGAGCGCGAGGGCTGGGAATGCCATTGCTACCAGCGGGGCGGCCCCGGCGGCTTCCACGTCATGGAAGTGTGGATCGAAAACACCGGCATGGTGGAGATCCTTCCGCCCCCCTTCGCCGCCGAATACCTGAAGCTTGCCGGCCAGCGTTCGGCCCAACCGGCCTGAGCGAGCGGTTTCCCACGCGGGCTCCCTACGCTGGGGCGGGCGTCGACTCCGAATCCGGCTCGGCCTGCGGGGTAAGCTCGGCCGGCGAGGGCGCGCTTGGCGCGGCGGCCGGGGATCTGGGAACGCGGCGGTGAAGCGACCCGTGGATCGAGGCGACGGCCGCGAGGGCGTCGGTTCTGCCCGAGACGATTTCGACAAGCGACTTTCGCGCTTCGCCAATATCGCCGCTGGACGCGTACTGGTCGAGCACCTGGTCGAAAGCCTTGGCCATGGCCGCCCGCTGCAGCCCCTGTTGTTCGGCGAGGCGGTCGCGCACAACCCGTTCGTTCACCGCGGGGTCCATCTGCGGGGTTGGGGTGAAGAGGTTCTCCAGGGTCTCGACGAACCGCTGCAGGATCCGGTGGACGACCGACGACGAAAAGCCGCCAACGAGGGCGAGCAACGGCCGGGTGAGGACCTGCGCGTTTTCGCCCTGAGGCACCAGCTCCGACAGCATGAGACCGGAGATGAGTCCCAGGCCGATCCGCGCCCAATAGAGGCTGTCGTAGCGGGTATCGTATCGTCCCTCCGCCACCAGTTCATAGGCGTCGAACAGCGAGCTGAAGGTCGCGCCGAGGCCCGCGGCGGACAGCAGGAAGACGAGCACCGCTGCGAGGGGGAAGCCGGCGGATTCGTAGATGTCTTGATTGACGTTGTTGGCGTTGATTTCCGGCAGCAGGCTGACGCCGAAGAACAGCACCGAGAAGAACACGGCGGCGAAGATCAGGTGGCGGATCGACGGGAGGGGGCCGATGGCGTGCAGCCAGCGATGGGTGTGTCGGTCTTCCTGCAGCATGCGCAGGCCCAAGGGCGTGGCCGGCGTCGTGATCTGCAGCAACTGGCCATAGATACCTGCAAGGATCGGCAGCTCCAGCCCTAACTCCGGCTCCCCTTCCAGGGCGTCGAGGACTTCGAGGACAGGGGTGGGTAGCTCCCGGCCGCTGGAAAGGGCGTAGCTCACCATGACGTGACACTCGGACAGGAGCTGACTGCGGAGGACCTCGGTCAGGGCCGACGGCGCGGGATCGTTGCGCATCGACTCACCCCTCTACGCCACGAGCCGGCCCAGTTGTGGCGGGGCCAGCGCACTAGTGTGTTTGCAGATGGTTCATGCGCCCTGAGTCGCACTCATTCAAGATCAGACACTTGTCTTTGCGGCCTTTTCACGCTGAAATGGTGGCGTCCAGGAGGGTGGGGCCGTGCGTAACTATGGCAAAGCTTTTACTGGGGTGGTTCTTCTGGTCCCGTCATTGGCCTTCGCCGCGCCAATTGATGAATACGTGGACGGCTTAAGCTACGATTCCCGCGCATTGCTCGCGGTGTCGGAGCCTGGATCGACCGAAAGCCTTCCTGGGCGGTCCAATGGCCGCGATGGGGTGATTATCTGCACCAGCAAGCCCGAAGGGCTCACCGAAGCGCTGGACGAGGTGACGATCCTCTCGCCGCTGAACGGCGTGATCTATCCGGGCGCCCTGATCCGCGCCAATCGCGCCCTGGCTGACGGAAAGCCGGATCCGCTGTCGGTCGAGCGCGCGCCGATCACCATCTCGGTGGACCTGCCGGGCGTCGGCGCCGCGGGTGTGCGGACCGTGGCTGACCCTACCTATTCGTCGGTGCAGACGGCGATTGAGCAGATGATCGACGCATGGACCGCAGCCAACGCCGGGGGCCAGGGATACGTGAACGCTGCGCGATCCAGCTACAACGTGCAGAAGGCCTACAGCCAGACACAGCTCGCGCTGGGATTGGGCCTTGGAACGAAGTGGTCGGGCAATTCGATCACCTCGGCCCTGAAGTTCAATCTGAACGCCGAGAGCTCGACCACGGTCAAGCTGTTCCGCCAGGTGTTCTACACGGTCACCGCCAATCCTCCGCCGCGGCCTTCGGCGGTGTTTGGTCCGAGGGTCTCCGTCAGCGACGTGCGACGGGTCGTCAATTACGACAATCCCCCCGCCTACGTCCGCAGCGTCGACTATGGACGGATCATCCTTGTACGGATGGATACAAGCTCGTCGGCGACCGAAGCCGAGCTGGAAGCGGCGATCAATTATGTCACCCAGAGCGGAACAGAAGTGAACGGCGAAACCAAGAATAAGGTCAAGCACATCGTCGAACAGTCGCGCTTCACAGTGCTGACCCTGGGCGGAAATGCGGAGGTTGCGACCCAGGTGATCGATCCGGCGAACCTCGACAAGATCGCCGACGTGATTCACGCCAACTCTCTCTTCACACGGAACAATCCGGGCTATCCGATCGCCTATACGGCGGCGTTCTTGAAAGACAATACGCTCGCAACGCTCACGTTCTCCACGAACTACACGAAATCCGATTGCGTGAGCTATCCCAACGGATTCGTGCGGCTGAGGAATTCGGGCGGTTATGTCGCCAGGTTCAACGTCGAATGGACCCAGAAGGGGGTCGACGGACTGACGGACCAGACACAGTCGTGGTCCTCCGGAGACACCACCGCAGGATGGCAAAGCACCCGCGACCTGCCGGGCGATGCGACCAAGGTGAGGGTGAAGGCCGAGGTGGCCACCGGTCTGTTCTGGCAGCCGTGGAACGAGGCCCTCAACACGACCCTCAATGGTCCCGACAACAAATGCTACCGCATTACAGGCACCACGCTCTCGCCCCACTGGGACAATGACTGCTAGCGCCCCTGTCGCTGGGGGGAGGGCGCCCGAGGGCTTCATCGGCCGCGCCGAACCCCTCTCGCCGGCTGGCCTTGCCGCCGCGCTGGAAGTCCTGGGGGGCAGGCCCGAAGCACTGTGGACCGTGGTGAAAGTGGAGACCTCGGGGCGGGGATTCCTTCCTGACCGCCGCCCACAGATCCTGTTCGAACGGCATGAGTTCAGCCGGCGAACGGCAGGGCGGTTCGACGCAAGCCATCCAGAGATCAGCGGCAAGCCGGGCGGTTACGGCGCGGGAGGGGCCCATCAACACGACCGGCTGCTCCAGGCTCTCTCCCTGCACCGTCTAGCCGCGCTCGAAAGCGCGTCGTGGGGCCTGGGACAGATCCTTGGCTACAACGCCGGTCTCGCCGGACATTCCGACGCGGAGGGCATGGTCGCCGCCTTCTGCGACGGCGAGGACCAGCAGATCCTGGGCATGGCGCGGTTCCTTCGCAGCCGAAAGCTTGACCAGGTCCTGACGCGGGGCGACTGGGCCGCCTTCGCCCGGGGCTATAACGGTCCGGGCTACGCCGCCAACCGATATGACGAGAAGCTGGCCGCCAGCCACTCGAGCTTGCTGGTCTCCGGCCTCCCCGACCTTGAACTCCGGGCCGTTCAGCTGAGGCTCACCTACGAGGGGCTTGATCCGGGCCCTGTCGACGGCGTTGTCGGCGTGCGGACGCGCGCGGCGGCGGCGCGCTTCCGAGCCCTTCATGGGCTGACCGGAGGTGAGGCAGTCGACGAGGCGCTGGCCGCCGCCCTGCGTGGCCGCAGCCGGGCGACCGCCGAGACTTCCGCGCCCGACCGCCCGAGGGTTCCGACACGTATTCGACAGGCCCTCCTCGCCGGTCTCGGGTTTGACGTGGGGCCTGTCGACGATCGCGAGGGTCCGCTGACCCGCGGTGCGGTCAGTCGTGCGGTCGAAGGGGGAGCAGCCAGCGCCGAACTCATCACCCGCCTGCGCGCCATCGCTCCGGGCTCGGCTTCGCTGCGGGATGTCGTGCGGCAGGCGCAGAGAGCATTGCAAGCCTTGGGCTTCGAGCCGGGAGCCGACGACGGACTCTGGGGCCCGCGCACGCAGGCGGCGGCCACCGCCTTCCGCGCTGCTGCAGGCCTGCCGCAAGGAAGCGGGTTCGACGCGGCGCTTGCGGCCGCGCTTCTCAGCCATTGATGGCGGCGGAGGGGGGCGGTGGGCGGATCGGGGGCGGAGGGAGGATTTGTGGACTGGGTTTACGCCAACTCGCCGTGGGTGGTGATTCCGGTCTTTCTCGCCGCCGCCCTCGGCGCGTCCTCCCTCTGCCTGTGGCTGCGATACCGTCTGGGAATGAACCAGCTCGGCTCCCGTCATGGGCGTCTTGCGGAGTTCATCGTCACCAATGTCGCGGTGATCTACGCCGTGCTGCTCGCCTTCATCGCCGTGGCGACCTGGGAGTCCTACGGCAAGGCGTCGGACCTCACGCTCGACGAGGCCACGCTGGCCGCGAACCTCTATCGCGACGCGGCGGCCGCTCCGGAGCCAACGCGCGGCGCCGTGGAGAGCGGAGTTGCGAACTATCTGACCTTTGTTGCCGGAGATGGCGGCGCCGGAGAATGGCAGGCGATGCGCGGCCACGTTCCTCTCGACGAGAATGACGGTCACTGCGACCCGCGGGCGCTGCCGATCGCCTGCGGATGGGATATCCTGGCGCGGATCCGCAAGGCCGTCGCCACGATGGCGCCCGAACGGGACGCGCCCGGGCAGGTCGTGCTGATGCAACAGATGCTGCGCGATCTAGACGCACTCTACATCGCGCGGTCCAGCCGCATCGACGCTGCGCGCAGCCACATCCCAGCCCTTGTGTGGGTGGTGATCATCATCCTGGGCGCGACAACGATCGGTTACGCCATGTTCGTCGAGGCTCCAGGCGTGCTCAGCCATATGGCGATGCTGGCCGGCCTGACCGTGACGACCACCCTCGTGGTCGTCCTCATCGTGGAGCTCGATTTCCCCTTCCGCGGCGTGATCAGCGTGGACCCCAAGGCCTATACGCGCGCGCTGGCGGACCTTCAGCGGGGGTCATGAGCGCGACTGCGGCGGGCTTGGCTCTCCTGTGGCCAACAAGAAAGACGCCGCCGGCTAGGCCGGCGGCGTCACTTTCGAGACCTCCAGGTCAGGTTAGGCGGTCGCGAGACGCCTGCGGCTGCGCAGGGCCCCGCCGATGGCGCCAGCGCCGAGCATCATGAGGGCCCAGCTGGCTGGCTCTGGCACGGCGGTGGCGTAGGCCGCCGAGAAGCCGATGTTCTTCCCGCTCAAGTTCTTCTGGTTGAAGACGATGTTCACGAAATATTTCTCTCCGTCCTTAAGCTCATCGCCGGCCGGAGCATAGAAGTCGACCTCATTGCCGCTGTCTAGGTACACGGGGGTCCAGGCCACGCAGCTTGACGTGCAGACGCTAAAGCGGGTCCATTCGTTGTAACCGCTCGGAGACGGCGAGGCGGTCTGATTGAAGGTCGCGCCCGTGTGGTCGTCCACGAAGGAGATGAAGAAGGCGTCTGCGGGCTGGCTGCCTTCGTAGGTCGCCTCGTCTTTACCAAGCCCGGGCGTTCCCCAGACCGAGTATCCCTTTCCGGGCGAGTCGACGCCCTTTGGCCCGGCGGTGGCGCTCCATAGCCAAGGGTTTCCGAACGCGTCGGTTCCGCTGTTCCCCACGCCCGTTTTTCCCGAAGCGACGCCGTCGTAGCCGCTGCCCGGAACGATGACGTACTCGACGGCGTATGCCGGGGCGGCAAGGGCCCCAGCCGCCAGGGTGGCGAGAGCCGCGCCCAGGATCATGTTCAGCTTCATCGTCGTGGTCCCCCAGAGGGTGTCGAAACTGTGGTTTTTCGAGGCAAATTTAAGACGATTTTGTTACGTACGAACTAACTTCACCGTTGTCAAGCGCCCCACCGTTGCGCCTCTTCCGAGCCGCAGTGACCGCTTTTCAGGAAGCCAAAACCCAATGTCGCCATTGGTAGGGGCCTCCGCCCGAACATTTCGAGTATGGCATATTTAATCAATTTCGAGGCCAAATTAGGCCTAACTGCGGCCGCGTCAAGCCGCAGTTTGTGCGAAAGCGATCGTCACGACCGCGACAAAAAAGCGCCGCCCAGGGGGACCGGGCGGCGCAGGCAGTCAGGGTAGAACTCGATGCGGAGGCCCTTGGAGACCAAGAAAACCGCGGAGGTGTGACCTGATTCGTACAATAGACGCGCCGATTGTCGCGCGCAAGCCTCCATTGGGAATTATGTCAAATTCGTTGCGAAATGGTTGCGGTATAGCGATGACGGCAGCTTTGGGTGCGGGGGCTTGACGCGCCGCACGCGCGCCGGGGAACGATCGCGCACGCCGATGAACGAACATGATCTTTCACCGTCGGACGCGGCGAGTCGCGTCGGCAGCGTCGAAATCGACGTTGCCGCCGGCCTGACCGCGCGGCGTTCGCCGCAGTACCGCCGACTGCACGGCCTTCCGCCGGAGGTCGAGCAGGAGACCCATGCGGACTGGCTGTCGCGTCTGCACCCGGACGACCGGTTTCGGGCGGAACGCACCCTGTTTGAGGCGCTTTCGAGCGATGGCGCCGTCTACGAGAACGAATACCGCATCATCCGACCCATCGACGGCGAGGTCCGTTGGATCCTGGCTCTCGGCGATATCCTGCGCGACGAGGGCGGGCGCGCCGTGCGTATCGTGGGAACTCACGTGGACATCACCGAGGCTCGGCGAGCCGAGACCTCGCTACGCGAGATGGAGGCGATGCTCGGCCAGTTCGCCGACGCCTCGTCCGAGGTGCTGTGGATCCGCGACGCGCGGACCCTGCGGTGCGAGTTCATGTCCTCGGCCTTCGAAGCGGTCTTCGGTCTCGCGCGGGAGGCCGCCTTGACCGGCGACACGCTCGAGAACTGGGCAGACCTCATCCTTCCGGAGGATCGAGCCGAGACGCTCGAGAAACTCGAGCGGGTGCGCGCGGGCGAGCGGATCATCCTCAACTACCGGATCCGCAGGGCCACGGACAAAGAGGTGCGCTGGCTGCGCGAGACCGCCTTTCCGATCCGTGACTCGGACGGGCGGATCGTGCGCATCGGCGGCGTCGGGCGCGACACGACCGAGACCTTTCTGGGGATGCAGCGGCTGACCGAGAGCGAGGATCGCCTGCGCGCCGCCGTCGAGTTGGGGCGCGTGGCCCTGTGGGACTGGAACGTCCTTACGGGCGAGGTGTCGTGGTCCGACGAGCACTTCCGGATGGAAGGTTACGCCATCGGTTCGATCATCCCCAGCTACGCGGCCTGGGCGGCCCGAGTCCATCCGGACGACCTGGCGGCCGCCGAAGCGGCCGTCGCCCAGGCGCGCGAAACGGGGGACGACTACGTCCACGAGTTCCGGACCGTGCATCCCAACGGCTCGATACACTGGTGTTCGGCGCGTGGGCGGTTCGTCTACGACGGCGCCGAAGCGGTGCGAATGATCGGCGCTATGATCGAGACCACCGAACGGCGCGAATCCGAGGAGCGCCAGAAGGTCCTCGTCGGCGAGTTGCAGCATCGCACCCGAAACCTGATGGCCGTCATCCAGGCGATCGCCGATCAGACGGCGCGTCGGAACGATAGCCTGGAAGCCTTCGTCCAGAGCTTCCGCGAACGGCTGTCGGCCCTTGGCCGCGTCCAGGGGCTGCTTTCCAGGTTCGAAGAGGGCGAACGGGTGTGTTTCGACGAGCTGCTGCGAGCCGAGCTCGTGGCGCATGCCGCGTTGGACGAGACCGGGCGCGTGAGCCTCTCGGGACCCTCTGACATCCCTTTGCAGTCGGGCACGGTCCAGATCCTGGCCCTGGCCCTGCACGAGCTGGCGACCAACGCGGTGAAGCACGGCGCCCTGGGGCAGGCGCAGGGGCGGCTGGACTTGCGCTGGTTGGTGGAACGCGGACGTTCGGGTCGGCCGGCGCGGTTGCGGATGGAATGGCGGGAGAGCGGCGTTGCGATCGCGCCGGGCGCGACGCCAGTCCGAGGCGCCGGACTCGAGCTGATCGAGCGGGCCCTCCCCTATCAGCTGCAGACGCCAACCGAGTTCGAGTTCCTCGCCGACGGCCTGCGCTGCGTCATTCACGTCCCGCTCGCAGGCCCCGGAGCCTGATGCGTTCGCACGCGCCGCTCCTCTGGGGAGTCAGGCGGTGGACTCCACGCTCAATCCCAGCTCCTCGATCATCGCCTTGCGGATGAGGAACTTCTGCACCTTGCCGGTCACCGTCATCGGGAATTCATCCACGAAGCGTATATGGCGAGGGATCTTGTGGTGCGCGATCTGGCCCTCGCAGAAGGCGCGGATCTCCGCCTCGCTGGCGTCCGCGTGCGGATGGAGCCGGATCCAGGCGCACAACTCCTCGCCGAAACGGGGGTCGGGCACGCCCACCACCTGGACGTCCGCCACCTTCGGATGGCGGTGGAGGAACTCCTCGATCTCGCGCGGAAACAGGTTCTCGCCGCCGCGGATGACCATGTCCTTGATGCGCCCGACGATGTTGCCGTAGCCGGCTTCGTCGATGACGCCGATGTCTCCGGTGTGCATCCATCCGTCGGCGTCGAGGCACTCGGAGGTCTTCTCCGGATCGTTCCAGTAGCCCGGCATGACCGAATAGCCGCGGGTGCACACTTCGCCAGGGACTCCGCGTGGCGTCGTGCGCCCCTCGGCGTCGATGATCTTCACCTCCAGATGCGGCTGCACCCGGCCGATCGAGGAGACGCGCCGCTCGATTGGATCGTCGAGCGAGGTCTGGAAGCTGACGGGTGAGGTCTCGGTCATGCCGTAGGCGATGGTGACGTCTTTCATGTGCAGCCGTTCCACCACCGCCTTCATCAACTCGACCGGACACGGCGCGCCCGCCATGCAGCCGGTGCGCAGGGACGAGAGGTCGTGGGTGTCGAAATCCGGGCAGTCGAGCACGGCGATGAACATGGTCGGCACGCCATAGAGACCGCTGGCGCCCTCCGCCTCGATCGTGCGCAGGGTGGCCACCGGATCGAACACCGGGGCGGGGTAGATCATGGCGGCGCCGTGGGTGACGCAGGCGAGGGTGGCCATGACCATGCCGAAGCAGTGGTAGAGCGGGACGGGGACGCACAGCCGGTCATCCTCGCGCAGCCCCTGGGCGCGCCCGACGAAATAGCCGTTGTTGAGGATGTTGCGGTGGGTGAGGGTCGCGCCCTTGGGCGAGCCCGTGGTGCCGCTGGTGAACTGGATGTTGATCGCCTGGCGCGCGTCGAGCCGCGCGGAGATCTCGTCGAGCCGGCCAGCCTGGTTGGCGTCGCCGGCTGCGACCTCGTCGAACGCGAGCCAGCCGGATCGGGGCTCGCCGCCGATCTTGATCAGGGTCCGCAGGTCCGGGAGCTCGGGGGAGGCGAGGGCGCCGGGCGCGGAGTGCGAGATCTGCGGGACGACGTCCTCCATCATCCCGACATAGTCGCTGGACTTGAACCGCTCCGCCGCCACCAGGGCCCGCACCCCAACCTTGGCCAGGGTGTAGGCGACTTCCGCGCGACGGTAGGCGGGATTGATGGTGACCAGGATCAGCCCGGCCCGCGCGGCGGCGAACTGGGTGAGGGTCCATTCGGCGCAATTGGGCGACCAGACACCGATGCGGTCGCCCGGGCGCAGGCCAAGCGCCAGCAGTCCGGTCGCCAGGGCGTCGGAGCGGCGCGCCAGCTCGGACCAACTCCAGCGCACGTCCTGGAACGGAACGATCAACGCCGGCTGGTCCGGCCAGCGCTCCGCCGCGCGGCGCAGGGCTTCGCCGATGGTGATCTCCAGCAGCGGCGGTTCGTCTGCGCCGCGGACCTGGCTCAGCCGCTCCAATATGGCGTTCATTGCATTCCTCCCCGCCCAGGTGAGCACGGGTGGCAGGCCCGGGTCAAAGCCGGCGCGGAACGCCTTCTTGGCTGGTCCGCGGCGGCGTAGGGTGCAAGCGCGACCATCGAGGATCTCATGCTCAAGCTGACCTTCTGCCTGATCCGACGGCCGGATTTCACGCCTGAAGCCTTCCACGACTATTGGCTCAATCGCCACGCGCCCCTGGTCGCCAGCGTGCGAGAGGTCCTGCGCATCCGACGCTATGTGCAGCTTCACAGCCTGCCGCCGGGCGAGCCCTTCGACCCTGGCGCGCCACGCGGGGCCCCGCCCGGCTATGATGGCGTGGCGCAGCTGTGGTGGGACAGCGCGGAGGACCTGGCGGCGACGGCCGGTGATCCTGCAGCTGGCGACGCCGGGCGCCTCCTGCTGGAGGACGAGCGGCGCTTTATCGACCTCGCCCGCTCGCCGCTCTGGTGGGGCGAGGAGCACGTGATCTTCTGAAATCATCGTCCCTCCCCTTCTGGGGAGGGTGGTCGAGTGAAGCGAGACCGGGTGGGGAAGGGTTACGCTGCGACCTTGATCCGCGCTTCGCGGCCGCCGCGCACGAGGCCGCCCGGCAGGGCGCCGGTGTGGGCGCCGTTCTCGAACGTCACCTGGCCGGACTTCACGGTGTAGCGATAGCCTTCGACGCGCTGAACCAGGCGCTTGCCGCCGGCCGGCAGGTCATTGATCGCCTCGGGGCGGCTGAGGCGCAGCTTGTCGAAATCGATCACGTTGATGTCGGCCAGGAGTCCGGGCCGCAGCTCGCCGCGGTCGGTGAGGCCATAGGCGCGAGCGGTGTCGCTCGAGAGCTTGCGCACCAGGAACTCCAGCGGGAACTTCTCGCCCTTCACCCGATCCCGCGCCCAGTGGGCGAGGATGAAGCTGGGCATTCCCGCATCGGCGATCACCCCGCAGTGCGCGCCGCCGTCGGAGAGGCCGAACAGCACATTGGGGTGCTGCATGTTCTTGCGGAAGAAGTCGAAGTTGTAGGTGAAGTAGCCGCCCAGCGGCTGATAGAACAGCTCGCGGCCGTTCTCACGCAGCAGCAGGTCGTACATCATCTCCATCGGCTCGACCCCCGCCGCCTCGGCGAGGCCCGTGACGGAGCGGCTGCGGTCAGGCTCGTAGTCCGGGTCCTCTCCCAGTGGGAAGATCTGGGCGAGCAGCTCAGGGAGCGTGCGGCCCATCAGGGTCAGGCGGATGCCGCTCTCTTCCGAGAGGATCGCCGCGCGGATGTCCGGGCGCTTCATCATCGAGAGCTTCTGCTCATGCGGCAGGTGGGCGATCTCGCGCCGATAGGTCGGGTGGCCAACGAAGACGTGGAAGTTGGACTGCAGGCCGTGCAGCACGCCGGTGGGGCGCCCGGCGATCTGGGGACGGATGTCCATACCCTGGCGGCGGGACTCCTCGGCGATATTGTACATCTTGTTGCCTTCGTAGGCGCCGGCGGAGGTGGCCACGAGTGTGACCGGCAGGCCTGTCTCATGGGCGAAGGCCTTCACCCACGCCCATTCGTCGTCGTCGCCCAGATGGTCGGAGACCATCTCGAAGACCCCATGGGAGAGGCCCTTCATGGCGAGGCCCAGCTGCAGCATCTCCTCCGAGCCGGCGAAGGTGCCGGGCATGTAGACGCCGGCCTTGTCCTTGTGCAGCAGGGTGCGGGAGGTGGAGAATCCGAGCGCGCCCGCGGCCACACCTTCGCGGACGAGCTCCGCCATCTGGGCGATCTCGTCGGCATTGGGCTCGTAGTCGGTGTTGCACCGCTCGCCCAGGACGTAGGCCCGCACCGGGGCGTGGGGCACGTGCGCCCCCACGTCGATCGCCCGGGGCATGGCCTCCAGGGCGTCGAGATATTCGGGGAAGCGCTCCCACTGCCAGTTGATGCCCTCGGCGAGGGCTGAGCCGGGGATGTCCTCGACCCCTTCCATCAGCTGGATCAGGAAATCGTGCTGGTCCGGCTTCACGGGGGCGAAGCCGACACCGCAATTGCCCATGATCGCCGTGGTTACGCCGTGCCAGCTCGAGGGCGCCAGCAGCGGATCCCAGGTCGCCTGGCCGTCATAGTGGGTGTGGATGTCGACCCAGCCTGGCGTGACGATCATGCCGGTCGCGTCGATCTCGCGCGCGGCTGATCCGGTGACTTCGCCGACCGCGACGATCCGATCGCCTTCGATGGCCACGTCCCCCGCATAGGGTTCGCCGCCCGTGCCGTCGACGATGGTCCCGCCGCGGATGATCAGGTCGTGCATCGGTTCCTCCACTCTTCCCGGGAAATGTAGGCGGGCGCCGTGGGGTCAACGCCAGGGGCTTTCGCAGCGCCCACGAAATTGGCGTATACGGTGCAAAAAATTTCAGGGAAGAACGTCAGAGGAGGCCAAGAAGGCCATGGGTTACAGGCATCCGGCGGAGCCGGATTTTGCCGGCGTCATCGGCCGGACCATACCGGAGTCGGAGCCCCGGTGGCCGGACGATCCCGCGCCCAGGGGCGCGCCGAACGTCGTGATGATCACCCTGGACGACACGGGCTTCGCCCACCTGGGCTGCTATGGCTCGACGATCGAGACGCCCAACATCGACGCCCTCGCCGTAGAGGGACTCCGCTATGCGGGCTTCCACACCACCGCCGTCTGTTCGTCGTCGCGCGCCTGCCTCCTGACGGGCCGGAACCACCACGCTGTCGGAATCCGCGCCGTATCGAACATGGACACCGGCTTTCCCAACATGCGCGGGGCGGTGACGCCCGCCGCAGCGACGGTGGCGGAGATCCTGCGCGACAACGGCTATGCGACGATGGCCGTCGGCAAATGGCATCTGTGCCCGATGGCCGAGGCGACGGCGGCGGGGCCGTTTCGCAACTGGCCGCTGCAGAAGGGCTTCGACCGCTTCTACGGCTTCCTGCAGGGCGAGACCGACCAGTTCTATCCCGAGCTGTCATGCGACAACCACTTCATCGATCCGCCTCGCACGCCCGAGGAGGGCTATCACGTCTCCGAAGACCTGGTGGATCAGTCGATCGCGTGGCTGCGCGACCAAAGCTCGCTGACGCCCGAGCGACCGCTCTTCCTCTACCTGGCCTTCGGCGCGACCCACGCGCCGCACCAGTCGCCCAAGGCCTGGCGCGAGAAGTACCGCGGCGTCTTCGATGAGGGTTGGGACGTCGCCCGGGAGCGCTGGTTCGAGCGCCAGAAAGCGATGGGCATCGTCCCGGGGGACACGCGCCTAGCTCCTCGGAACCCCGGGGTGAAGGCGTGGAGCGAGCTGAGCGCGAAGGAGCAGCGCTTCGCCGCGCGCCTGCAGGAGGCGTTCGCGGCCATGCTCGATCATACCGACGCCCAGATCGGCCGGCTGATCGGCTTCCTGCGTGAGCTCGGGCGGCTCGACGACACCCTTGTCATTCTCTGCTCGGACAATGGCGCCAGCCAGGAAGGCGGGCCGCTCGGCGTCATGGACGAGATGAAGCACTTCAACCTGATGCACGAGGATCTCGACGCGGCCCTCGAGCGCCTGGACGACATCGGCGGTCCCGACAGCCACAGCAATATCCCCTGGGGCTGGGCTCAGGCCGGGAACACGCCGCTGAAGTGGTACAAGCAGAACACCCATGGCGGGGGCGTGCGTGACCCGCTGATCGTGCGCTGGCCGCGGCGGATCGCCGATCCGGGCTCGATCCGCCATCAGTTCTGCCACGCCATCGACGTGACGCCGACGATCCTCGAAGCCGCCGGGATCGCGGCGCCGCAGGTCGTCCGGGGTGTCGCGCAGATGCCCATTCAAGGGGCCAGCCTGGCCCCCACCTTCGCCGATCCGGCCGCGCCAAGACCCAGGCAGGTCCAGTACTTCGAGATGCTGGGCCACCGCGGGGTCTGGCGCGACGGGTGGAAGGCGGTGACGCACCATGTCCAGGGAAAGCCGTTCGATCTGGACGTGTGGGAGCTCTACCACCTCGACAAGGACGTCTCTGAAACCAACGACCTGGCGGCGGCGCAGCCGGAGCTGCTGAAGGAGATGATCGACCTTTGGTGGCGCGAGGCGGAGGCCAACGGGGCGCTGCCGCTGGACGACCGGGGCTTCTTCGAGCTCTTCCGCGCCTCTCGCCGACCGGGCCTTCCCACCTCGCGGCGGCATTTTCTCTACCGGCCGCCGATCTCGCATCTGGTCGCGGACGCCTGCCCGCCGGTTATGCGCGGCTGGCGCATGGCGATCGATCTGCATCACCCGCAAGGCGCGGAGGGCGCCCTGGTCGCCCGCGGCAGCCTCAACAGCGGCTTCGTCATCTACGTCAAGGATGGCCGCTGCGTGTTCGACTACAACGCCTTCCACGAGCACAGCGTCGTTTCGGCTCCGATCGCGCCTGGGGATCGCCGGATCGAGCTCGTCGTGGAGCGTCAGGCCGACGGCTCGGGCAAGGCGGAGTTGCTGATGGATGGGGCGAGCTGCGCCAAGGGAGCCATAGGCCGGATGCTGCTGATCATCTCCAGCCTCGGCATGGACATAGGCCGGAGCCCGAGGCCGGTCTCGCCTGACTACGTTCCGCCTTTCGTCTATCCGGGCCTGATCCGGTCGGTCTCCTTCGACCTTCCGGACCTCAGCGCGATGTTCGGCGGCGTGGCCGAGCGCGCGGAAGTGACGGCGGCGATAGCCCGGCAGTAGGCGACCATCGCCTAGAGCAACCCCGTTCAGACGGAACCGTCTGAGCGGGGATAATTTGCTCCAGTCGCGCGGCTGATCAGGGCTGGGCGGCGAGGAGGGCCGAAGTCGCGCGCCGAATGGCGGCGCGGGCCCGGGACGGATCGAGCCGCTGATCGTTCCTGAGCCCGATCCAGGCCTCGATCGACAGAACCATCTCGAGCGCCTCGAAGAGGGAATGGTCGGAGCGGACTTCCTGAGGCAGCACGGCGGAGAGAGTCCGCCGCATGTGCTGTCGCATGGTCTCGTTGTTCGTCCTCACCACTTGGGAATGGTGGGCATGGGCCTGCGCGGCCCGGCGATACGGCATCACCTGTTCGTAGGCCGCAAAGCGTCGGGTCATCAGATCGTCGAGCCGCTCGCGCCAGGTCTCCCCGTGCGGCGCTGCCTGGGCGAGGTCGGCAATGCGTGAGAGCACGGCCTGGCTCATCTGCTGGAACAGGCCCTCCTTGTCCTTGAACAGACGAAAGACTGTGCGCAGGCCCACGCCGGCGCGCTGGGCGATCGCCTCGGCGCTCGGATCGAAGTCGCCCTCACGCACGCATTCGAGCAGGGCGGTCACGACGCGGCGGCGACTTTCCTCCGTGCGCAGCCGGCGACCGTCTTTGCGAACCTCTTGGGTGGGGATGGGGGTGGTGACCGTCATGTTTGGTGTTCGGACCCAAGGAGGATGATCGCGCCGCGAGCCCGTCAAAGGTGACGATGGCGCCGTGTCAGCGCCAAGGTGCGAAATGCTTCGACAACCTCAGCCCCTGGCGTTGATAATGCGACCCGTCGGCGCCGTATAGCCGGCTTGGCCGCGCCGTGAGCGGTTCGAACACGAGACGGGCCACCGTCTGGCCGTCCTCGAGCAGGAACGGCGTCTCGCGACTACGGACCTCGAGGACGCCTCTCGAGCCTTCCCCGCCCGCCTCCAGAGTCCCGAAACCAGGGTCGAAAAAGCCCGCGTAGTGGACCCTGAACTCGCCGACCGAAGGATCGATGGGCGTCATCTCTGCGGCCTGGTCCACAGGGATCTCCACCGCCTGCTTCGAGGCCAGGATGTAGAACTCGCCCGGATCGAGCAGGAGCTCGCCCCGCCGCGCGTGCAACTCCTCAAAGAAGTCCCGCGGGTCGTGGCCGCCTTCCAGGTCCATGTCGACGACGCCGGCGTGTCGTCGGGCGCGGAAGCCGCATATGCCCTCGCCCAGGTCCACGCCCACGCTGCGCACGGCCAGAGGACGGGGCGCGCCGGTCTTCAGCCGCAGCTGGTTGAGCCGCGTGCCCGTGCGGACGAGGATCGAGAAGGTCTGGGGCGCGATCTCCAGGTAAAGGGGCCCATCGTAGCCCGGCGCGACATCGTCGAAGGCCGGTTGCCCATCGGTCAGCAGGCGCACGAAGATATCGACGCGGCCCGTGGAGCTTTTCGGATTCGCTCGGGCGCAGACGTCCGCGGGCAGGTCGAGGCGCTCCGTCACCTCGGCGATGTAAACGCATCCGCGCTCCAGGACAGCGCCGCGCGTCAGGTCCACTTCGTGCATGGCGACGTCTTCGATCCGTTCCGCCACCCGGCGACCGGGCCGCGGCAGGAAAGAGGCCCTCACGCGCCAGGCGCGGGCGCCCAGGCGGAGGTCAAGGCTGGCCGGCTGCGTCTGGTCGGCGGCGAACGCCTCGGACGCGGCGATCGCGCCCTTCTCGACCAGTTGCTGGATGGACTGGCACGGCAAAATGCCCGGATCGGCTGTCATGTGCGCCGACCCATGGG